>DATDKF010000129.1:0-13055 GCA_036520135.1 Solirubrobacteraceae bacterium
GACGAGGTCGGGCGGACGTTCAATGTCACGCGCGAGCGCATCCGCCAGATCGAGAACCAGTCGCTGAAGAAGCTGCAGAGCCTCGCCGAGGCTCAGAAACTGCGCGACGTAGCGTGAGAGGATCGCCTTCGTGCTCCTCGAGCGCGAGGCGTTCCTCGATCTCCTGAAAGGCCCCGCCGGGCGGCTCGTGCTAGTCGGCGGCGAGCCGGGCGTCGGCAAGACCTCGCTCGTGCGCGCGTTCACCCAGCGCAGCGACGCCCGCGTGCTGTGGGGCGCGTGCGACCCGCTCGAGACGCCGCGCCCACTCGGGCCGCTGCAGGACGTCGCCGACGTCGTCGGCGGCGAGCTCGCCGCAGCGGTTGCGGCCGGCGCGCGGCCGGCGGAGCTGGTCGGCGTGCTGCTGGGAGAGCTCCGGGGCGCGCGCGGCACGATCCTCGTGCTCGAGGACCTGCACTGGGCCGACGAGGGCACGCTCGACGTCCTGGGGCTGCTGGGGCGGCGGATGGCCGGCGTGCCGGCGCTGGCGATCGCCACCTTCCGGGAGGACGCGGACGCGCCGCTGCGGATCGCGCTCGGCGAGCTGGCCACCGCGGCGGCCGTCACGCGCGTGCGGCTCCCGCCGCTCTCGCTCGCGGCGGTCCGCACGCTGGCCGAGCCGCTCGGCGTCGACGGGGACGACCTGCACCGCCGCACCGGCGGCAACCCGTTCTACGTCACCGAGGTCCTGTCGGCGCCCGGCGCCGCGCCGCCGCAGACGGTCCGTGACGCGGTCGTGGCCCGCGCCGCTCGCCTGAGCGACGATGCGCGGGCGCTGCTCGAGCGCCTCGCCGTCGTCCCGGGATCGGCCGACCCCGGGCTGATCGACGCCGCCGACGAGCCGCTCGACGAGTGCCTGCTCGCCGGCATGGTGGAGATGGACGGCGGCGCGATCGCGTTCCGCCACGAGCTCGCCCGGCTCGCGCTCGAGGAGGAGATCCCGCCGCGCCGCCGGGCGGCGCTGCACCGGCAGGTGCTCGAGCGGCTCGCCGCGCGCGGTGCCGATCCCGCGCGCCTGGCCCATCACGCCGAGGCTGCCGGTGACGCCGCGGCGGTGCTCGAGCACGCGCAGGCGGCCGCCGAGCGCGCCGCCGCGCTCGGTGCCCACACCGAGGCGGCGGCCCAGTACGCCCGCGCGCTGCGCTGGGCCGACGGGCTCGGCACCGCCGAGCGCGCCGCGCTGCTCGAACGCCGATCCTACGAGTGCTACCTCACCGACCAGGTCGACGACGCGATCGCCGCGCGCGAAGAGGCGCTCGCCACGCGGCGCGAGCTCGGCGACGGCATCGCGGAGGGTGACGCCCGCCGCTGGCTATCGCGCCTGCACTGGTTCAACGGCGCGAGCGCCGATGCCGAACGCTACGCCGCCGAGGCCGTGGCGCAGCTCGAGCCGCTGCCGCCGGGCCGCGAGCTGGCGATGGCCTACTCCAACCGCGCGCAGCTCGCGATGCTACGCGGCGACCCGTTCGCCGCCCGCGAGTGGGGCGACCGCGCGATCGAGCTCGCCGAGCGGCTCGGCGAGCACGAGATCGTCGTCCACGCGCTCAACAACGTCGGCACCGCCGAGTACCTCGCCGGGGTGCCCGAAGGGCGGGAGATGATCGAGCGCAGCCTCGAGCTCGCGCTGGCGGATGACCTCGAGGAGCACGTCGCGCGCGCCTACATCAACCTCGCGGCGACGTCGGTCAGGCACTGGGAGCACGCCTCCTCCGGCGAGTTGTTCGCCGTCGCCGTGGAGTACTGCGCTGCGCACGACCTCGACCTGTGGCGGCTCTACCTCACCGCCTGGCGGGCGATGGTCGAGCTGCGCTCCGGCCGCTACGACGCCGCCGCCGAGTACGCGGGCGAGGTGCTCCGGCACCCGCGCTCGGCGCCGATCTCGCGCATCCCGGCGCTGTCGGCGCTCGGCATCGCGCGAGCGCGCCGCGGCGATCCGCAGGCCGGCGAGCCGCTCGACGAGGCGCTCAAGCTGGCGCGGGCGACCGGCGAGCTGCAGCGGCTCTCGCAGGTCGCGGCCGCGCGGGCCGAGCTGGCGTGGTTGGATGCCGACGCCGAGGGCGTGCTCGCCGCGGTCGACCTCGCCTGGGAGCTCGCGATCGGCCACCGCGACCCCTGGCTCGCCGGCGAGCTGGCCGTCTGGCGTCACCGGGCGGGCGACCCGGCGCCGCCGCCCGGGTGGATCGCGGAACCGTTCGCGACCGAGATCGCAGGCCCGCCCGCGGCAGCGGCCGAGCGCTGGGGCGCGCTCGGCGCGCCGTACGAGGCGGCGCTCGCGATCGAGGACGTCGACGCGCTGGCGCGGCTCGGCGCGCGCGCCGCCGTGCGCCGGCTGCGGCGCCGCGGCCCGCGCCCCGGAACGCGCAACAACCCGGCCGGACTGACCGCGCGCGAGGCCGAGGTGCTGCAGCTGATCGCGGAAGGGCTCAGCAACGCGGAGATCGCGGACCGGCTGGTGCTCTCGCGCCGAACCGTCGACCACCACGTGTCCGCGATCCTGCGCAAGCTCGACGTTCCGACCCGCGCCCGCGCCGTCGCCAAGATCGGCAACCTTGCACCGGGTTAAAGGCGAGGCGTGGCGGCGCCGATCTAGACCGGAACATGGCTTTTGATCTCGATCACGCGCTCCGCTACCTCATCGCCGCCGAGGGCTCGGACCTCCACCTCAAGGTCCCGTCGTACCCGCTCATCCGGCTCCACGGCCACCTCGAGGCCATCCCGGACACCGAGCGGCTGTACCCCGAGGACACCGAGCGTGCCCTCGCGGAGATGCTCACCGACAACGACAAGGTCTCGGAGTTCGAGGCCGAGAACGAGGTCGACTTCTCGTACGCCGTCGAGGGTCTCGGGCGCTTCCGCGTCAACGCCTTCCGCCAGCGCGGCTCGGTCTCGATCGTCATGCGTGCGATCCCGGTCGTGATCAAGTCGGTCGACGAGCTCGGCCTGCCCGAGGTCGTCACCTCGCTCGCCGAGGAGGAGCGCGGCATCCTGCTGCTCACCGGCACGACCGGCTCCGGCAAGTCGACGACGCTCGCCGCGATGCTCGACCACATGAACCGGACGATGCACAAGCACATCGTCACGATCGAGGACCCGATCGAGTTCCTGCACCGCGACCGCAACTCGATCATCAACCAGCGCGAGGTCGGCGCCGACACCGCGTCGTTCAAGCGCGCGCTGCGCCGCGTCCTGCGCCAGGACCCGGACACGATCCTGATCGGCGAGATGCGCGACGAGGAGACGGTCCACACCGCGCTGAGCGCGGCCGAGACCGGCCACCTCGTGCTCTCGACGCTCCACACGGTCGACGCCTCCGAGACGATCAACCGCATCATCGACTTCTTCCCGCCGCATCAGCAGCAGCAGGCGCGGGCGATGATCGCCGGCACGCTGAAGGGCATCGTGTCCCAGCGGCTCGTGCCGACCGCCGACGGCAACGGCCGCGTCGCGTGCTGCGAGATCCTCGTGATGACAGGCCGCGTGCACGACATGATCCTCGACCCGAAGCTCACCGGGCAGTTGCCCGAGGTGATCTCCGAGGGCGCCTACTACGGCATGCAGACGTTCGACCAGCACCTGCTGCAGCACCTGCACGCGGGCCGGGTGACGATGGAGGCCGCGATGCACGTGGCGACCTCGCCGCACGACTTCAAGCTGATGGTCGCCGCCGCCTCCAAGCCCGGCCAGGGCCGCGTGGCGTGCTGCGAGATCCTCGTGATGACCGGCCGCGTCCACGACATGATCCTCGACCCGAAGCTCACCGGGCAGCTGCCCGAGGTGATCTCCGAGGGCGCCTACTACGGCATGCAGACGTTCGACCAGCACCTGCTGCAGCACCTGCACGCGGGACGGGTCACGATGGACGACGCGATGCGCATGGCCACCTCGCCGCACGACTTCAAGCTGATGGTCGCCGCCTCGGCCAAGCCGGCCGACGGCCCGGAGGCCACGATCGACGCCCCGCGGGAGCAGCGCGAGGAGTCCCCCGCGCCCGAGGCCCCGGTCGCCCACGAGCCGCCGGCGCACGAGCAGGCCCAGCCGCCGGCACCGCCGATGACCGTCGGGCTCAGCGACGGCCACCCGTCGTCGCCCCCGCCGCCGTCGGCTCCGCCCCCCGGCGTTCCCTACGGCTGAGTCACACGTGCACGACCTCGCCGTCCTCGGCGGGGTCGTCGACCACCTGCTCGCACGTCGGGCACCACCAGCGCGCCTCGAGCGCGCTGCCGCAGGCCTCGTGCCGGTAGGGCTCGCCGCCGCCGGTGCGCGCGCCCCAGTCGGCGAGCAGCCGCAGCGCGCCGGCCAGCTCGCGGCCTGACTCCGACAGCTCGTACACGAACCGCGGCGGCCGCTCGGTGTAGGCCTGCGTGACCACGAGCGCCTGCTCGGTCAGGGCCTTGAGGCGCGCGCTCAAGACGTTCGGCGCGATGCCGTCGAGCTGCGCCTGCAGCTCGTTGAAGCGCAGCGGCCCGTCCAGCAGCGCCGCGACGACGAGCAGCGTCCAGCGGTCGCCGACCCGGGCGAGGGCGTCGGCAAGGGGCGTGGTGGCGCGGCGGGCGTGGCGTGGCATCGTGCGTTCAGGTTACGCCTGCGTATGTCAACTGCGGCATTGAAGGGAGGGCTGGGAGGGGGTGGCTAACGAATGTGGCCTATATGGCAACAAACGTAAGCCACCCCCTCGATCCCACCCTTCCCTCCATTCGCCGGTCCCGCCGCCCCCCTCGATTCCACCCTCCCTTACCCAGCCGCAGTTGACGTTCGCCGGTCTCGTTGGGCCGCCCGACTTGGCGCTCGCCGGTCCCGCCGCGCCCCTCGATCCCACCCTCCCTTACCCAGCCGCAGTTGACGTTCGCCGGTCTCGTTGGGCCGCCCGACTTGACGGCTCGCCGGTCCCGTCGCCCCCTCTGGTACAGTCACTTGCAAGTAGCAAGTCACTAGGAGCAGACGATGTCCGAAGTGCTGGAGGCCCTGCAGCGGGCCGTGAACGAGGCGGCGGAGAGGGTCGGCCCGGCGGTCGTCGGCCTGGGTCGCGGCTGGGGCCGCGGCTCGGGCGTCGTGATCGCCGCGAACCAGGTCTTGACCGTCGCGCACGTACTGCGCGGCGAGGAGGTCGCGGTGGCGCTCGGCGACGGCGATGTCCGCGAGGGGCGCGTCCTCGGCGCCGACCCGGACCTCGACGTGGCCGTGATCGGCGTCGACACCGGCGACGCGCCGGCCGCGCGGTGGGAGCCCGGCGACGCGCCCGCGGCCGGCACGCCGGTGTTCGCGCTCGCCAACCCCGGCGGGCGCGGGCTGCGCACGACGTTCGGGCTCGTCTCCGCGACCGGGCGCGGGTTCCGCGGCCCGCGCGGGCGCCGCGTCGCCGGCTCGATCGAGCACACCGCGCCGCTCCCGCGCGGCAGCTCCGGCGGCCCGCTCGTGGACCTCGCGGGCAACCTGCTCGGCCTCAACGCCGTCCGGCGCGACGGCGGCTTCATCCTCGCCCTGCCCGCCGACGCTGCGCTGCGCCGCCGTGTCGAGGAGCTCGCGCGCGGCGACGCGGTCGAGCGGCCGCGGCTCGGCGTCGCGCTCGCGCCGCCGCGCGTCGCTCGCCGGATGCGCACCGCGGTCGGGCTCCCGGAGCGCGACGGCCTGCTCGTGCGCGACGTCGTGCGCGACAGCCCGGCGGCCGCCGCCGGCCTGCAGCGCGGCGACCTGCTGGTCCGCGCCGGCGATCGCACGCTTGCCAGCATGGACGACCTCTTCGACGCGCTCGACGGCGCCGGCGACGCGCTGACCGTCGGGCTCGTCCGCGGCACCGAGGAGCGCGACGTCGCGGTGCCGCTGACGCACTTCAGTTCGTGAAGTCTTGCGTTATCCTTAGGGTTCGTGCCGAACTCCGATTGTCCCGTCTGTCGTACCGCGGACGTCGTCTGCGGGAAATGGACGCTGCTCGTGATCCGCGATCTCGCGGAGGGCCGCGCCCGGTTCTGTGAACTCGAGCGGTCGCTCGCCGGCATCTCGCCGCGCACCCTCTCGCTGCGCCTACGTGCGCTCGAGGAGGAGGGCATCGTCAAGCGCCAGACGTACCCCGAGGTGCCCCCGCGGGTCGAGTACGCGCTGACCGAGAAGGGCCGCGCGCTCGTCCCCATCGTCGAGTCGATGCGCGTCTACGGGCGCGAGTGGCTCAACGAGGACGGCGCCTGCTTGGTCGAGAAGCCCGAGGCTCCCGAACCCGCCGTCGCCGCGTAGGCGTTTCCGTCCGACCCGTGTGCAATAGCGCGTGCGCGCGGGAGGAGGGTCGTCGACCGGGGCGAACGAGCGCGGCATGCACAACCGCGCCCTGCACGACTCGCTAGCCGCCTTCGTCGAGGAGGCCGCGTGGCAGCTCGCCGAGGAGATCTCCGGCGGCGCCGAGGTCCCCTTCGAGCTGATCGAGCAGGGCCGGGCCAGCGCCCCGCTGTACTGCTACCGGCCGCTGACCGGCCGCTTCATCGCTGACCGGTCTACCGAGCTGGCCAAGCTGCCGTCCTATCCGGCCTCCGTCCAGGGCCTCGCGGGCCTCCCGGACCTGCCCGCCTACCTGCAGGCGCGCGGCCGCCGCACGCCGTCGCCGGACAACCGCCAGCGGGCCGACGCCGCGCTGCAGGCGTTCCTCACCGCCGTCTGGGCCGAGTCGACCGACTTCGCGTTCGACCGCGACCGCTTCGCCGCCGCCTACACCGAGCTCGAGGAGGCGGCCTACGGCAACCGGTCGCTGTCCGTCGTGCTCGCCCCGGTCGAGGGGCTGGTGCTGGAGAGCGAGGAGGTCGCGCTCGGCGACGGGCTCGCGCTCGTGCGCGCCGAGACGCTGCGCGACGTCCCCGATGAGCTGCGCCACGACGAGATGGGCACGGTCGCGGTCCTCGCGCTCGACTCGGCGGTCGGCGACGGCCGCGCGCTCGAGGACGCAGGCCGCCGGCTGCGCCGGCTGCAGACCGCGCTGCGGCTGTGGGACGACGCCGAGCCGTCGCTCGGCCCCGCCGCCTGGGCGCGCACGAACGGCGGCGCGTGGAGCGCGGTGCCGCTGGCCACCGGCGTGCGCCGCGACGCCGGCGACTGCCTGCTCGCCGCCGACGAGGAGGACCCGCTGCGCGCGTTCTGCTCGCTGGTGACCCGCCGCACGCCGCGTGCCGGCGAGCTCGCGTGGGCGCTGCGGCGCTTCGAGCTCGGCTGCGAGCGCGCCTTCGCCGTCGAGGCGCTGACCGATTGGCTGCTCGCCGGCCGCGCGCTGCTCGCCGACCCCGACGCCCCCGGCTACGACGGCATGGCCGAGCGCCTCGCCGTCATCTGCGCCACGCCGGAAGACCGCCCGCCGCTCGAGCGCCGGCTCGACGAGGCGATCCGGCTCGAGCGCGCCGCGATCACCGGCCACGTCCGCCCCGAGCCGGCGGTCGAGGACCTGATCGCCGACCTCGGCGGCAACGTCCGCGCGGTCCTGCGCGACGTGCTCTGCGGGCACCTGGACCCGCAGCTGCGCCGCGTGGCCGACGAGATGCGCGAGGCCGAGGAGCAGCTCGCCTAGAACAGGTGCTCGCGCATCAGCGCGAGGCCCTCGACGTCGTGGACGTCGCCGTCGAGCTCGGGGATGACGATCGTCGGCGGGTCGCCGAGCCGGTCGCGCAGGTGCGCGAGGCTCGCCCGCTCGCGCTCGACCAGCGCGGTGAGCTCGCCTGCGGCCGTGCCGACGCGCCGCGCCAGGCCCTCCGACAGCTCCGGCGGGAGCGCGCCGTCGCCGTCCGGCGCGGCGTGCAGGCGGTTGACGACGAGCCCGCCGAACGGCATGTCGGCGTCGCGCAGCTTGCGGTGGAAGAAGATCGCCTCCTCGACCGGGTCGTGGCGCGGCGCGGTGATGATCAGGAACGTCGTCCCGGGGTCCGAGAGCAGCAGGCCGACGCGGCGAGCGCGCTCCGTGAAGCCGTCGATCATCCCGCCGAGCGCGCGGAAGAAGACCGACAGGTCGTGCAGCAGGTCCACGCCCGTGAGCCGCTCCATCAGCCCGAACACGACGCCGGTGCCGCGGCCGAGGATCCGCCCGCCGATCCCGGCCGGGCGCAGGAACATCTTGATCGCGCGGCCCTGGAAGAAGCCGGTCAGCCGCCGAGGGGCGTCGAGGAAGTCGAGCGCGTTGCGCGACGGCGGCGTGTCGAGCACGAGCAGGTCGTAGTCGCCCTCCTGGTCGAGCTCGTAGAGCTTGGCGATCGCGGTGAACTCCTGTGAGCCGGCGACCGCGTTCGAGAGCTGCTGGTAGATCCGGTTCGAGAGCACCTCCTCGGCGGTCGCGCGGTCGGGCGCGAGGCGCTCGATCAGCGCGTCGAACGTGCCCTTGGAGTCGAGCATCAAGGCCCACAGCTCGCCGGTGATGGTCACCCCGTGCCCGCTGAAGCGCTCGGGGTCGACGAGCCGTGGCTCGTTGCCGAGCTCCTCGAGCCCGAGCGAGTCGGCGAGCCGCTTGGCGGGATCGATCGTCACGACCGCCACCTTGAGCCCGCGCTCGGCCATGCCCATCGCCAGCGCGGCGGCCGTCGTGGTCTTCCCGACGCCGCCCGACCCGGCGCACACGACGATCCGCCGCCCCTCCAGGAGCGGCGCGACGGTGGTCAGATCAGGCCCTCGCGCACCGCGAAGGCGACGGCCTGCGACCGGCTACGGGCGTTCAGCTTGGTGACGACGTCGTGCAGGACGTTCTTGACTGTACGCTCCGAGTAGCTGAGCTGCTGCGCCACCTCGCGCGTCGGGTGGCCGGCCGCGATCAGCGCCAGGACCTGCTGCTCGCGCTCGGTGAGGCGCGCGACGGGCGGGCGGTCCGGCGCCAGCGAAACGCTCTTGAGCAGGCTCCCGAGCAGCTCCGTCTCCATCACGCCGGTGCCGTTGAACGCGGCCCTGACCGCCGCGCCGAGACTGTCCGTCGTCAGCGTGTCCTTGCGCAGGTAGCCGACGGCTCCCGCCTGCATCGCGGCCAGCACCGACGCCTCGGACGTGTCGGACGAGCACACCATCACGCGCCCGTCGATCGCCGCGATGAAGTCCTGCGCGCCCTCGGCCGCCGGATCGACGATCACGACGTCCGCCCCGGCAAGGCCCGGGTGCGCGCGCGCCTCGTCGACGCTCTCGGCGTGGCCCACGCGAACCACCTCTGGCATCAGTTCGAGCGACGCGGCGAGGCCCCGCCGGTAGATCGCGTGGGGATCGACGACGAACAGCTTCAGAGTGGACCGATACTACGCGGAGCCCCTGGGCAGCGAAAGGGCGATCCATTCGCCCCAATCGCCCTGGTCTCGCCCGAAGTCGACGTCCCCGTCGGCGATCCGCCGCCGTTTGACCGCGAGCGCCTCTTCGATGAACTCCGTCACCGTCACGCCCGCTTCGGCGAGCGGCGCCATGGCGGTCAGCTCGGGCGGGAGCCCCGCCTGCGCGGCCGTCGGGTGACCGGTCTCCGGGGACGTCTTCGCCTTCGCCGCCTCCTGGGCCTTCACGGCCGCGAACAGGAGCGAGTCGGCGCGCCGCACCTCGCTCGCGTCACGCGCCACGCGCGCGCTGGCCGCGCCGACCGCCGCGCGGTCGGGCGGCCCCGCGGCGTCCGGCGGATCGAAGCGCCGGCCGCCGGCGAACTGCCGCGCGTGGTCTCCCTCGGCGAGGCTCGAGATCTGTACGGCGGCGCCCGCGCGCGGGGCGTGGACGAAGCGCTCGCCGCCGGCCGCGATGCCCACATGGTGGACGAAGCCGCCGACGTCGCGGAAGAACACCAGGTCGCCCGGCAGCAGCTCCTCGCGCTCGACCGGGGTCCCGTTGGCGGCGAGCAGCTGCTGGTGGCTCACGCGCGGGATCTCGATGCCCGCCTGCGCGTACGACCACTGCGTAAGGCCCGAGCAGTCGAAGCCCGTCTCGGGCGTCGAGCCACCCGGCTCGTACAGCGCCCCGAGATGCCGCTTCGCCTCCGCGAGCGCCGCCAGCGCCTTCGCCCCGGCGCCCTGCGGCCGCGCCCGCCGCGCCGCGCTGACGCGGGCGGACGGGACGGCGAATGCCAGCGTCGCGCTCGGCTCGACGTCGGGCGGCGTCCAGCCGTCGGCATTCGCCGCCCTGAAGCCGATGTGGACGTGGTCCTCGTGATGGGCATCGGTGAAGTAGCCGGGACCCGCGATCGCCCACGGCGTGCCGATCTCGTCCGGGCGGATCGCGGGGTCGAGCTCCTGGAGCGACGCCGCGATTGCGCGCGCCGCGAGGTTCGTCGCGCCGACCGGGGTGCCGTCGAACGCGGCGATGTCGGCGCCGCGGCCGTGGTGGTGGCTGGAGACCGTCCCGTTGGCGGTGAACCGGGGATGGCCGGAGCACAGCGACGAGACCACGATCGCGTGGTCGCGGCTGAGGTGCTCCAGCACGGCGAGAACGCGCGGATCGACGCGGCCCGCCCGCAGGTCGCCGGCGCCGTCGGCGTCGAGGACGACGTTCGTGCTCGCGAGCAGCGTCTCCGCTGCGGCGATCACCGCACGACCCGGCTTCCGGCCAGCGCGCTCCGCAGGTCGTCTCGCGCCGGCGCCGGTACCCGCCGGCGCTCGCCGCCGTCAGGGCCGGCGATCTCCATCAGGTCCTCGTCGCGGGCCCAGAACACCACCGTGGTGTCCGGGGAGGCCGAGCGGATCCGGTCGCCCAGCTCGCGCGACGCCGCGTGCCGCAGGTCGAGCACGACGGCATCGGGCCGCAGGCGCCCCGCCAGCAGCACGAGCGGCTGGGGGCGCGGCTCCTCGCCGATCACCTCGATGCCGTCCTCCTCCAGGACGACTTCCATGCCGAGCCGGACGATCGGCTCCAGGTTCCCCAGCAGCACGCGGGCGCTCATGCTGGGAACCTTCGCCGTTCGCCGGGCCGCGCGCCAGGGTCCTTCGGGCACTGCGGCTGCCCGTTCGGTCACGGCTACGATCGGCCGGTGGCGCCCGCGAAACTCCAGTCGGCCTTCGCGCGCGCGGCGGCCGAGGACGGCATCGTGCTCGGGCCCGCCTCGTTTGACTGGTTGTGCGAGCAGGGCCACGTCGGCCTCGAGCGCGTCGCCAAGGCCCGCCGCGACCCCGCGCTCGTCGCGCCCGTCAAGGCCGCGCTCGAGCGGCTGGCGGCGATCTTCGCGCGCCTGAAGGGCGACGTCGCAGTGCTGCACGCCGCGCGCGCGAACCTCCTGCTCCCGGTCGAGCTGGTGCACGCGCCAACGGGCACGGTGATCGAGGTCGACGGCCCCGAGCACTTCACGTCGTTCCGGCTCGCCGCGCTCGAGCTCTACTCCGCCGGCGCGGCGGTCGGCTTCGAGATCGAGGAGCACAAGGCGCTGTGCCGGGAGTGGGCGGCGCGCAGCGACGGCATCGCGCGCGGGCTCGCCGCCAAGGGCTTCGGCTTCGGCGGCGTGCAGCGCGAGCGCGCGTACCACGACGCGCTGCGCGACCTCGCAACGGCGGCGATGGGGCACCCGCCGCTGATCCGGATCCCGGCGGTCGACGGCGACGGCGCGGCGGCCTACCGCCGCCACTCCGCCGTGCTCATCGGATCCGTATCGGCGAGCCCTTGATGTCGGTGATCGCGACGTTGACCGTCGCGCAGCGCGCGCACTTGACGCGCACCTTAAGCGTCATCTGGATCTCGTGCATCGACGCGGCGAGCACGTTGCCGCACTTCACGCACACGTAGTCGTCGGGGCCGTTGCCGGTGAACGCGGGCCGGTCGACCGACTCCTGGATCGCAGTCGCGCCGTCGGGCGGCACCTCGCCCGGCCGCACCTCGCGCATCGTGACCCGGCCCATCGCGTCAGAGCCGCTCGAGCTTGCCCGTGAAGTCCTTGATCAGCGCATCGAGCACCCCGGCGACGACCCCCTCGCCCATCGACGCCGCCTTGCCGGTGATCTGCGCGTTGGTCTGGACCGTCCCGCTGCCGTCGGCGAGCGCGAACGTCACGGTCGCGTTGGCGTGGCCCTGGCCGCCGGCCTCCCGCGACTTCACGCTCAGCACCGCGCGGTGCGCCGCATCGTCCTTCTCGACGACCTCGACAGTGCCGGTGAACGTCATCGACATCGCGCCCATCTTCACGACGATCTCCGCCCGGACCGAGGCGTCGCCGGTCTTCTCGAGCACGTGGCCGCCCTCGACGCACGGGACGACGCGCTCGAGGTCCGTGACGGCGGCGAAGTTCTCGTCGGTCGAGTGCGACATCGTGAACGGATGCTCGAGCACTACTGCCATCAGTGGCCTCCTCGGATCGGTGCAGCGAGTGTATGGATAGGCTCCCGCGGGTGTCGATCAGCCCGGGCTCCTACAGGCTCGGCCCGGACAACGGGACGCTCACGGTGCGCACCGGCCGGACCGGGGCGGTGGCCAAGGCGGGGCACGACCTGCTGCTCGAGGTCACTTCCTGGAGCGCGACGCTCGACGCCGGGGAGCCGACCGCGATCGAGCTCACCGCCGACGCGACGTCGCTGAGGGTGCGCGAGGGAACCGGCGGGATGCAGGCGCTCGACGACGGCGACCGCGCGAACATCGAGCAGACGGTCGACGACGAGGTCCTCAGGCGCGAGCCGATCGCGTTCCGGTCGACCGAGGTCACAGGCACCGCCGACGGTCTCAGCGTGCAGGGCGAGCTGACGCTGCTCGGCACGACGCGCCCGGTCGCGTTCAACGTCGCGGTCGCGGACGGGCGGCTCCACGCCGTCGCGGTCGTCCGGCAGACCGACTTCGGTATGAAGCCGTACTCGGCGCTGTTCGGCGCGCTCAAGGTCGCCGACGAGGTGAAGGTCGCGATCGACGCGGAGCTGTCGATCTAGCCGGTCGCCGTTCGTGTAGAGGGTGAAAGCCACCCGAAGGAGGACCGGATGAAGTACCTGATGAGTGTTTACCAGCCCACGGGCGGGACCCCCGACCCCGAGTTCCTCGAGCAGGTCACCGCCGACCTCGAGGTCATCAACGCCGAGATCAAGGCGGCGGGCGCGTGGGTGTTCGCCGGCGGCCTGCACGCGCCCGACTCGGCGACCGTC
>DATDKF010000130.1:0-2182 GCA_036520135.1 Solirubrobacteraceae bacterium
CGCGACCTGCACCTCCTCGCGCCAGTAGCGGTCGAGGTACAGCGCGCTGCCCTCGAGCCGCAGCGGACCGGCGAGCGGGCTCGCGCGGACGGCGGCGAGCCAGGCGTCGACGTCGGGCCACGGCAGCGCGGTCAGGTCGACGGGCTCGTCGGTGTCGACCGTCGCCGTGTCGCGGATCGTCGCGAGGTCGACGAGGACGTGGCCGAGCCGCGGGCCGCGGACGGCGAGTGCCGCGGCCAGCAGCACTGTCTCGTCGGTCTCGCCCGCGAGCGCGGCCAGGCGCCGCGCCACGTGCACGTCGGCCGGCGCCAGCACGCCCGCCGCGTTGAACTCCTGCAGCAGACCGGTGGCCCGCAGGGCGATGCGGACCTCGGTCATGGCCGGTCCAGCGCGTCGCTGAGCGCCTCGACGAGCGCGGCCGGCGGCCGCCACGCGAACACCCCGCACGACGTCCCGTCCACGACCGGCGTGTCCGGTCCCGTCATCCCGCGCACGAACAGGTACAGCACGCCGCCGAGGTGGCGCTCGGGGTCGTACGCCGGCATCCGCCAGCGCAGGTAGCGGTGCAGCGCGACCGTGTACAGCAGCGCCTGCAGGCCGTAGTGCCCGCGCTCCATCTCGGCGGCCAGCGCGGCCGGGCGGTGGTGCCACGCGGTCAGCTCCTCGCCGGGCGCGCCGAGCCAGTTGGTCTTGTAGTCGACGACCGTGAAGCGCTCGCCGGCGCGCGCGACGAGGTCGATGCTGCCGGTCACGTAGCCGCGCACGCTGCGGCGCAGCGCCGGGTCGGCGAGCCGGTCCGCGTAGCCCGCCAGCGGGTCCCCCGCCGGCAGGTGCGCGCGCAGCACGGCCGCGACGGCGTCGAGCGCGAGGTCGCCGGTCGGCGCCTCGCCGCCGACGAGCGGGAGCTCGAAGGCCAGCTCGTCGAGCCGGTCCGCGCGCGCGAGGTCGCGCAGCCGCAGCCCGCCGCCGAGCGGCGTCTCGATCGCCGACCGCAGGCCGGCGACGGCGACCCGCGGGTCGCCGATGTCGACCGCGCGGCGCGCCTGCACCTCGGCGACGCGCGCGGCCAGCTCGGCTTCGAGGTCCGCGGCCGCGAAGTCGGCCGCCTCCAGGACGCGGTGCACGAACGTGCCGACGCTCGTGCCGGCGGGCATCTCCCCGAGCAGCGAAGGGACCGCGCGCAGCGCCTCGTCCCCGGCGGGCGCGGCGGGCCGCACGGGCGCCTCCGGCTCGTCGGCCAGCAGCCCCTCCTCCGGCTCGCTGCCCACCCGCGCCTCGTGCGCGCCGCTCGTGATGTCGCTGAACGACGTGCGCCGCCAGCGGCGGTCGAGCGGGCGCTCGAACCGCTCGGCGGTCAGCTCGGCGGGCGGGCGCAGCGGCCCGCCCCACTCCGTCGCCAGCTCGAGCCGCGCGCGCTCGACGCTGATCCGACCCGGCGCCTCGGCGGCCAGCGTCTCGAACCGCTGGACCGCCGCGGCGTCGCTCGGCGTGCCGCGCCCGACCGCGGGCACGGTGCCGTCGGCGGCGCGAGCGAACAGCAGGCGGCCGAGCGCGCTGTCGCGGCTGTTCCACGACGGCGCCCACCACACGATCGCCTGGTGCTTCGCGCGCGTGAGCGCGACGTACGCGAGCCGCAGGTCCTCGCCGCGCTCCTCGACGAGGTGCTGCTGCTTGTGGCGGTCGAAGTCCGGGCCCTCGAGCCCGACGTCGATCGTGCGGCGGTCACCCGCGTCGGGGTCGTGGTAGGCGACCGGCAGCCCAGCCGGGATGTACCCGGGCTCCCACAGGTGCGGGTAGTAGACGATCGGGAACTCCAGACCCTTGCTGCGGTGCACGGTGAGCACCTGGACCGCCTGGGCGTCGGACTCCAGGCGGCGGCTGCGGTCCTCGTCGCTGGTGTCCTGCTCGGCCTCGGCGATGCGGCGGCGCAGCCACTGGACGAGCGCGGTCGTACCGAGCTGCTCGGTCGTCGCCGCCGCGTGCAGGAGCTGGCCGACGTGCCGCAGGTCGGTCAGCGCCCGCTCGCCGTCGGCGGCGGCCAGCACGCGCTCGGGCAGCCCCTCGGCGAGCGTGATCGTCTCGGTCAGCGACGCGACGCCGCCGGCGCGCAGCACGCGCGCCCACTCATGCAGCCGCCGGTGGATCGCCTCCCACTGCTCGTCGGCCGCGCCGGCGATCCGCG
>DATDKF010000131.1:0-2875 GCA_036520135.1 Solirubrobacteraceae bacterium
CGATGCGGCCGCGAACAGGATCAGGCCAGCGACGAACAGCCGGCGACGTCCGAGCAGGTCGGCGATACGACCGCCGAGGAGCAGGAAGCCGCCGAACACGAGCACGTACGCGTTGACGACCCACGACAGGTTGTCCGACGAGAACCCGAGGTCCGTCCCGATCGACGGAAGCGCGACGTTGACGATCGATGCGTCGAGTACGACGACGAACTGGGCGGCGGCTAGCAGCGCCAGCGCGAGCCACTTGTTGGTGCTGCTGGGAGACATCCTGAATCCTCTCTCGAATTGGTATTACGACCATACTACAATAGTACGGGCATAATGCAATAGCGGGACGCGTGTAGGTCCCCAGCACGATCGAGAGCAGTTCGACGAGAGAGGTTCGCGATGCGCTACCCCAAGGACCAAAAGCAGGCCACCAGACAACGCATCCTCGAAGCAGCCGGACGGCGCTTCAAACAAGACGGCATCGACGGTGCCGGCGTCGCCGCCGTGATGTCCGACGCCGGCCTGACCAACGGCGCCTTCTATGCCCACTTCAAATCGAAAGAGGATCTCGTCGCCAACGTCCTCGCCGACCAGCTGCGCACGCAGCGCCAGGGCTTCGACGGCCTGCCGTCGGATCGGGCGGGACTCGAAGCGATCATCCGCGCCTACCTGTCTCCCGAGCACCGCGACCAGTGCGCCGACGGCTGCCCGTCGGCCGCGCTGCTCGACGAGATCGTGCGCCGCCCCGCCACCACCAGACAGGTCTTCACCAACGAGCAGCTCGCCACCGCCGACGAGATCGCGGCACGCCTGGACCCCACAGACGCCGAGGCTGCCCGAACCGACGCGCTCACGCTCCTCGGACTGATGGTCGGCACCCTGCAGCTGTCCAGGGCGCTGACCGACCGCGACCTGTCCGATCAGCTCCTCGAGCGCGGTGCGGAAACGGCCTTGAAGCTGATCGACGATCGCGTGTCGTCCAAGGGTTAGCGCCGGGCGGTGCCCCTCATGTCGGCGTGGGCATCGGGCAAACGATGCCTGCAGTCGTGAAGCAGCGAGCGCCTGTGTTGCACCGCCCGTCACGCTCGCCTTGGACGAGCGACAGTCGTCTCGGTGGACGTTGACGTCACGCCTGCTCTGTGCGGCGGATGCGAGCGTCAAGCGGCCGTGGGACCTGCGCCTGGGCGTCGTCCGGAGCAGACGCACCGCCGGATTGATGCTCGGGCGCTCGCTGGCGGCGCCGACAGCTACTTCACGAGCTGCCGTGGCGAACGTCAGCATCCCCGGACCGGATACGCGACTGGCGCTGCTCCGTCAGTAAACGGTGAGAGGCGCCGCCTCAGGCCCAGCGTGTTTCTCTAAACGCAGACCGGTCGATGCCGATGTCCGCTTCGAGCTTCTTCGTCGCGGCGACCATCCTGTTGACGCGCGCCTCGATGATCAGGCTGATTGGTTTCTCTGTATTTAGCTGTCAGGGAAGCCGGGAGGGATGGCCAGCGACTCGAACTGGGCTGCAAACTCGCGCTCGAGCTGCGGGTAGATCAGCTGTTGGTCATTACTCAACCCCGCCTTGACCTGCCGACTGATGTCATCCACCACCGCCTCCGGGGCCTCGGACTCCACGGCATCCAATCCGGCCGTGGCGACCACGGCGGGCGGCGTTTTCTCCCCGTCGAGCCCGGCGGTCAGGTCGGTGTCGACGTAGCCGACGTGCACGCCGACGACCTGGGTGTTCTGACGCTTGAGCTCGATGCGCGCGGCGTTGGTGAAGCTCCAAGCGGCGGACTTCGACGCCGCGTAGGTCGGCAGCGTCGGGCTGCCAACCCAGGAAGCCACCGACAGGACGTTGACGAAGGCCCCGCCGCCGTTGGCCGCCAGAACAGGGCCGAATGCCTGTGTCATCGCGATCAGGCCGAAGTAGTTCACGTCGAGTTCGGCGCGGGCGTCGTCGAGGCTGACACCCAGCGGGCTGCCCGGGCGGGCGATGCCGGCGTTGTTGACCACCAGGCGTACGTCGGGAAGCTCCTCACCCAGCGCGGCGATGCTCGACGGGTCCGTGACGTCGAGGCGCACCGAGCGCACGCGGTCGTCGGTGACGTCGACTGTCGCGGGGTTACGGGCGCCGGCGTAGACGGTCGCTGCGCCGCGGTCGAGCAGTGCTTGAACGAACGACTTGCCGATGCCTCGGTTGGCACCGGTGACGAGGGCGACGGCTCCTTGAATCTGCACGGGGACTCCTTGGGGGTTGGCTGTGGACGTGTGAGAGGGGGTGCTGCCGCGGCGAGATGTCGGAGGGGGTCATCAGGCCACCTGCCGGTGCCGCTGTGCGTCGGCCCGTGGCGGCCGGGTCACGAGGCACCCAGTCGTGCCGTGCGCGAGTAGCGTCCCGTCGCCGTCCACGATCCGTCCCTCAGCGGCCGCGACGCGACCGCCGACGTGGACGACTTCGCCGATCGCCTGGACCTTGCCGGTGTCGTGGGACATCGCGCCGAGGTATCGGACTTGCAGGTCGGTCGTCGTGAAGGCGTGGCCCTGCGGCAGGGTCGTGTGGATCGCGCAGCCCATGCACGAGTCGAGGATCGTCGCGGCGATGCCGCCGTGGACGGACCCGATCGGGTTGTACATCCACTCGGCCGGCTCCAGGCCGAAGACGGCGCGGCCGTGCTCGAGCTCGTCGATCGTCATGCCCAGCAGCGACGCGATCGGCGGGGGCGGCAGCTCGCCGGAGGCGACGAGGCGCAGGTACTCCAGCCCGTCCATCGTCACGCCCTTGGCCGCGGAGGCCAGCGGGTCGTCCCAGCTGAAGGTGCGCGTGCGGGCGGGCTCGGCGCGGCTCATCGCGCGACCTCGACCGCGGCCGCGGGGGCGGCGAACAGCGGTTCTCGCT
>DATDKF010000132.1:0-6252 GCA_036520135.1 Solirubrobacteraceae bacterium
GAGACGTCCGACGACCTGATCGTCCACGAGCTGTGCCACGTCTGGCAGGACCAGCACCGGCGGCTGCGGCTGTGGACCTCATACCTCTACCAGGGCTACCGGAACAACCCGCACGAGATCGAGGCGCGCCGGGCGGCGGCCGAGACCCGCTAGCGCAGGACCCAGGTGTCCTTGGCGCCGCCGTTCTGGGAGGAGTTGACGACCAGCGCCCCCTCGTCGAGCGCCACGCGCGTGAGCCCGCCCGGGAGCACGCTGGCCGCGCCCTCCGGCCCGAGGAACACGAACGGGCGCAGGTCGACGTGGCGCGGGGCGAGCGCGCCGTCGACCACCGTCGGGTGCTCGGACAGCTCGATCAGCTCCTGCGCGATGTGGTCCTCGGGCCTGGCCCGCACCTCCTCGCGCACGCGCGCGACGTCCTCCGGTTCGGCGTGCGGGCAGATCACCACGCCCTCGCCGCCGTAGCCCGCGCGCGGCTTGATGACGAGCTCCTCGATCCGGTCCAGCGCCTCTTCGAGCACCTCGGGGCGCCCGAGGTCGAACGTGCGGACCGACCGCAGGCGCGGCTCCTCGCCGAGGTAGTAGCGCACCATGTCCTCGACGTAGGCGTGCGCGAGCTTGTCGTCGCCGACGCCGACCCCGAACGCGCTGACCAGCCCGATCCGGCCCTCGCGCCACGGGCGCTCGAGCAGCTGCCCGACCGGCGAGTCGAGCCGGCTGCCGTTCGTGCGGCGGTAGACGACGTCGAACGCCGCGAGATCGACCTCGTCCGGGCGGAGCACCGGGATGCCGAGCAGCTCGGCGAGCTGCTCGTGCTCCCAGAACGCCGGGTTGTCCGGGCCGTCGGTCAGCACCACGCCCCGCGGCCGATCGTCGCCCGGCGCGACGGCGGCGAACGTCGCCTCGAGCATGCCGCGCAGCCCGTCGAGCGGCACCGCGTCGGCGCCGAGCAGCCGATCGCTGGTCGCGCGCGCCGCCACCGCATAGGCCATGCCGCTCGGCGTGCGCAGGTTGTCCTCGAGCACGAGAAAGCGCCCGTCGGGCGCGCGCACGACGTCGAGGCCGGCGATCCCGACCCACAGCGGCAGCGTCAGCCCGCGCAGCCGCGGCTCGAGCGTGTCGATCGTCTCGATCACGCGCGCGGGGACGAGGCCGTCGCGCACGATCCGACGCTCGCCGTAGACGTCGGCGCACCAGGCGTCGAGCGCGCGCACGCGCTGGGCGAGCCCGGGTTCGAGCTCCCCCCACTCGCGGGCCGTGATCACGCGCGGGATCGGGTCCAGGTGGAAGCGGGGGTCGTCCTCGTCGCCGAACGTCACGCTCTCCATCGCGGCGCGGGCGGCGGCGAGCAGCGCGGCGGGGTCGCGGCCGCCGAGGTCGGGCGCCGGCTCGATGTAGGGCATCGCCGCCCGCCTACCCAAGCCGTGCCACCATCACTCGCCGTGGACGTCCAGGAGGCAGTCGCGACGGTGCGCGCCTTCGCCGAGCAGTCCGGCGCCGAGCGCGTCGTGCTGCTCGCCGATCCCGGCGACGGCGGCGAGGCGACCATGCTCGACTGCGCCGGGGGCGACGTCGAGGTCACCGACGGCGGGCGTACGTGGCAGGTGCCGGCGTCCGCGGCGATCGACGCCGCGCCGCGCCCGTTCCCGGAGCTGCGGCCGCCGCCGCCGACCGCGCTGGCGATCGACGCCGAGACCGGCGAGCTGGAGGCGCCGTTGGGCGCGATCGCCAACCTCGCCGCCGCGCTGCTCGGGCTCGCGAGCGCGTTCGGAGGCCGCAGCGTGGCCACCGCCGAGTTCGCGACGCGCGATCCCGCGCTGCCGATCACGATCGCCGCGCGCGAGGGCGAGCCGCTGGTAATCGCGGCCGGCGACCGGCGGTTCGTGCTCCCGTGAGCGACCGCTGCAGCTGGTGCGGGGCCGAGGTCGAGTCGGGCTTCCGCGCGTACGAGCCGGCGGGTGGGCGGCGGGCGGTGTTCTGCCGGCTCGAGCACGTCGTCCCGTGGGCGATCCGCGGCGCGTGGTGGGAGCCCGGCGAGGCGGCCGACGATCCGCGGCTGCAGACGTGCGCGTGGTGCGGCGCCGAGCTGGGCGAGGCGCACGTCCTGCTCGAGCGCACGCGCGGCGAGCACCGCGTGCACGACGGGTTCTGCGGCGTCGAGCACCTGCTCGACTGGGCGAAGGCGGGCGGCCGCTACCGGTGACGCGCGCGGTAGCTGCGCGCCTTCGCACGGTTGCCGCACACGCTCATCGCGCACCACGTCCGGGAGCGGTTGCGCGAGCGGTCGTAGAACGCCCAGTGGCAGCGGTCGTTCGGGCACGCCTTCAGGCGCGACCACGTGCCCTCGGCCTGGGCGCTGGCGACGATCGCGAGCAGCGTGGCGAGCGCGCCGTCGACGCCGGGCCTGGAGGGGGCGAGCGTCGCGGCGCCGTTGGGATCGAACGCGACGACGATCGGGGCGTCGCCGGCGGCGCGGTCGAGCGCGGCGATCGCCGCCGGGTCGGGCGCGCCGCCGTGGTTGGCGAGCAGCAGCGCCCGCAGGCCCTCGCGGACGGCGACGACGCGCTCGCGGTCGCCGGGGCCGACGGTGGCGGCGATTCCGGCCTCGGCGAGCCAGCCCTCGAGCCCCGGTTCGTCCGCGAGCCGGTCGGTCCCCGCGTCGAGGTCGGCCGTGTTCACGAAGCGCTGCACGAGGCCGAGTTCACCCGGGGCGTCCATAACCGTCGTTCGAGTCTAGATGGTGCTTCTGCGGCGGTTGATGCCCTCGCGTTCGCAAAGGGGTAAAACTGGAGACGGATGCTGCACGAGCGCCACTGGACCCCGGAGGAGGCCAACGCCCTCCGTCCGATCGTGGGAGCGACCGTCCGCCGCGTCCGCGCGGCGCGGCGCGTGCTGTCCGACGGCGAGTTCGACACCGACTTCGCGCTGCTCGCGGAGTCCACCGGCGGGGCTTGGCCGGGCGCCGACCGCGCCCGGGCGTCGATCGAGGTCGCGCTCGGCTTCGAGGCGCTCGATCGCCTGGACATCGTGGTCCGCGACCTCGAGCGCGGGCTCGTCGACTTCCCGGCCGTGATCGACGGTCGTGAGGTGTATCTGTGCTGGCTGTTGGACGAGCCGTCGGTGACGCACTGGCACGGTGTCGAGTCCGGGTTCGCGGGTCGGCGGCCGTTGTAGGCGCGGGCGAACGGCAACCCCGGCTGGGTCGGGCGGGTGAGAGGGTAGGTTTCGCAGCAATCGTCCGCCAGCGGCGCGAGACTGCTGCGAAACCCACGCCACAGGGCGGTTTCGTCGCAACGATCGCGCGGCTGCGCACGATTGCGACGAAACCCACGCCGGCGTCGCTGCTTCCCTACCCAGCAAGCAGTTGACGTTCCTACCGCACCGACTCGGCGATCGCGACAGCCCGCTCCCGCGACAACCGCCCCTCGATCCGCAGCAACACCCCGTCCCGCCGCTCGACCAGCAGCGTGTTCCCCGCCAGCCGCTGGTCCTCGAACGAGACCTGGCCCTCGCTCGGCACGTAGGCGAACCCGTGCTCACGGCCTGAGAAGAAGTACGCCGGGTCGCCGCCGACCTCGAGCTGCTCGAAGCGCGTCGCGGAGCCGACCGTCTTCTGGATCACGGGCGAGGCGGTGGCGCGGAACTCGGTCACGAGTAGGCCGGCGCCGACCGTGCTCGCCCGCGGCAGCCCGGGGCGGGCGCGGTAGAGCAGGTCGACGCGCGTGCCGGTGACCGGGCTCTCGTCGAGGTACACCGCGTCCGGGCGGCCGAGCGAGGACGGGAGGCGTAGCGGGAAGCTCGTGCGCCGGCGCGCGGTCTCCAGCGACACCGGGTCGCCGAGCGCGAGCGCGGAGCCGAAGCGCGACGGCTGCGGCTCGCGGTGCTCGATCCGCACGCTGCGCAGGCCGAGGAGGTCGAGCACCGCGGCGCGCGTCGGCGGCACCGCCATGACGACCGCGATCAGCAGCGCGACCGCCGCCACCGCGACCTGCCATGCCGGCCGGACCGCCCACCACGACCGGCGCGGCGGCGCGTGCAGCCGCCCGACGACCGCGGCCGCCAGGTCCGGCGTCTCGGGCCACTCGATGCGCAGCTCGGACAGCTCGCGCTCAAGCATCCTCGCCCACCTCCTCCCGCAGCCGGTCGAGCGCCCGCGACAGGCGCGACTTGACGGTCCCCGGCCGCACGCCGAGCGCCGCCGCGGTCTCGGCCTCGGACAGCTCGAGCAGGTAGCGGCAGGCGATCACGGTGCGGTCGCGCTCGCCCATCCGGCCGAGCGCGTCGAGGAGCAGCGTCCGGCGCTCGCCCGCGAGGAGCGCCGCCTCCGGGGAGGGGGCCGCCTCCCCTGAGGGGCGCCCCTCGCCGGCGGCGCGCAGCACGAGCGCGGCCCGCCGCCCGGCCGAGCGGCGGCGGTTGCGCGCCTCGTTGGCGACGATCGCCAGCAGCCACGGCCGCAGGGGCTCGCCGGAGCGGAAGCGGCCCAGCGCTCGGTACGCCTTGACGAAGGCCTCCTGGGCCGCCTCCTCGGCGTCCGCGGCATTGCCGCAGATGACGTACGCGATGCGGAAGGCGGTCTCCTCGTGGTCGCGGACGAGCGTCGCGTAGGCGGAGCCATCGCCTCCGCGTGCGCGCTCGACCAGCTCGTGCTCTGTTAGTGGCCGGCCCACCACCATGCCTAGTACAGCGGTGCGGGAAGATGGGTTCCACATGCGGCTGCCGCCCGGACCTCCCGAACCCGCCGCGATCCAGATGTCCGAGTGGATCGTGCGGCCCACCGCGCTGCTGCGCCGCTGCCACGCGCGCTACGGCGAACCGTTCACGCTCAAGATCAACTGGTCGGACGCGCCGATGGTCTTCATCACCGACCCGGCCGACATCAAGCGCGTGTTCGCGGCCGACCAGGACGTGCTGCGCGGCGGCGAGAGCTCGAGCGTGCTGGAGCCGTTCGCCGGCCCGCGCTCGATCCTGCTGCTCCACGGCGCCGAGCACCTGCGCCAGCGGCGGCTGATGCTGCCGCCGTTCCACGGCGAGGCGCTCGCCCGCTGGCGCGACACGATCGCCGCCCTGGCGGAGGCCGAGCTCGACCGGTGGGAGCCGGGCGAGCCGGTCAAGGCGCTCCGCCGCATGCAGGCGCTCACGCTCGAGGTGATCCTGCGCGTCGTCTTCGGCGCCGGCGATCCGGAGCTGCGCGACGCGATCCGCCGCACGCTCGACATGACGACCTCGATGCCGCGGCTGGTCGCGATGTCGCTTGTGCGGAAACCGGTTGGTCCGTGGCTCACCTTCATGCGCGCCGTCAAGCGGCTCGACGCGCTCATCTACGAGCGGATCGACGCCCGGGTCGATGACGGCTCGGTGCTCGCCGTCCTGCGCTCGGCGCGGCACGAGGACGGCTCGCCGCCCAGCCGCGAGGAGCTGCGCGACCAGCTCGTGACACTGCTCGCCGCCGGCCACGAGACGACCGCGGGGGCGCTCGGCTGGGCGATCGAGCGGCTGGCGCGCCACCCCGACGTCCTCGCGCGCATACGCGTACGCGACGACGCCTACCTGGATGCGGTGATCAAGGAGGTGCTGCGCGTGCGGCCGGTGCTCTCGATCGTCGCCCGCAAGACGCTGGCGCCGTTCGAGGTCGGCGGATGGACGCTCCCGCCCGGCGTGCACGTGACCCCGTGCATCTACCTCGCGCACCGCCGCCCCGACCTGTGGGAGGACCCGACCGCGTTCCGCCCGGAGCGGTTCCTCAACGGCGCGCCGGCGCCGTACGCGTTCATCCCGTTCGGCGGCGGCACGCGCCGCTGCCTCGGCGCCGCGTTCGCGACGCTCGAGATGCGCGAGGTGCTGACGGCGGTCGCGGCGCGCTTCGAACTGCGGCCCGACCGGCCGGAGGGAGAGCGGATGCGCCGCCGCTCGATCACGTTGACACCGGCGCGCGGCGGGTATGTGGTCCCGCACGCGCGTGTACTAGCGTCTTCGCCGCGCCATGCCGATGTTCTGCCGTCACAATCGCCTGACCGCGAACTGCCCGATCTGCAGTCGCGAGCTGCAGGCTGAGCTCAAGGCCAAGGCGCCGTCGCGGCCCGCCCGCACGCGCGGCGCCGGGGGCGGCACCGGCGCGCGATCCGCGTCGCCGCGCCGCTCCGGCGTCGTGACGCGCAAGCTCGCGCGGGCGGCCGACGACGGCTACCGCAACGCCCTCGTCCCCGGCCTGCGCGCGACCGCCGACGCCGAGCGGCTCGCCGCCGCCCTGGCCGCGGC
>DATDKF010000133.1:0-12335 GCA_036520135.1 Solirubrobacteraceae bacterium
CAACGTGACCGTGACCGATCCCGAGGACGGGACCGTTAACTGCTCCGAGGTGCAGGTCACGTTCGTGCTCGGGCACGACACGCACGGCCACGCGGAGGAGACCACAACGGGCTGCTCAGGCGTGCTGCACACGAACGCCGATGACGTGTCGCACGGCGGCAACGTGTTCGGCGTGATCAGCGCGAGCTACACCGACCACGGCGGGCCGGGCGGCGTCCCGAGCCTGTCGACGACGGGCCAGAACCAGATCCGCCAGAAGCACCAGGAGGTCGAGTTCGCCGTCAGCCAGTCCGGCACGAACACGGCGACCAACACCGACGGTGGGCCCACACCGCCCGGTACGGCCGGCGTGCACCGCGGCAGCCTCGGCGCCGGCGACTGGATCCTGCTCAACGGCCCGTTCAACCTCGTCAACATCAACTCGGTGACGTTCCGCGTGGCAGACGCCGCGGCCGGTCGCACGGCCGGGTCGCCGCTGGCGGCGATCGAGGTCCACCAGGACGCGCCGAACGGTCCGGTGGTCATGACGGCCAACCTGACCTCGACCGGCGGCACGGCCGCCTGGTCGAGCCAGCCGTTCCCGATCTCGCTGTCCGGGAAGCACGACCTCTACCTCGTGTTCCAGGCGGTCGCGGGCGGTTCGACCGGCGGCAACCTGTTCAACCTCAACTGGGCCGAGTTCAACGGCCAAGGGATCGGAGTGCCCCCGGCGTAGCCGCGGGCCGACCCCGCCACGCGAGGGGCGCCGCAGCAGCGGCGCCCCTCGTCCGCCCAGGTCGTGCGCCGCCGACACGTTCGAGTTCTGGTCCAACATCGTTACGCCCTAGGGGGCACCGACGGCTTCGAGGTCTCTTCGACGAGGTTGCGTTGGACGAGGGTGAACAGCAGCCCGATCGATGGCAGCACCAGCACGACGGCGACGGCGAAGACGATGAGCACGCTGGTGAGCGTCGCGCTCGGAGCCGCGGCCTCAGCGATCGTCAGCGTCTTCGGCAACAGGTAGGGGTGCTGCGCGACCCCCCAACCCCAGATCACGGCGGCGACGGCACCGACGGCGAGCGGGCGCGCGCCGCGCCGGGCGCCGCGGCGGAGCAGCACCAGCACCGCGATCCCGCACGCGAGGGAGAGGACCACGAGCGGCAGCCCGTCGCCGGTGAGGCCGTCGAAGACGAACCTCGCGTCGCTGTGCAGCAGGACCAGGCCGACGGCCGCGAGCGCTCCCGTGACCACCGCCGCGATCAGCGCGCGCGCGCCGAAGTAGCGCTCGAGGTCGGGTGCGCCGGCGCGCCGGGCGTCGCTGACGAGGAATACCGCGGACAGGTACGCGCCGGTGGCGACGAACAGCGCTCCGATCACGAGCGAGAGCGGATTGAGCCAGCTCGTCACGGCGTCACCGGTCGCGTTGCCCACCGGCACGCGGCCACCTGCGATCGCGCCCACGACCGTGCCCATGAAGAAGGGCGTGAGCAGCGACGCCGCCCCGAACAGCGCCTCGGACGCCGTGCGGCCCCGGGAGCGCCGCGCGGTCTTGTGGAACGCGAACCCCGAACCGCGCAGGACGATGCCGAGCGCTGCCAGGCTGAGCGGGATGAACAGCGTCGAGAAGACCGCCTCGAACGCGGACGAGAAGCCGGTCCAGAGCACCACGAGCACGAAGATCAGCCACACGTGGTTGGCCTCCCATACGGGTCCGATCGCCCAGTCGATCAGCTCGCGGGGGCGCCGGCCGCGCTCGCCGCGGCCTGCCAGCAGGCTCCACAGACCGGCGCCGAAGTCCGCACCGCCGAAGACCGCGTACATCGTCGCCCCGATCCACAGCACGATCGCGACGGCGTCGGCGGTGCTCACGAGCCTGGCCTGGCCGCGGACGGCCCGTAGGGCACCTCGGCGTCGTCGCTCGTGCGCCAGCGCCGCGCCATCGCCCGCAACGTGATGATCAGCGCCGCGCCGAGCGCGACGTAGAGCACGACCACGGCGGCGAACGTGACGCCGATCCCGCTCGCCTTGGTGACCGCGTCCTCGGTGCGCATGACGTTGTAGACGACCCACGGCTGGCGTCCGACCTCGGTGACGATCCAGCCGCACTCGAGTGCCACCACGGAGGCGACGCCGGAGACGGCCACCGCGCGCAGGAACCAGCGCGACTGCGGGAAGTCGCGCTTGCGCCACCAGCCCCACGCGAGCCAGAGCCCGAGGCCGATCAGCAGCGTGCAGATCCCGACCATGGTGTCGAACGCCCAGTGCAGCATCGTGTTGGCCGGCGGGCGGTCGTCGGGCGGCACGGTGTCGAGCCCGGTCACCTGCGTGCTCGTGCTCCAGCCCACGAGGAACGAGTCGAAGCCGGGGATCCCGATCCCGCCCTTCACGCCTGTCGACGTGCAGCGGCCGAAGATGTACTCGGTCACGTGGGTGGAGGTCGTCTGCACGCACTCCATCGCCGCGAACTTGATCGGCTGGTCCTTCGCGATCGAGCGCGCGGCCGTGTCGCCAACCGCGAACTGGATCGGCGTCGCGATGCAGGCGACCGTCAGCGGGATCAGCAGGCCGAGACGGTGGATGCGATCGCGCCGGCCCCGCAGCATTCCCACCGCGTACACGGAGGCGACGATGAAGCCTGTGACGAGATACGCGGCCAGGATCATGTGCGGTACCTCGTAGGGCACCGCCGGGTTGAAGATCACCTTCAGCGGCTCGACCGAGGTGACGTCGCCGGTCGTGGGCGAGTAGCCCTGGGGCTGGTTCATCCACGAGTTCACGGCGACGACCGAGAATGCGCCGCCCAGCCCGGTGATCA
The DNA here is from genome assembly GCA_036520135.1 of Solirubrobacteraceae bacterium. Taxonomy (GTDB): domain Bacteria; phylum Actinomycetota; class Thermoleophilia; order Solirubrobacterales; family Solirubrobacteraceae; genus DASSUW01. The sequence goes on from DATDKF010000133.1 coordinate 2,795, forward strand.
CGATCGGCACGCCGGCCGAGAAGTGCGTCCACGGCGACAGGCGCTCCCAGCCGAAGATGTAGATCGCGACGAAGATCGCCTCCAGGAAGAAGCAGATACCCTCGATCGCGAACAGCACGCCGAAGACCTCGCCGAAGCGCCCGGTGAACGCGGGCCACAGCAGCCCGAACTCGAACGACAGCACGGTGCCCGTGACGGCGCCGACGGCGAACGTCACCGCCACCACCTTCGACCAGCGCCGCGCGAGCCGCAGCGCGTCCTGGTCGTCGTGGCGCAGCCCGCGGTAGTTGGCGATCAGCATGATCGCCGGGAACGCCACGCCGATCGACGCCAGGATGATGTGGAAGCCCAGCGTGAACGCCATCTGGCTGCGCGCCCACTCCAAGTTCGACACCGCCGCGGTCACAGTGCTGAGCTCGGCCGTCGTGACGCCGAGCAGCGTCACGGCACGGCGGGCTCGGGCGCGGGGTCCTCGTCCCAGTCGATGCGCGCCGTGTCGGCGCGGTCGAGCACCTGCGGGCCGCGTGCGCTGGTGAACGAGTCCCAGCCCCAGGCGATGAACGCGTCGACGCGGTTGCGGACGCCGGTCATCAGCGAGGCGTGGACGCCGAGCCACGCCGCGAAGGCGATCGCCCCGTGCAGCTCGTGGCGGTGCGAGCCCACCTCCGCGATCGCGGCGCCGCGCCCGATCATGGCCATGATGCCCTTGTCGTGGTAGTGGAACGGCTTGGTGGGCCGGGCGGCGAACGTAGCGAGCACGTTGTCGGCGGCGGACTCGCCGCTCTGCAGCGCCACCGATCCGAGCTGCGGGTGGGCGCCCCCGTCCGGGCTCGGGATGTTGGCGACGTCGCCGGCCGCGTACACGCCGGGCAGGTCCGCCACCGAGAGGTCGCGCTGCACGTCGATGCGGCCGCCGCGGCCCTGCGGCAGGTCCGTCGCGCCGGCCACCGGCGGCGCCATGATCCCGCCGCCCCACACCACGCAGCGGGTGCGGATCGTCGTGCCGTCGGCGAGCGTCACGTGCCCGGCGGCGACGTCGGTGACGGCGACGCCGAGGTGCACGCGCACGCCCTTGCGGCCCAGCACCTTCGCGACGTAGTCGTGCGCCCGCTCCGAGAACGGCCCCAGCAGCGTGTGCCCGAGGTCGACGATGTGCACCTGCGCGGCGCTGACGGCGAGGTGGTGGTACTCGACGCTCATCGTGTCGTCGATCAGGTCGGCGAGCGCGCCCGCGAGCTCGACGCCGGTCGGCCCGCCGCCGACGACGACGAAGTTCAGCGCCCCCTGGGCGATCAGCGCGGGGTCGCGGTCGGCGTCCTCGAAGGCGCTGAGGATGCGGGAGCGCAGCCGCGTCGCGTCGTCGAGCGAGTACAGCGGGAAGGCGTGCTCGCTCGCGCCCGGGGTGTGGAAGAAGTTCGGCTGCGACCCCGCCGCGAGCACGAGGGCGTCGCCGGTGACGCGCTGGCCGTCCGTCGTCTCCACCGTCCGCGTCGCGCCGTCGATCTTCGCGACCTCGCCGAGCTTGACGTCGACGTTCGCGTCGTTGCGGAACAGCTTGCGCAGCGAGTACGCGATGTCGCTCGCCGAGAGCTGCGAGGTCGCGACCTGGTAGAGCAGCGGCTGGAACTGGTGGTAGTTGTGCTGGTCGATCAGCGTGACGCGCACGTCGCCGCGGCCGGCGAGCTTGCGCGCGCAGCCCACGCCGGCGAAGCCGCCGCCGACGATGACCACGTGCCGCTGCCCATTGGCGGGCTCAGGCGACACCGGCCGGCTCCGGTCGCGCCTCGGGAGCGCCCAGCCGTTCGAGAAGGTGATCGCCGACCCGCAGGCCGTTGGCCATCGCCGTGAGCGCCGGGTTCACCGCGCCGATGCTCGGGAAGAAGCTCGTGTCGACGACGTAGAGGTTGTCCACCTCGTGCGCCCGGCAGTTGGTGTCGAGGACCGAGGCCGCGGGATCGCTGCCGAACCGGCACGTCCCGGCCTGGTGCGCCACGCCGGCCACCGGGATGTCGTTCTTGAGGTAGGCGTGCCGCGGGATCAGGTGGTCGTGGTGCATCCCGAGCCGGCCGAGCATCGACTTGAGCTGGTGCAGCAGGCGGTCCTTGGGCTCCTCGTTGGTCGGCGTGTAGGCGAGCGCGATGCTGCCGTCCTCGCGCAGCGTCACGCGGTTCTCGGGCCGGGGGAGGTCCTCGGTGGAGAGCCAGAAGTCGACCGCGTGGCGGGCGACCTCCTCGAGCGTGCGCTCGGGCGCCAGGCGCGTCTGCAGCGGCTTCTCGCCGCGGTACATCTGCGCCGACGACTTGCCGACCATCTGGATGTTGCCCATCGGGAACTGGAAGTCGCTCGTGCCGAAGTAGAAGTCGTTGAGTCCCAGCGTCTTCTGGAAGACGGTCGGGTTCGGTTCGTTGGAGAGCGCCAGCACCGCGACGCTGTTGTGGAACATGTAGTTGCGCCCCACCTGGTCCGAGCCGTTCGCGAGGCCGCCTGGGTGCGCCTCGCTCGCGGACGCGAGCAGCAGCTTGGCGCTGTTCGCCGCGCCGCAGGAGACCACCACCACGTCGCCGGTCACCGTCGCGCGCTCGCCGTCGTGGTCCACCACGACGCCGGTCACGGCGGTGCCCGCCGGGTTCGTCTCGAGCCGTACGGCCTCGGCGTTCGTCCACAGCTCGACGTTCGAGTGCTCCAGCGCCGGCCGGACCGCGAGCACGTCGGCGTCTGACTTCGCGTGCACGAGGCAGGGGAAGCCGTCGCAGGTCGCGCAGCGGATACACGCGCTGCGGGGCATGTCGCTCTCGGTGAGCATGATGCCGCAGGGCGCGTGGAACGGCCGGTGCCCGGACGCCTCGAGGTCGTCCGAGAGCTGTTGGATCCGCGGCTCGTGGCTGACCGCCGGGAACGGATACGGCGCGCTCGAGTGGGGCTCGGTCGGATCCTCGCCGCGGGCGCCGTGCACCTGGTAGAGCTGCTCGGCCAGCGTGTAGTACGGCTCCATCTCGTCGTACTCGATCGGCCAGGCCGGCGAGATCCCGTCGTGATGGCGCAGCGGCCCGAAGTCCTCCTCCCGCAGCCGGTACAGCGCGGCGCCGTAGAGCTTGGTGGCGCCGCCCACGAAGTAGTGGATCTGCGGCTGGAAGGGCTTTCCGTCGCCGTCGTACCACGTGTCGGGCGACACGTAGCGGTTGTCGACGAACACCGGCGCGGCATCCCAGTTCTGGGGCTCGCGCGGCAGCCAGTCGCCGCGTTCGAGCAGGAGGATGCGCCGGCCCGAGGGGGCGAGGTGGCGGACGAGTGTGCCGCCGCCGGCGCCGCTTCCGATGACGATCACGTCGTACTCGCTCATTGCGTGAACTCCTCGATCCGCTCGGCCAGGATGATCCGGGCCGCCGCTTCGATCAGGGCGAGGTGGGAGAAGGCCTGCGGGAAGTTGCCGAGGTGCCGGCTCGTGTCGGCGTCGAACTCCTCGGCATAGAGCCCGAGCGGCGACGCCTCGCGGAGCAGCCGCTCCATCAGGTCGCGGCTGCGCTGGAGCTCGCCGATGATCGCCAGCGCGGTCACCAGCCAGAACGAGCAGATGAGGAACGTGCCCTCCTTGCCGGAGAGCCCGTCGTCGGTCTCGTCGGTCTTGTAGCGGAGCACAAAGCCGTGCTCGGTCAGCTCGTCGGCGATCGCGAGCACGCTCGCCCGCAGGCGCGCGTCGTCGCCGGGCAGGAATCCGAAGGTGGCGGCGAGCAGCGTCGACGCGTCGAGCGCGTCGGTGGCGTAGTGCTGGCGCAGGACGCCGCGCTCGTCGACCCCGTGCTCGAGGATGTCGGCGCGGATCTCCTCAGCGGTCGCGCTCCAGGTCGCCTGCAGCTCCGGGTCGCCGCGGATCTCGGCCAGCTTGGCCGCGCGGTCGAGCGCGATCCAGCACATCAGCTTCGACGAGACGTAGTGCTGCGGGGCGCCGCGGGCCTCCCAGATGCCCTGGTCGGGTTCGCGCCAGACCTTGGTGGCGCACTCGGCCTGCGCCTGCACGATCGGCCACAGCCGCCGCGGCAGCCGGCCGCTGCGGCGCGTGTGCAGGTGGATCGAGTCCAGCACCGCGCCGAAGACGTCGTTCTGGCGCTGGTCGAACGCCCCGTTGCCGATCCGCACCGGGCGCGCGCCGGCGTAGCCGGAGAGCTCGTCGCGCGTGGTCTCCGTGAGGTCGCGGCGGCCGTCGATCCCGTACATGATCTGCAGCGCGCCGTCCTCGTTGGCCTCGAGGTCGGCGACGAACTGCATGAACTCGTCGGCCTCCCAGTCCAGGTTCATCCAGTGCAGGGCCTGCAGCGTGAACGTCGAGTCGCGCATCCACGTGTAGCGGTAGTCCCAGTTGCGCTCGCCGCCCGGCGTCTCCGGCAATGACGTCGTGAGCGCGGCCACCGTCGCCCCCGTCGGCATGTAGGTCAGGCCCTTGATGGCGAGCGCCGAGCGCTGGATCGGCTCGCGCCAGCGGTGGTCGGGCAGCCGCGCTCGGTTGACCCACTCGCGCCAGAAGCGCGTCGTGGCCACCAGCCGCGCGCTCGCCTCCTCGCAGTCGGCCGGGGACACGAGACCCTCCTCCCACGACAGCGAGCAGTACAGCGTCTCGCCCTCGCGCAGGACGTGGCGGGCGCGCACGCGGTTGCCCTCGATGCCGAGCGACATGTCGGTGCGGAGCCGGATCGGCGCGTCGTCGCCGGCACGCGCGTCCGCCGTGTGGCGGTCGTCCACCAGCTCCCACTCGGCCGGCACGCGGCCGTAGTCGAACACCGGCTCGCACACGAGCTCGACCTCGACGCTGCCCTCGATGCAGGTGACGGTGCGCACGAGCAGGTGGTCGGCGTCGTCGTCGGCCGGCGGCCGGGTGTGCGGCGTGATCGTGTCCTCGCTCCGGCGCGGGCCCATCGTGAGCGCGTCGCGGACGACGATCCAGCCGCCGGGCGTCTGCCAGGTCGTGATCAGTGTGTTCGTGCCGGGCTCGTACGCACGGGCGGCCGGGACGTTGATGCCGAACGGCCCGAGCCGGAAGGATCCGGCCTCGCGGTCCAGCAGCGAGCCGAAGACGCTCGGGGAGTCGAAGCGCGGGACGCACAGCCAGTCGATCGCGCCATCGGGCGCGACGAGCGCGCCCGTGTGGCAGTCCGAGAGGAACGCGTACTCGGCGATCGGCGTGAACGGGGAGGGGGCCGCGGCGCTCTGCGGCTGGGGCTCGAGGACGGCCTTGCCGTCGGCGACGCTCATGACTCGACCCACGGGTGGTGCCAGCGGCCGTGCCCGGCGAGCAGGCCGTCGGCCGCCTCGGGTCCCCAGGACCCCGGCGCGTAGGGGTGGACCAGGCCCGGCGTGTTGAGCAGCGGCTGCATGATCCTCCACTTCTCCTCGATGCTGTCCTGGCGGACGAAGCGCCGGTTGTCGCCGTTCATCGCCGCGTGCAGCAGGACCTCGTAGGGCCTCGGGCCCTCGCCGCCTTCGGCCGCGAACTCCATGTCGAGGTGGATCTGCTCCGGGCCGGCCTCTTCGCCGCGCTGGGCCTCGACGAGCAGCCGGACGCCGGTCGTCGGGTCGAGCTTGATCACGAGCTGGTCCGGCTCCGGGCGCCGCGACGAGCTGTGCCCGAAGTCGAGCCGCGGCGGGTGCTTGAAGACCAGCCGCAGCTCGGTCTGCGTGATCGGGAGGTCCTTGCCGGTGCGGATGAAGAACGGCACGCCGGACCAGCGCCAGTTCTCGACCTCGAGCTGCATGGCGGCGTAGGTCTCGGTGGTCGAATCGGCCGCCACCCCGTCGATGTCCCGGTAGCCGTCGTACTGGCCGCGCACGTAGCGCGCCGGGTCGGCGTCCGGCATCGCCCGATAGAGGGCGTACATGGTGTCCTTGAGGGTGGCCGAGTCGCTGCTGGCGGGCGGCTCGATCGCCGCTCCGGCCACCACCTGCATCAGGTGGTTGACGACGACATCGCGCAGCGCGCCGACGGGGTCGTAGAAGTGGCCGCGGTCCTCGACGCCGAAGCTCTCCGCCATGGTGATCTGGACCGACGAGACGTAGTTGCGGTTCCAGATCGGCTCGAACATCGTGTTCGCGAACCGCAGGTAGAGGATCTCGGCGAGGCCCATCTTCCCCAGGAAGTGGTCGATCCGGTACAGCTGGGACTCGTCGAGGTGCGCGTGGATCGCGTCGTTGAGCTCGCCGGCCGACGCGAGGTCGTGCCCGAACGGCTTCTCCACCACCACGCGGGCCCGCTTCGTGAGCCCGGCCTCGGCCAGGCCGTTGATCACGGTGCCGAACAGGAACGGCGGGATCTCGAGGTAGAACACCGGCGCCAGCGCGTTGCCGACGATCCCGGCCAGGCGCTCGAAGGTCTCGGCCACGGCGAAGTCGCCGGCCATGTAGGACATGCGCGCCATCAGGCGGTCGAATACCGCCTTGTCGATGGTCTCGCCGGCGCCCTGGATGGCGGCATGCGCATGCTCGCGGAGGTCTGCGTCGCTCCAGTCGTCGACTGCGACGCCGACGATCGGGCATCTCAGCAGCCCCCGGCGCTCGAGCCGGTACAGCGAGCGGAACGTCATCACCTTCGCGAGGTCGCCCGTGATCCCGAACACGACGAACACGTCAGCGGGCTGCCCGTCAAGGCTCGCCGCAGCGCGCGGCTGAGGTCTGGTTGCCGTGGTCATGGTTCCATCCTCCACACCCCGGCGGGACCCGTCATCACCCCATGCGGATGATGCCGCATGCCATCGAGGTTGGTTGGCGCGCAACCCTGGCGTCGTCATCCGATGCGGATGATTCTCGTGCGCCTAGCCTGTGCGACGATCGGCCCAGTGGTCGGCGAGCGCACCATCGACGGCTTCAAGGCCCTGACGCTCGCGGGCCCCGGCGGGCTGGAAGCGGCGTTCGTGCCGGACGCCGGGATGGTCGGGTGCTCGCTCCGGCACCACAGCGAGGAGCTGCTCGGCCTGCGGGGCGGCCTGCGCGGCTACGTCGCCGAGCGCAAGACGATGGGGATCCCGCTGCTGTACCCGTGGGCGAACCGGCTCGGCCGCACGCGGTTCCCGGTCGCCGGCCGCGAGGTCGACATCGAGTCCGTTTCGCCGCCGCTGCGGCTCGACGGCAACGGCCTGCCGATGCACGGCCTGCTCGCCGGGCTCGACGGATGGCGCGTGCGGCACCACGAGGCGACCGCCGACGGCGCGGTGCTCGCCGCGACGCTGCGCTTCGGGGCCGCGGACGGGCTCACCGAGGCGTTCCCGTTCCCGCACGTCCTCGGGTTCGAGGCCGCACTGGCGGGCGCCACGCTGACCATCGCGACGACCGTCGAGGCGCCGGGCGACGGCCCGGTCCCGATCGCCTTCGGCTACCACCCGTACCTGCGCCTGCCGGGCGTCGAGCGCGCGGCGTGGGAGGTCGAGGTGCCGGTCCGCGAGGCGCTGCGCCTCGACGAGCGAATGCTGCCCACCGGCGAGCGCGTCCCGGTCGAGGTGGCGCCCGGGCCGCTCGGCGAGCGGACGTTCGACGACGCCTACGTCGCTCCGGCCGGGCAGGAGCCGTTCGTGCTCGCCGGCGGCGGCCGTCGCATCGAGCTCGCGTTCCTCGCCGGCTTCCCGTTCGCGCAGGTGTTCGCGCCCGCCGAGGACGACGTCGTGGCGTTCGAGCCGATGACCGCGCCCACCAACGCGCTCGTCGACGGCGGCGCCGCGCTGCCGGTGCTCGCACCGGGCGAGCGCTATCGCGCGGAGTTCTCCATCACCGTGAGCGACGACGCCGGCTAGTCGCCCATGCTGCAACTCCGCGTGTTCGGTCCGGCGCCGGCGATGAACGCCGTCGTTGATCATCTCTCGCGCCTTCCGGGCGCGACCCATCTCACGCTCAGCGGCAGCGGAGAGGGCTCCGGGGGCGCGATCGTCACGGCCGACCTCCAGCCCGAGGCCGCCGACGCGGCGCTCGAGGACCTCGACCGGCTCGGCGTACCGGCCGCGGACCGATTGCTTCTGCGTCTGGATGCAATCGAGCCAGGCGCGCAGATCGGTGAGACGCTGGTGTGGGCGGATCTGCTCGGCCAGGCAGGGGCACACGCGCGGCCCGTCGGCCGCTACCTCGTGTTCATGGCCGCCGCTGGGATCATCGCGGCATACGGCGTCATCTACGCCAGCGGGATCCTCATCGTCGGTGCGATGGCGGTCAGCCCGGACCTGCTGCCGATCACGGCCGTCTGCGTCGGACTCGTCCTCGGCCGCGCGCGCCTTGTCCGCCATGCCCTGTGGACGCTGGCCGCCGGCCTCGGCGCCGCCTGCGCGATCGCGGCAGCGCTCACCGCCCTGCTAGACGCGGTGGGACTGCTGCCCTCGAGCTTTCAGGTCGGTGAAGGCGCTCTGCACGGGCTCGTCACCGTCAACAGCTCGACGGTCGTCGTGGCCCTGGTGGCCGGCGTCGCGGGCATGCTCGCGCTGGAGACGCGGGCCAGCGCCGCGGTGGGCGTAGCGATCTCGGTGACGACGATCCCGGCATCCGCCTACCTTGGCGTGGCGGCCGGCATGGGCGAGGTCGACAAAGCCTCCGGCGCCCTGCTCGTCCTCGGCATCAACGTCGCCGCCCTGATCACCGGCGGCACCCTCACGCTCGCCGGACAGCGTCGTCTACGACCGCGACCCCCGCGACGTACGCCACATGCGTCCCCAGGCTCGTCGCCATGACCGCGGGCGGCCACCGCCACGGCGGGGGAGTCCGGCCCAGCAGCGGGAACAGGGTCAGCGTCGCGGTCATGAGCGTGCCGCCAAAAGCGGCGCTGGCCCACGGCTCGCCCACGGCGCGCCGCAGCGCTCCATGAAGGAGCCCGAACGCCGAGCCATAGCTCCATCGCAACAGCAGCCCGAGCTCGCGGTCCCCGGTGTCGGTCACGTGCGGGAGGTGCATGACCGTGGCGACGATCTTCCCGGGCACGAGCGAGTCGTCGTAGTCAAGCGGCACGCGCCCGCTGTGCCGCAGCCGGCGCTCGGCGGCGTACGCGAGCGTCATGATCGCCGTGCCGGTAGCGCCGGCGGCGACGCTCCGCAGGGGCCAAGGGATCCGCGCGGACATCAGCGACCTATACGACCTGTTCGACTTCGACCGCGATCACGATCATTGACGGAAGCTCCCGGCCGGTCGGCAGTCGCCATCACCGTCGCCGGCTAAATCGTCCGGCCACGAGCGGCCGAAGCCGATCGGCGACCGGCGTTCGGCAGCACCGCGCCCGGTCGCATGCCGCTTCCCGACCCGAAGCTCGATGCGCGCCTTTGGCGCGCGAGTAGCTGCGGAGGTCCATAGAACCTTGTGCGCGCTGTCGAGATGCGCGCGGAGATACCCGCGGACCAGGCGGCGATCGAGCAACGGACTCTTGCGCTGAAAGCGTGGACCTTCGGGCGGCGTCGCGATGCGCGCGGTCGAAGCGCCGCGGTCCTCGGCGGGCCCCGAAGGTCGCGTCGGATGTGATAGCCGAGACCCACCGCAAAGACTATGGCGAGTAACAACGCAAGCAGCAGCAGCGCCACGTTGTAGCCCGGGA
>DATDKF010000134.1:0-7786 GCA_036520135.1 Solirubrobacteraceae bacterium
CACGGGCGTCGCCGCCGGCGGCGACGCGGCGACCGAGCGGCCGGAGCCGCCGCCCGGCCCCGCCGGCGACTCCGCCGAGGCGGCGGCGTCGCCCGCGCCCGAGCCGCGCCGCGCCGAGGAGGTGCTCGACCTCGGCGAGGCGAGCCGCGAGGCCGTGCTCAAGCGCATCGCCCCCGTCGCCGCCGTCATGGTCGGGCTGATCGTGCTGCTCGGCATCCGCCGGAGGCGCGGATGAGCGACGAGCTCGAGCGCTTCCGGCTCGACGGCCGCGTCGCGGTCGTCTCCGGCGGCTCCGGCGGGATCGGCGCGCGGCTGTGCGCGGCGCTCGCCGGTGTCGGCGCGCGCCTCGTCGTGATCGGGCGCAACAGGGAGCGCGCGTCGGCGGCGCTGGACGCCGCCGGCGGCGACGGCATCGCGGTCGCGGCCGACGTCACGAAGACGCAGGACTCCGACGACGCGATCGACGCGGCGATGCAGGCGTTCGGCCGCGTCGACGTGATCATCAACGCGGTCGGCGGCGGGGCGGGCGGCGCGCTGTACCCGGCCGAGGAGTACCCGGAGTCCGAGTGGGACCGGATGCTCGACCTCAACCTGCGCTCGGCGCTGCTGCCGACCCAGGCCGCGGTGCGGGCGATGATCGCCGGCTCCAACGGCGGCCGCGTCCTGCACATCTCCTCGGTGCGCGGCCAGCTCGGGATCGACAACGGGTTCTCGGCGTACGTCGCCGCCAAGGGCGCGCTCGACGCGCTCACCCGCCAGCAGGCGACCGAGTGGGCCAAGCACGCCGTCACCGTCAACGCGATCTCGCCGACGTTCGTGCGCACGCCGCAGGTTGAGGACCTGCTGGCCGACGACGCGTTCCGCGAGGGTCTCTACAAGCGCATCCCGCTGGGGCGGATCGCCGAGACCGACGACGTGGTCGGCGCCGTGCTGCTGCTGTGCAGCGATGCGTCGGCCTTCATCACCGGTCAGGTGCTCACGCTCGACGGGGGGCTCACCGCGTGCCAGTGACCGAGGCGCCGTTCATGCGCTCCAACCTGCGCGAGCAGATCAAGGACGTGATCCTGCAGCGAATCCTGGACGGCGAGTACCAGCCGGGAGCGCGGCTCGTCGAAACGCGGATCGCCCAGGAGCTGGGCGTCTCCCAGGCGCCGGTGCGCGAGGCGCTGCGCGACCTCGAGCAGCTCGGCTGCATCGTCCACGAGCCGTTCCGTGGCTGCTCGGTGCGTGCGTTCTCGGCGCAGGAGCTGATCGAGGCGTTCCCGGTGCGGGCGGCGCTCGAGGCGCTGGCCGCGCGGCTCGCCGCCGAGCGGATCAGCGAGACCGAGCTGCTGCGCCTCGCCGAGCTGCTGGAGACGATGCGCGCGGCCGCCGACCGCGCCGACGCCCACGACCAGTCGCGGGCCAACGCGTCGTTCCACGCGACGATCGTGCGCGCCGCCCGCAACGCGACGCTCGAACGCCAGTGGTCGTTCCTGGAGCCGTTCTCGCGCACCTACATCTCGGTGTCGCAGCCGGGCCTGGACCTGCGCGCGCTATCGGACCGCCACGTGCCGATCCTCGAGGCGCTGCGCGCCCGCGACGGCGACGCGGCGGCGGCCGCCATGCACAAGCACCTGATGGAGGCCGCCGACCTGCTGCGGCCGCTGGCGGAAAAGGAGATCGCTTGAGACGCCTCATCGACCTGTCGATGCCCGTGCACGCCGACATGCTCACGTTCCCGCGCGTGCCGCCGCCGGCGCTGTGCGTGTACGAGAGCCACACCGAGTTCGCGGAGCGGATCGGCGCGGCCGCGTACGGCGTCGACTCGCTCACCGCCAGCTACCTCGTCGTGCAGAACGACCACGTCGGCACCCACTGCGACGCGCGCAAGCACATCGTCCCGACCGCCGGCGGGCCGGACACGATCCCGCTCGAGTACTGCTTCTCCGACGGCGTGCTGCTCGACTTCACCGACCGCGCGCCCGGCGACATCATCAGCGCCGCCGACGTCGAGGCCGCGCTCGCGAAGATCTCCTACGAGGTCAAGGAGCGCGACATCGTCCTCATCCACACCGGCGCGGGCGCCTACAACACCGAGGAGCGCTACCGCACCGACCACCCAGGCATGAGCGCCGAGGCCACGCGCTGGCTGATCGAGCGCGGCGTGCGGATGATGGGCTGCGACGCCATCACGTTCGACCCGCCGGTGTGGGCGATGTTCGAGAAGCAGAAGTTCTGGGAGGCGCACCGGGTGATGTGGGACGAGGAGTACTGGCACCTGGAGAACCTCATGAACCTCGACCAGATCGGCCGCCCGCACGGCTTCCAGCTCAGCGTGCTGCCGGTCAAGTGGGTGGGCACGACCGCCGCGCCGGTGCGCGCCGTGGCGATCGTGGAGGACTGATGCTGCTGCGGTTCGACGACGCCGACTGCCTCGCGGTCGCCCGCGCGGGCGGCAAGGGCGCGTCGCTGGCCCGCATGAGCGCCCTCGGGCTGCCGGTGCCGGAGGGGTTCGTCGTGCCGGCCGATGCGCTGGCGGCGGTCGTGGACGCCGACGCTCTGCGGTCGGCGCTGCCAGATCACGCGAAGGCGCAGGCGATCGTCGCCGGCGCGCCGGTGCCGGACGAGGTCGGCGAGGCGTACGCGGCGCTCGGCGATGACCCGCCGGTGGCGGTGCGCAGCAGCGCCTGCGCCGAGGACTCCGAGACCGCGTCCTACGCCGGCCAGCAGGAGACCTACCTGCACGTGCGCGGCGCCGACGCGGTGCGCGACCGCGTTCGCGACTGCTGGGCGTCGTTCTTCTCCGAGCGCGCGATCTTCTACCGCCAGAAGAAGGGCTCGCTCGACGACCTCGGCATGGCGGTCGTCGTGCAGCGGATGGTGCGCGCGGACGTCGCCGGCGTGCTGTTCACGTGCGACCCGGTGCGCGGCCGGCGCGACCGCATGGTCGTCGAGGCCGTGCTCGGGCTCGGCGAGGCCGCCGTGTCGGGCCAGGTCACGCCAGACCACTACATCCTCAAGCGCGACGGGACCGTGCGGAAGGCGCAGGTCGCGCGGCAGCCGTTCGCGGTCGTACCGGTCGAGGGCGGCGGCGTGGAGGAGCGCGAGCTCGGCGACGAGGGCGGCGAGCAGAAGCTGGGGGAGGAGCAGCTGCGCGCGCTGGCGCGGCTCGGCGACGACCTCGAGCAGCGGCTCGGCGGGCCGCAGGACATCGAATGGGCGCTCGAGGGCGGCGAGCTGTACGTGCTGCAGGCGAGGCCGGTGACGACGTGAGCGAGCTGCTCGAGCGGGCGCAGGCGTGGGTCGCCGAGGTGCACCCGCACGCGCGCCATCTCGAGCGCACGGTCGACTGGCTGCTCGAGCTCGACCCCCAGGCGTCCGAGGCCGCGCGGGTCGCGGCCGCGACGCACGACATCGAGCGCGCCTACCCGGACGAAGCGTCCGCGTGGGACTCGGCGCGCGACTGGGACTCGGTCGAGTACAACCGCTGGCACCAGGACCGCTGCGCCGAGATCGTGGCGACCGGCCTGCGCGAGCGCGGGGCGGGGGAGCAGCTCACGCGCGAGGTGGCGGGCCTCGTGCGCGTCCACGAGGACGGCGGCTGGCTGGAGGCCGACCTCGTGCAGGCGGCCGACTCGCTGTCGTTCCTGGAGACGATGGTCCCGCTCGTGCTCGGCTGGGTGGAGAGCGGCCGCGCGCCGCGCGAGCGCGCCGAGGGCAAGCTGCGCCACTCGGTCGAGCGCATCAGCCCCGACCTCCCGCGGGCGCGCGAGATCGGCGAGGCGCTGCTGGCGCCCGCGCTGTCGCGCCTGCGCGCCGCCAACGAGCCGGCGCAGGTCAGCGAGCTGGCCGGCCTGGTCACGACCGGCCGCATGTACCGGCTCGCGCGCGATCGCTTCCCGAAGATGCCGCTGTTTCCGGGTCACCCGACGTTCGAGGTCGTCTCCTACCGCACGCCGCAGGGCATCCGCGCGGCCGGCGACCAGCCGTGGGGGCCGCCGAACGACGCCTGCCTGGGCTACATGAGCGAGCTGGTGATGGGCACGACCCACACCGGCGCGCACATCGACGCGCACGCGCACATGACCGTCGGCGACGAGGATCGCTGGCACGGCGGCTCGGCGCGCACCGACCTCGGCGACTTCGGGCCGCTCAAGGGCGACGCGACCGAGATCCCGCCGATCTGGCGGCGCGGCGTGCTCTACGACGTGCCCGGCCACCGCGGCGTCGAATCGCTGTCCGCGGGCGAGCCGGTGGACGCCGGCGAACTGCTGGCGATCGAGGCCGCGAGCGGCGTGGCCGCCGGCGCGGGCGACGTCGCGCTCGTGCGCAGCGGCTACCTCGCGCACTGGCCCGACCCCGACGCGTTGGCCGCGCACCGCGGCGCCGGCCCGGACCTCTCGGCGGCGCGGCTGCTGGCCGACCGCGGCGTGCTCGCTACCGGCTCGGACACCGAGACCTACGAGGTCCAGCCGGCGCCCGACCGCGGCAGCCCGGCCAACCCGCAGCCGGTGCACACGCTGCTGCTGATCGAGCGCGGCATCTACATCCTCGAGGGCCTCGATCTCGAGGGGCTCGCCCGCGCGGGCGTGCGCGAGTTCCTGTTCGTGGCTTTGCCGCTGGCGATCCGCGGCGCGACCGGGTCGATGCTCGACCCCGTGGCGGTGACATGAGGGCGCTCGTCGTGGAGGAGCCCAACGTCTTCTCGGTGCGCGACGTCGAGCGGCCCGCGCCGGGCCCGCACGAGGTGCTGTGCAAGGTGCGCGCGATCGCGATCTGCGGCACCGACCCGCACATCATCCAGGGCCACTACCCGGGCTTCTGGCCGCAGGGCTGGCCGCTCGTCCCCGGCCACGAGTGGTGCGGCGACGTGGTCGAGCTCGGCCCCGGCACCGCCGACTTCGGCTGGGAGGTCGGCACCCGCGTGGCCGGCACCTCGCACGCCGCCTGCGGGTTCTGCCGCAAGTGCGTGGAGGGCCGGTACAACATCTGCGAGAACTTCGGCGACCTGCGGGTGCACCGCCAGTACGGGCACAACGTCGACGGCGCGTACGCCGACTACGTCGTGCACTCGATCAAGAGCGTCTTCGCCGTGCCGGACGAGCTGTCCGACGAAGAGGCGGCGATGCTCGACCCGGCCGCGATCGCACTGCACACGGTCAAGCGCGGCGGCCACGCGCCCGGCGACACCGTCGTGGTCGTCGGGCCCGGGGTGATGGGGCTGCTCGTCGCCGAGTTCGCGCAGGCCACCGGTGCCGGCCGCGTGATCGTGGTCGGCCGCGGCGCGCGGCTGGAGAAAGCGGCCGCGCTCGGCCACGAGACGCTCGACTTCACCGCCGAGGACACGGTCGAGGGCATACGCGCGCGCACCGGGGGCCTCGGCGCCGAGGTCGCGCTCGAGTGCTCGGGCGACCCGGCGGCCCTCGGCCGGTGCGCGTCGTTCGTGCGCAAGGGCGGCCGCGTCGCGGTCATCGGGATCCCGATGGAGGCGGCGTCGATCCCGCTGCAGCGGGTGGTGCTTGACGAGATCGACATCGTCGGCGTGCGTGCGGCCGCGGGCGAGATGCCCGAGGCGATCGCGCTCGTGGCGGCGGGAAAGATCCGGCTCGCCGAGCTGATCACGCACCGCTTCGCACTCGAGGAGTTCGCCGACGCCTACGCGACGTTCACCGAGCGCCGCGACGGCGCCCTGAAGGTGATCGTACGGCCGTAGTCGCTCAGCGCCGCGGCCTGACGCTGCTGGCCGCGCTGTTCGTCGCCGCGCTCGCGCTGCGCCCGCAGCTCGTCGGGGCGGGACCGCTGCTGCCCGAGATCCAGGACGACCTGTCGATCTCGCACGCCGTCGCCGGCCTGCTCGGGACGATTCCGGTGCTGTGCATGGGCGTGTTCGCACCGGCGGCGGCGCCGCTCGCCGGGCGCGCCGGCCTGCGCAACGTGATCATCGCCTCGGTGGGCGCCGTCGCGCTGTTCGGCCTCGCCCGCGCGGCCGCGCCCGGCGCGCCGCTGGTGCTCCTGCTCACGCTGCCGGTCGGCGTCGGCATGGCGATCGCCGGCGCGCTGCTGCCGGTCGCGGTCAAGGAGCGCTTCCCGGACCGCCCGGCGTTCGCCAACGGTGTCTGCACGTCAGGCCTCAACGGCGGCGCGGCGGTCGCGTCGCTGATCGCGGTGCCCGCGGCCGACGCGTTCGGCGGCTGGCGCGGCGCGCTGACGCTGTTCTCGCTCGCCGCCGTCGTGCAGTGCGTCGGCTGGATGGCGCTGAGCCGCGGCGCCTGGATGGACCGCACCGAGGAGAGCGCGCGGCTGCCGGTGCGGCGCCCCGTGGTCTGGATGATCGTGACCGTCTTCGCGCTCCAATCGGTCGTCTACTACGGCCTCACGACATGGGTCGCCGCGGCGTTCCAGGAGCACGGCTGGAGCGCCGGCTTGGCCGGCGCGCTCGTCGCAGTGTTCGGCTTCTCGACCGTGCCCGGCGGACTGCTGATCCCGTGGCTGGCCGACCGGCTCGGCTCGCGGCGGCGTTGGCTGGTGGGGCTCACCTCGACGGTCGTCGTCGCGACGTTCGGCTTCGCCGCGGTGCCGGACGCGGGCTTCGTGTGGGCGGCGATCGCGGGCGGCGCGATCGGCGCCGTGTTCCCGTTGTGCCTGGCCATGTGCCTGGATGTCGCGCACGAGCCGGTCGCGGCCGGGGCGGCGGCCGCGCTGATGCTGCTCGGCGGTTACCTCGTCGCCGGGCTCGCGCCGTTCGGCCTCGGCGCGGTGCGCGACCTCACCGGTTCCTTCAGCGCCAGCCTCTGGGCGCTGTTCGGCACGGCGCTGCTGCTCGTCGCCGCCTGCCTGCCCTTGACCGCGACCCGACTGAGGCCCGCATGAACGAGGTGTTCTGCTCCTGCGCCGTCACCGGCGGGATGAGCGTCCCCGGCCAGAGCGCCGCGATCCCGGTCACGCCGGAGGAGATCGTCGACTCGGCGGTGGCCGCCCACGCGGCCGGCGCGGCGATCGTGCACATCCACGTGCGCGACCCGGAGACCGGGCGTCCGTCGGCCGACCTCGGGCTGTTCCGGGAGGTGCTGACCGGGATCGGCGAGCGCTGCGACGCGATCGTGCAGCCGACCACCGGCGGCGGCGTCGGGATGACGATCGACGAGCGCGCGCGCGTGGTGACCGAGCTGCGCCCGGAGATGGCGACGTTCAACTGCGGTTCGTTCAACTTCGGGATCTTCAAGGTCCGGCCGCGGCCGGAGATGGCGCCGTGGGAGGTCGAGTACCTCGAGGGCACGCGCGACTACGTGTTCCGCAACACGTTCGCCGACATCGCGCGCCTCGCCGAACTGTTCCGCGAGGCGGAGGCCAAGCCGGAGTACGAGGTCTACGACGTCGGCCATCTCTACAACCTGGCCCACCTCGCCGAGCAGGGCCTGGTCGACTTCCCGCTCCACGTCCAGTTCGTCCTGGGGGTGCTGGGCGCGAACGCGGCGTCGCTCGACCAGCTCGGGCACATGCGACGCACGGCGACCGAGCTGTTCGGCGCCGACCGGTTCACGTGGTCGGCCGCGGGCGTCGGCTACCCAGGCCAGTTCCATCTCGCCGCCGCCGCGCTCATGCAGGGCGGCCACATGCGCGTCGGGCTCGAGGACAACCTGCGCGTGACGGCCGCGCGCCGGGCCGGGTCGAATGCGGAGCTGGTCGAGAAGGCGATGACGCTGGCCGGGCTGCTCGACCGCGAGCCGGCCGACGCGGCAGGGGCGCGCGAGCTGCTGGGGCTCGCTCGGTAGGTGGGGCGGCGCCGCCGCGGGTGTCGGGTTCG
>DATDKF010000135.1:0-16852 GCA_036520135.1 Solirubrobacteraceae bacterium
CGCTCGAGGCCGACAAGCTCGAGGAGGCGTTCGAGGGCGCCGCTCGCGAGGGCGAGAAGTTCTTCTCCGACGCGACCGTGTACCTCGAGCGCTACCTGCCCGACCCGCGCCACGTCGAGGTCCAGGTGCTCGCCGACAAGCACGGCAACGTCGTCCACCTCGGCGAGCGCGACTGCTCGATCCAGCGCCGCCACCAGAAGCTGATCGAGGAGTCGCCCGCCCCGATGGTCGACGACGCGCTGCGCGAGCGCATCGGCAAGATCGCGGTCGACGCCGCGCGCGCCGTCGGCTACCACTCGGCCGGCACGATCGAGGGCCTGCTCCAGGACGGCGAGTACTTCTTCCTGGAGATGAACACGCGCGTGCAGGTCGAGCACTGCGTGACCGAGGCGACGACCGGCATCGACATCGTGCGCGAGCAGATCCGCATCGCCGCCGGCGAGGAGCTGAGCTTCGGCCAGGACGACGTGCGCTGGCACGGCCACGCGATCGAGTGCCGGATCAACGCCGAGGACGCGGCCAAGAACTTCGCCCCCGCCCCCGGCACGATCACTGCCTACTTCGAGCCGTCCGGACCCGGCGTGCGCGTCGACTCCGGCGTGCTGGCGGGCAGCGAGATCACGCCGCTGTACGACCCGATGGTGGCCAAGCTGATCGTCTGGGACGCCAACCGCGAGAAAGCGACCAGGCGGATGGCCCGCGCGCTCGGCGAGTTCCAGATCGAGGGCGTGCGCACGCTGATCCCCTTCCACAAGGCGATCATGGCGTCCGAGCAGTGGGCGAACGGCGAGACCTGCCGCGACCTGATCGAGGACAAGGCGTGGCTCAAGGAGCTCTCGCAGGCCAGGCCGGAGCCGCCCGCCGAGGACGAGGCCGAGACCGTCGAGCGCGACTACCTCGTGGAGGTCTCCGGCAAGCGCTTCGAGGTCAAGGTGCGCGGCGAGGCAGCGCCCGCCGTGGCCAACGGCGCCGCCCCCGCGACGCGCACGGCGCCCAAGCGCGAGAAGCGCTCCGGCGGCGGAGGAGGAGGCGGGGGCGACGCGCTGACCTCGCCGCTGCAGGGCAACGTCTTCAAGGTGCTGGTCGAGCAGGGCGCCGAGGTCGAGGAGGGCGCGCTGATCTGCATCATCGAGGCGATGAAGATGGAGAACGAGATCACGGCCCACAAGGCCGGGAAGGTCGAGGAGCTGCCGATCTCCGAGGGCGCCGCCGTCACCGCGGGCGACACCCTGGCCGTGATCAAGTGAGCGACGCGCTCGACGCGCTGATCCACGAGGCCGCGGACTGGCTGCGGATCCCGTCGATCTCGGCGGGCGCGCGCAACGAGCCCGCGCTGCGCGCGGCGGCGGAATGGGCGCAGCGGCGCGTGCTGGCGGCGGGCGGGACGTGCGAGCTGGTCGACACGCCCGGCGGCGCCCCGCTGGTGGTCGGGGAGCTGCGGACGGCGCGCGACGACGCACCGACCGTCCTCATCTACGGCCACTACGACGTACAGGATCCGGGCGACGAGAGCGCCTGGACGACGCCGCCGTTCGAGCCCGACATCCGCGACGGCCGGCTTTACGCCCGCGGCGCCGCCGACGACAAGGGCAACTTCCTCCCGCTGCTGCACGTAGCGTGCGCGATGGCCGACGCCGGCGAGCTGCCCGTGCACGTCCGAGTGCTGATCGAGGGCGCCGAGGAGACCGGCGGCGACGACGTCAACGACTGGGTGCTCACCGACGAGCGCGGCGCCGACTGCGCGATCGTCTTCGACTCCGGGATGGTCGACGCCGAGACGCCCGCGCTCACGATCGCCACGCGCGGCATCGTGTTCGCCGCGCTTGAGCTGCGCACCGCCAAGCGGATCGCGCACTCGGGCATGTACGGCGGCGCTGCGCTGAACGCGTTCCACGCGCTGCACCGGATCCTCGCGGCCGTGCTCCCCGGCCCGAACGGCCGGCTGCCGAATGCGCTGCGGGCAGGCGTCGCGCCACCGAGCGCCGACGAGCTGGCCGCCTGGCCGGGTCTGCCCGACGGCGCCGCCGAGCTCGCCGCGGCCGGCGCGCGGCCGGCCGACGCCGCGGCCGCCGCCGAGTTCTGGGAGCGCACGGGCGCCGACGCGGCGCTCGACGTGCACCGCATCCGCGGCGGCGAGGACCGCACGATCGTGCCGCCGACCGCGAGCTGCGACCTCTCCGTGCGGCTGGCGCCGGGGCAGGACCCGGCCGCGATCTCCGCGGCACTCGAGCGGCTGCTGCGCGACGCGCTGCCCGCCGGCGCCGAGCTCACGTATGCGGCGGTCACCGCCTCGCCTTCGCTCTTCGATCCCGCGCTGCCGCCGCTGCGGATCGCCCGCGGCGCGTTCGCGCGCGCCTGCGGCCGCGACCCGCTGCTGATCCGCGTCGGCGGCTCGCTGCCGATCCTCGCGGCGTTCATGGAGCGCGGGATCCCAGCGATCGTGTCGGGCTTCGGCCTGCCGCAGGACGCGTTCCACGCGCCCGACGAGTCGTTCGCGCTCACGAGCTTCGACTTTGGCCTGCGGTCCGCCCGCGCGTTGTACGAAGATCTGTCGCAGCTGTGACCCGCGCCCTCATCGTGCTGATCGCCGCCCTCGCGCTCGCGCCGGCCGCCCGCGCCGACGTCGGCGCGCCGGGGGTGGGCGACCCCTACTTCCAGAACGAGGGGAACGGCGGCTTCGACGTCCAGCATTACGACCTGAATCTCTCGTACACGCCGCGCAGCAACCGCCTCGCGGGCGTCGCCCGCATCCAGGCCACCGCGACGGCCGGCCTGACCCGCTTCGACCTCGACCTCAAGGGTCTGGCGGTGCGACGCGTCGCGGTCGACGGCCGCAACGCGACGTTCCACCGCGCCGGCGCCGAGCTGCAGATCACGCCGCCCGCGCCGCTGGCCGCCGGGCAGGCGTTCGACGTCAGCGTTCGCTACCGCGGCGTGCCGCGCACGATCACGCACTCGCCGATCGCGTTCGGCGAGCCTTACGGCTTCCTGCACACGCCCGACGGCCAGTTCGTGGCGGCCGAGCCGGACGGCGCGTACACCTGGTTCCCCTGCAGCGACCATCCGAGCGACAAGGCGACGTACACGTTCCGCGTCGCCGTCCCGAAGGGCCTGAAGGTGGTCGCCAACGGGCGCCTGGTGTCGACGAGGACCCGCCGCGGGCGGACGACGTTCGTGTGGGCCGAGGACTCGCCGATGGCGACCTACCTCGCGACGATCGACACCGGCCGCTGGAAGGTCAGGAACGGCCGGACGCCCGGCGGCATCCCGGAGACCGTGTACGTCGACCCGCGGCTCGCGCGCCGCTCGCCGCGCGCGGTGCGCTTCTTCTTCAACACCACCGCGCGCGCGACCGACTACGAGGCGACGGTCTTCGGGCCGTACCCGTTCGGCTCGACGGGCGCGATCGCCGACGACGCCCGCTTCCAGGGCATCCCGCTCGGCTTCTCGCTGGAGACGCAGACCAAGCCGGTGTACTCGGGGGTGCGCGACACGCTGACGATCGCGCATGAGGTCGCGCACCAGTGGTTCGGCGACAGCGTCTCGGTCGCCACCTGGCGCGACATCTGGCTCAACGAGGGCTTCGCCTCGTTCGCCGAGTACCTCTGGCTCGAGCACACCGGCAAGCGCCGCGCGCACAAGTCGTTCCTGCTCGACTATCGCCTGCCCGCGAAGTTCTCGTTCTGGAAGATGAAGATCGCCGATCCGCGCCGCAACCGGATGTTCTATCCCGCGGTCTACAGCCGCGGGGCGATGACCCTGCAGGCGCTGCGCGAGAAGATCGGCGACGCGAAGTTCTTCACGCTGCTCCGGACCTGGACCGCGACGTACCGCCACGCCAACGCGAGCACCCCGCAGTTCATCGCCCTGGCCAAGCAGGTCTCCGGCGAGGATCTCGACGCGTTCTTCACCACCTGGCTCTACACGGCCCGCAAGCCCAAGACGTGGTGAGCGTCTTCGCCTAGCGCGGAGGCTGGGCTGGGCGGGTCTTGCTGGGGCACCAGGCGAGGCTCGCCCGGACCAGCTCACGCTGGCGCGCGTGCTGGTCGCGCTGCGTCGCCAGCAGCTCACGGAGAGCCTTGGCGCGCTGCTGATTGACGGGCGGGGTGGTCATATGCGGAGAATCGCCCAAACGGGCGAGAACTTGATAGGAAGGAAGCCGATCGAAAACAGTGCGGCTAACCCCCCGGTGCGGATCACCGGCTCAGCGCATAGGGTCGAGCACCAGCCGCACGTCGTCGAGCGTGGTGCGCGGGTTCACGAGCGCGAGCCGGGCGACCGTCTCGCCGGCCACCGTCGTCGGCA
Organism: Solirubrobacteraceae bacterium; assembly: GCA_036520135.1. Classification (GTDB taxonomy): domain Bacteria; phylum Actinomycetota; class Thermoleophilia; order Solirubrobacterales; family Solirubrobacteraceae; genus DASSUW01. Next base: position 4,306 of record DATDKF010000135.1, read on the forward strand.
TCACGAACGCGGTGCCGTCCGCGCGTAGGCGCTCCGCCCAGCGCTCGTAGTCGGCCGCCGCCCAGCCGCGGCGGCGGAACGCGAGCACCGACAGCTCGGGCTCGAGCAGCAGCTCGAGCCCGTCGCGCGCCCGAATCTCGTCGGCGGCGGCGCGCGTGACCGCGAGCGTCGCCTCGACGGCGGCGGCGAACGCGTCGGTGCCGTGGACGGCAAGCGCGAACCAGAACGGCAGGCCGCGCGCGCGGCGCGTGAGGTGGACGCCGTAGTCGGACGGGTTGAACGCGGCGTCGTCGACGTACAGGGCCTCCAGATATGACGCGTGCTGGCGGTGGGCGGCGCGGCCGCGCGCCGGGTCGCGGTAGACCAGCGCGCAGCAGTCGAACGGCGAGAACAGCCACTTGTGCGGGTCGACGATGAACGAGTCGGCGTGCTCGATCCCGGCGAAGCGGTCACGGACGCTCGGCGCGCACAGCGCGGCGAGCCCGTAGGCGCCGTCCACGTGCATCCACAGGCCGCGCTCGCGGCAGACCTCGGCCACGCCCGCGAGGTCGTCGACGGATCCGAGGTTGGTCGTCCCGGCCGTCGCCACGACCGCGAACACGCCCTCGCCGCCGGCGTCCAGCGCGGCCCGCAGCCCCGCCGCGCTCATGTCGGCGACCTCGAGCGCCCCGGCGTCCATCACGCGCAGCATCGAGCGGACGGACGAGTGCGCCTCGGCGCAGCAGGCCACGCGCGTCGCGGCGGCGCCCGCGTGCCGGGCCGCCTCGCGGGCGGCGTGCAGGGCGGAGAGATTGCCGTTCGTGCCGCCCTGGACGAACGTGCCGCCGGCCGTGGCGGGTAGCTCGGCGAGGTCGGCGAGCCAGCGCAGCGCCTCGTTCTCCGCGGCGACCAGGCCCGAGCCCTCCAGCCACGAGCCGCCGTAGATCGAGTTCACCGCGAGCAGCAGGTCGGCGAGCGCGGCTGCCGGGGCCTGGGCGGAGGGGATGAACGCGAAGTAGCGCGGATGGTCGATCTGGATCGCGGCGGGCATGACCGTGCCGAGCAGGAGCTCGGCGCCGCGCTCGGCGCCCAGCCCCTCCCGCGTGATCGCGGCCGGGATCGCGCCGGCGGTCGTGCCGAGCGGCGGCGGGTAGTGGGCGAGCCGCTCGCGCGCCGCGTCGAGGATCGCCCGCTCGAGCCGCGGGTCGCGGTCGTGCAGCGTCAAGAGACGTGCTCGACGTTGGCGGTGTGGATCTTGCGCTGCTCGGCCGTCCGCCGCGCGAGCGGCAGCTTCGCCTTCGCGCCGTGCTCGAGCAGCGCCTCGACGTAGGCGCGGTCCTCGCGCAGGATCGCCGCCGCGCGGGTCCCGTCGATCGGCCCGCCGTGGCCGGGCACGACGTGGTCGGCCTCCTCGACGAGCGGCTCGAGCCGGTTAAGCGTCGCGAGGTAGGCGTTCGCGGATCCGTGCAGCCACGGGATCTCGACCGGCGACAGGTAGTCGCCGCACACGAGCACGCGCGCCCACGGGATCCAGATCGCCATCCCGTCGTCCGTGTGCCCGTCGGCGGGCTGCAGCTCGAGCTCGCGGTCGCCGACCTCGAGCTTGCCGGGCACCGGCAGCCGCTGTGCGCTCGGCAGCGACAGCGGGCGCGGCCGCTCCACGTACAGCTCCTCGTCGAACGCACGCATCTTGCGCTGTGCGTCCCCGGGCTCGCTCACCAGCCGCCCCGCGGTCGTCTCGGCGCAGCCGAGCGGCGCCTCGGGGAACGCGTAGCGCCCGAGCAGATGGTCCCAGTCGGCGTGCGTCGCGAGCAGCCCGACGACCGTGAAGCCGGCCTGCTCGGCCAGCGCGGGCACGATCTCCAGCTCATCCGGGAAGACCGGCGAGTCGATGCAGAACGCCTCGCCGCCCGCGCGCACCAGCGTGCAGGTGGTCTGGTAGGCCCGGGAGGTGGCGGTGACGACGTCGGCGTGGAGCCCGACGGCCCTCACGCCGCGCCGAGCAGCCGCGCCGCCTCGAGCAGCGACTTGACCTCGACGGTGGGCTTCTTGGCACCGGCGTCGAGCTGCTCGCCGTTGCGGTTGACCCAGATCACGGGGATCTTGAGCTTCGCGCACGGCTCGACGTCGTAGTAGTAGCTGTTGGCGACGTGCACCCAGCCCTTCTTCCCGCCGATCCGCCGCTCCGCCTCCTTGAAGTGCGCTGGGTCCGGCTTGTAGGAGCGCACCTGCTGAGCGGTCACGACGAGGTCGAAGTCGACCTTGAAGTGACGCCGCGTGAGCCCGAGCAGCTTGTCGTCGATGTTCGATATCAGGCCGACCTCGAACTTCTTGGCGAAGCGCTCGAGCTGCGTGTTGGTCTCCTTGAACGGCGGCCAGCGGGAGACCGAGTCGGGCAGAAAGCCCGACCGGGACGGCTCGAGCGGCCAGCCGAGCTCGCGCGAGATGTTGACGGCGGTGCGGCGCAGCACCTCGGCGTACAGCTCGTACGATCCGCCCTTGATCTCCTGCTGGGTCTGCAGGAACAGGGGGATCAGCTCATCGCGCGAGAGGGTGTAGCCGTCGCGCTCTGCTTCCTTGGAGAACGCGTCGAAGGCGCCCGTCTCCCAGTCGATGAGCGTTCCGTAGACGTCGAAGGTGACGAAGTTGACTTCCTTGGGCAGCGGCATGCGGCCGTGCATTCTGGCACGGCTCGCCGTCTCCTAGCCCTGTACTAGAGTCACCCACCGCTTCATGGACCTTCTCGAATACCAGGGCAAGCAACTGTTCGCCCGTCACGGGGTTCCCGTCCCCTCGGGGTCGCCCGCCACCACGGTCGAGGAAGCGGTCGCGGCCGCCGACGAGATCGGCTACCCCTGCGTGATCAAGGCGCAGGTGCAGATCGGAGGCCGCGGCAAGGCCGGCGGCATCAAGGTCGCCAAGGACCGGCCCGAGGCCGAGGAGCACGCGAAGGCGATCCTCGGCATGGACATCCGCGGCCACACCGTGCACGAGGTGTGGGTCGAGGCGGCGTCGGACATCGCGTCCGAGTACTACGCGTCGATCGTCTTCGACCGCAGCGCCAAGCGCCCGCTCGTGATGCTCTCGACCCAGGGCGGCATGGACATCGAGGAGGTCGCCGAGCGCGATCCGGACGCGATCGCGCGCCTGCACGTGGACCCGCTGCTCGGTTTCCAGGACTTCCACGCTCGCCGGCTGGCGTTCGAGGCCCGCGTGGACGGCGACGTGGTCCGCCCCGTCGGCGCGCTGCTGAACCGGTTGTATGACGCGTTCGTGTCCGAGGAGGCGATGCTCGTCGAGGTCAACCCGCTGATCGTGACCGGCGACCGCCAGGTGATGGCGCTCGACGCCAAGGTCACGCTCGACGACAACTCGCTGTTCCGCCACCCCGACAACGCGGGCCTACGCAACACCGAGGGCGAGGACCCGCAGGAGCGAATGGCGCGCGAGCGCGGGCTCACCTACGTCAAGCTCGACGGCAACGTCGGCATCCTCGGCAACGGCGCCGGGCTCGTGATGTCGACGCTCGACGTCGTCGCGCAGGCGGGCGGCAAGCCGGCGAACTTCCTCGACGCGGGCGGCGGCTCGAAGGCCGAGGCGATCACGCAGGCGGTCGAGGTGATCCTCTCCAACGACAACGTCACCGCCGTGCTGTTCAACATCTTCGGCGGCATCACCCGCTGCGACGAGGTGGCCAAGGGCCTGATCGAGGCGTTCCGCCAGATCGAGCCGACGGTGCCGTTCGTGGTGCGGCTCGACGGGACCAACGACAAGGAGGGCCGCGCGCTGCTCGCCGAGGCCGACCTGCCGAACGTGCACACCGAGGCGACGATGCTGGACGCCGCCCGACGCGTGGTGGAGCTGGCCGGATGAGCATCCTCGTCGGCAACGACACGCGCCTGTGCGTCTCGGGCATCACCGGGCGCGAGGGCACGTTCCACACGCTGAACAACCGCAGCTACGGGACCAACGTCGTCTCCGGCGTCACGCCCGGCAAGGGCGGCCAGGACGTCGAGGGCATCCCGGTGTTCAACACGTTCCACGACGCGGTGACCGAGACCGGCGCGAACACCGCGATGATCTTCGTCCCGCCGCGCTTCGCGGCCGACTCGATCCTCGAGGCGCAGGACGCCGGCATCGCCCTGATCGTGGCGATCACCGAGGGCATCCCCGCGCACGACGAGCTGCGCGTCTACAACCACCTGGCGGCGCAGGAGAACGTGCGCCTGATCGGCCCGAACTGCCCGGGCATCCTCTCGCCCGGCAAGGCCAACGTCGGGATCATCCCGGCGGCGTTCTTCAGCGAGGGCAACGTCGGCGTCGTCTCGCGCTCGGGCACGCTGACCTATCAGATCGGCAACGAGCTGGCGCAGTCCGGCTTCGGCAACTCGAGCATCGTCGGCATCGGGGGCGACCCGGTGCCGGGCTCGAGCTTCGTCGACATCATCGCCCTGTTCGAGGCCGACGACGAGACCGAGCTGATCGTCATGGCCGGCGAGATCGGCGGCTCGGCCGAGGAGGAGGCGGCCGAGTTCATCGCCGAGCACGTCTCCAAGCCGGTCGTCGCCTACATCGCGGGCTTCACGGCGCCGCCCGGCAAGACGATGGGCCACGCGGGCGCGATCGTGTCCGGCACCGCGGGCACCGCCGCGGCCAAGCAGGAGGCGCTGGAGGCGCGCGGGGTCCGGGTCGGGCGGACGCCGACCGAGGTGGCGGAGATCGCCGCCGAGATCGCGGGCTCGCTCAAGACGGCGTGACCTACACCTCCCCACTCGCTGAATCGCTCGCGCCCGACGTCCTCGAGCGCTTCCAGCGGTACGTGCGGGTGGACACGCAGTCCCGGCGCGACCGCGAGGGCTGCCCGAGCACGCCCGGCCAGCTCGAGCTCGGCCGGATGCTGGTGGAGGAGCTGCACGCCGCGGGGCTGGGCGACGCGGCGATGGACGACAACGGCTACGTGTTCGCCACGCTCGCCGGGCCGGAGGACTCCCCGGTGATCGGCCTGCTCGCGCACATGGACGTGAGCCCGGACGCGCCGGGCGCCGGCGTCGAGCCGCTCGTGCACGCGCGTTATGCCGGGGGAGTCATCGAGCTGCCGCGCGGCGGCACCGTGCTCGACCCCGAGCAGATGCCCGTGCTGGGCGGCAAGATTGGCCACGACATCGTCACGTCCAGCGGCGACACGCTGCTGGGCGCCGACGACAAGGCCGGCGTCGCCGAGATCATGGCCGCCGTCGCGCACCTGGCCGCCAACCCCGAGCTGCCGCGGCCGACGCTGCGGGTCGGCTTCACGCCCGACGAGGAGATCGGCGAGGGCGCGACGCTGTTCGACGTCGACCGCTTCGGCGCGCGCTGCGCCTACACGCTCGACGGCTCGCAGCCGGGCGAGCTGCAGGACGAGACGTTCAGCGCCGTCGAGGTGCTGCTGACCGTGTACGGCGTCGACATCCATCCTGGCTGGGCGACCGGCAAGCTCGTCAACGCCGCCCGGCTGGCCGGGCGCATCCTCGCCGAGCTGCCCGCCGACCGGCTCACGCCGGAGACGACGTCCGGCCGCGACGGCTTCATCCACCCGTACGAGGTCCAGGGCACCGCGAGCCGCGCCGTCGTGCGCGCGATCGTGCGCGACTTCGACGACGAGCTGCTCGACCGCCACGTCGCGCTACTCACGCGCACGGCCACCGAGGTCGTCGCCGCCGAGCCGCGCGCGCGGCTCGATGTCAAGGTCCGCCCGCAGTATCTGAACATGCGCCGCCACATCGACGCGGTGCCGGAGATCGTCGAGCGCGCCGAGCAGGCGATCCACGCCGAGGGCCTTGAGGTGGTGCGCGAGCCGATCCGCGGCGGCACCGACGGCTCGATGCTCAGCGCGCGCGGCCTGCCTACGCCGAACCTGTTCACCGGCGGACACGAGTACCACTCGGTGCGCGAGTGGGCGTCGGTGCAGGACATGGCCTCGGCGGCCGCCGTCGTCGTGCGGCTCGCGGAGGCGTGGGCGGCCTGAGCACGTCAACTGCGGCTGGGTAGGGAGGCGGGGACGCCCGCGTGGGTTTCGTCGCAATCGTGCGCGGTCACGCGATCGTTGCGACGAAACCGTCCTGTGGCGTGGGTTTCGCAGCAACGATCGGCGCCGGTGGTGTGAGTGCTGCGAAACCCACACGGACGCCGGCGCTCCCGCCTCCCTACCCAGCCGCAGTTGACGTTCGCCCGCGCGACCCCTACACCGGCACACGCCGCGAACGCTTGCGCTCAATCCCGACGCCACCCATCAGCGCAAACGCGCGCACCCGGATCGCCGGCGCGTCCGGGAGTGGCAGGTGCTTGTCGGCCGGCCCGCCGTTGGCGCCCATCAGCGCGAAGCCGCTGAGCTCGACGGACACGCCCATCGGGACCGTGATCCCGATCCCGCCCATGATCGCCACGGCGGTGATCACGGTGTCCTCGGCGAGCTCGGCCTCGCGCAGGTCCAGCTCGGCGCCGCCCATCACCGTCACCACGTTGGTCCGCCGCGGCGGGCGCCAGCGGCCCTTGCGCGCGGCACCGCCCATCACCGCCACGACCCAGCCTCGCGGGCGCGGCGCGACGGCGGCGGGCCGGCCGCTGCGCGGGAGGTCGGCGGTCAGCGCCTCGAGGTCGCCGCGCGTGCGCGCGGCGTCGGCGAGTTCCACCCGCTCGGCCATCTCGTCGAGCGTGAGCCGCCCCTCGCCGCCCGCGACGCGCAGGCGCGAGACGACGGTCTCGCGATCGGCGTCGGAGACCCGCAGCTCGGGCCATTCGCTCATACGGCGCACGGTACGCCCGGGGTGTAACGGACCCGGTACGGCCACCCCCACTTGTGAAGCTGAGGCCGGCAGCGCTACGCTCGCTCGCGGTGAAGTAGACAGCCACCGCACTTTTCTCAACCGGCCGGCGCACGGAGCGTCCGGCGGTGCGTGCGGTGGCGAGGCTGGTCTGCCCGTCGTGCGCGCCCGCCTGCCGCTCCACCACCGCCGAGTCCTCCCGCCGGCCACGACCGACGGAGGACGACATGTTGAAGGCATCGGATCTGCGCGCCGCCGACGGCGACGTCACCATCTTCGAAGGGCTCAGCCTGACGCTGTCGGGCGCACGCCGCGTCGGCCTGGTCGGCCCCAACGGGGCGGGCAAGACGACGCTGCTGCGCCTGCTCGCGGGCGTCACGGCTCCAGAGCGCGGCAGCGTCGCGCTCGGCCCGGGCGACCGGATCGGCTATCTGCCGCAGGAGCCGCCGGGACCTGAGCTGACGATCGACCGGCTGCTGGGCGCCGCGCTCGGCGAGGTCTGGCGGCTGCACGGCGAGCTCGAGCGGCTCGAGGCGCGGCTCGACGACCCGACGGCGCTAGCCGCCTACGGGGACGCGCAGGAGCGCTTCGGCGCGTTCGGCGGCTGGGCGCTGCAGGCGCAGCTCGACGGCGCGCGCGACGCGCTGGGGATCGCCCACGTGCCGCTTGACGCCCCGCTCGGCGCGCTCAGCGGCGGCGAGGGAGCGCGTGCGCTGCTGGCCGGCGTCCTACTCGCCCGGCCGACCGTGCTGCTGCTCGACGAGCCGACCAACCACCTCGACCTCGACGGGCTCGAGTGGCTGGAGGGCTTCCTCACCGGCTTCGCGGGCACGGTGCTGGTGGTCTCGCACGACCGCCGCTTCCTCGACGCGACGGTGACGCAGATGCTCGAGCTCGCCGGCGGCGAGCTGACGGCCTACGAGGGCGGCTACACCTCCTACCGCGAGGAGAAGGGCCGGCGCGCGGCCCGGCAGGAGCTGGCGTACGAGGCGCAGCAGAAGCGCCACCGGCGCCTGGAGTCCGACATCGCAGCGACGCGCGGGTTCGCGCTGCACACCGAGACCACGGTCAGCCGGGCGGCCGCGCCGAAGATGAAGCGTTACGCGAAGAAGGTGGCCAAGAAGGCGCAGGCGCGCGAGCGGCGGCTGCGCCGCGAGCTGGAGTCCGACGAGCACATCTCCAAGCCGCGGCACGTCGGCGCGCTGAAGGTCGACCTCGAGGGCAGCGCCGGCGGGCGGCTGGTCGCGGCCGTGCGCGGGGTCAGCGCCGGCTGGGAGGTCGAGCCGCTCCTGCGCGACGTCGAGCTGACCGTCCACGGGCGCGACCGGATCGCGATCACCGGGCCGAACGGCGCCGGCAAGTCGACGCTGCTGGCGCTGCTCGGCGGCACGCTCGAGCCGCTGGCGGGGTCGGTCGACCGGCCGGTGCGCGCGGCGGTACTGCCGCAGGGCGCCGACGCGCTGCCGCCGGACGTCCCCGCCGTCGCGTTTGTGCGCTCGCATGCCCACGTGCCGGAGGGCGAGGCGCGGCGGCTGCTCGGGCACTTCGGGCTCGAGGGCGACGCTGCGCTGCGGCCGCTCGGGCGGCTGAGTCCGGGCGAGCGAGCGCGCACGGCGATCGCGGCGATGGTGGCCGCGAAGGCCGAGCTGCTGCTGCTCGACGAGCCGACCAACCACCTCGACTTCCCCTCGCTCGACGTGCTCGAGTCCGCGCTGCGCGACTACCCGGGCGCGATCGTCGCCGTCTCCCACGACCGCGCGTTCCTGGACGCGATCGGCACCGAGCGGCGGCTGCGGGTGGCCGGCGGGGAGGTAGTGGAGGTGTAGTTACGTATCCTGCGACGCATGGCCGACACGATCTCCTTCGCCCGCGGGGCGCCGTCGCTGGACATCGTCGACGTGGAGGGCCTGCGCGAGGCGGCGCAGCTCGCGTTCGGCGACGATCCCGCCGGCACGACCGCGTACGGCACGTCGGTCGGCTATGTGCCGCTGAGGGAGTGGATCGCGTCCCAGCACGCCGTCGACGTCGACCAGGTGCTGGTCACCAACGGCTCGATGCAGGCGGATGCGTTCCTGTTCCAGCTGCTCGTGAACGCCGGCGACGCGGTGGTGGTCGAGTCGCCGACGTACGACCGCACGCTGCTGAACCTGCGCAACCGCGGCGCCGACATCCGCATGGTGCCGCTGGAAACCGATGGGATCGACGTCGACGGCCTGGAGGTCCTGCTGCGCGACGACGGCGTGCGGCCGACGCTCGCACACGTGATCCCCAACTTCCAGAACCCGGCCGGGTACACGCTGAGCGCGCCAAAGCGGGAGAAGCTGCTCGCGCTCGCGCGCGAGTTCAACTTCACGCTGTTCGAGGACGACCCGTACATCGCGATCCGCTTCGAGGGCGAGGGCATGCCGACGATGCTCTCGCAGGACGACGCCGGCCAGGTCGTCTACGCGTCGTCGTTCTCCAAGACCGTCTGCCCCGGGATCCGCGTCGGCTACCTGGTCGCGCCGGCCGCGGTGATCAAGCAGATCCAGGGGATGGCCACCAACACGTACATCTCGCCGAACATGGTCGCCCAGTCGATCGTCAATCAGTTCGTGCGCTCGGGGCGGATGGACAGCGCGATCGCCACCGTCAAGAACGCGCTGCGCGAGCGGCGCGACACGCTGGTGGCGGCGCTCGAGCGCGAGCTCCCCGAGGCGACGTTCACGCCGCCGTCGGGCGGCTACTTCATGTGGGTCGAGCTGCCCGAGGAGGTCAGCGTCGCCGAGCTCGAGGCGGCCGCCAAGGAGCGCGGCGTGATCTTCGTCAAGGGCACCGACTTCCTGCTCGAAGGGGGCGAGAACACGCTCCGGCTCGCTTACTCCGGGGTGAACCCCGCGCAGATCGACGAGGGCATCACCCGCCTGGCCGAGGCCGCACGGTCGATTGGCGTCGCTGCATAGCTACGGGCCGCATCCCTCCCAGGTCTGCGAGCTGTTCGCGACGCCCGAGCCGGTGGGCGTCGCCGTGCTCGTCCACGGCGGCTTCTGGCGCGCGCGCTACGGACGCGAGCTGGAGCACGCCGTCGCGCGCGACCTCGTGGCCCGCGGCTGGGCGGTGTGGAACATCGAGTACCGGCGGCTCGGCGAGGGCGGCGGCTGGCCGACGACGTTCGAGGACGTGCGCGCGGCGATCGAGGCGCTGCCGGTCGACGCGGAGCGCGTGGTCGCGATCGGGCACTCCGCCGGCGGCCAGCTCGCGGCGTGGGCGGCCGGCGAGGCCCCGCTGTCGGGTGTGGTCTCGCAGGCCGGGGCCCTCGACATGCGCGAGCTGTGGCGCCTGGGCACGTCCGACCACGTGGTGCGACAGCTGCTCGGCGGCTCGCCCGACGAGGTGCCGGAGCGCTACGACGCGGCCACGCCGCGACCGCCCGCCGGGATGCCGCTCCTGCTCGTGCACGGTGCGCGCGACGAGGACGTGCCCGTCTCGATGTCGCGCGCCTTCGCGGCCGCCCACGGCACCGATCTCGTCGTCATCGACGACGAGGGCCACTACGAGCACCTCGAGCCGGACTCGCGCTGCTGGGCGGCGGTCACCACGTGGCTAAGGGGTCTGACCCCTTGAGTGGCCGGGACTCAAGGGGTCTGACCCCCAAGGCGGTTGCGGCGCTCGACGCGAGCGACCCGCTCGCCCGCTTCCGCGAGCGGTTCGTGATCACCGATCCCGGGCGGATCTACCTCGACGGCAACTCGCTCGGGCGGCTGCCGGCCGCCACGCGCGACCGGCTGCGCGGCCTCGTGGACGAGTGGGGCGACCGGCTCGTGACCGGCTGGGACGAGTGGATCGACGCACCCGGCCGGGTCGGCGACCTGCTTGCCGAGGCCGTGCTCGGCGCCCAGCCGGGCGAGGTGCTCGTCGGCGACTCGACGACCGTGAACCTCTACAAGCTGTGCGCGACGGCGCTCGACCTGGCCGGCGGCGGCGCACTCGTCACCGACCGCGACAACTTCCCGACCGACCGCTACGTGCTCGAAGGCCTGGCGGCGCAGCGCGGGGTCGAGCTGCGGCTGGTCGACGAGATCGAGCCGGCGCTCGAAGGCGCCGCGGTGGTAGTCGCCGCGCACGTCGACTACCGCACCGGCGAGCTCGCCGACGTCCACGGACTGACCGAGCGCGCCCGCGCACACGGCGCGCGCGTCGTGTGGGACCTGTGCCATTCGGCCGGCGCGCTGCCGGTGCAGCTGCGCGAGGCGGGCGTCGAGCTGGCCGTCGGCTGCACGTACAAGTACCTCAACGCCGGTCCGGGGGCGCCCGCGTTCCTCTACGTCGCGCGCGAGCTGCAGGACCGCCTGCGGTCGCCGATCTGGGGCTGGTTCGGCCAGCGCGACCAGTTCGCCATGGGCCAGAGCTACGAGCCGGTCGCCGGCATCGGCCGCTTCTCCGCGGGCACGCCGACGGTCCTCGCGCTCGGCGCCGTCGAGGAGGGCGTGCGGCTGACCGCCGAGGCGGGCGTCGACCGGCTGTATGCGAAGGCGACCGCGCAGTGCGAGCTGATCGTCGCACTGCACGACGCGTGGCTCGCACCGCTGGGGTTCGAGCTCGGCTCGCCGCGCGACCCGGCGCGGCGCGGCTCGCACGTCGCGCTGCGCCACCCCGAGGCGTGGCCGATCTGCCGCGCGCTGATCGAGCGCGCGAACGTCATCCCGGACTTCCGCGAGCCGGACACGATCCGGCTCGGCGTCGCCCCGCTCTACACCCGCTTCACCGACGTGTACGACGCGCTCGACCGCCTGCGTGGGCTCGTCGAGCGCGGCGAGCAGCGCCTCGTGGACGCCGCGCGGTCGCGGGTCACCTAGCGGCCGTAGCGCTCCTTCGCCAGTACGAGCTGCTCGGGCAGCGCGGTGCGCGGCGGCGGCGAAGGGTCGGCGAGCACCGATACGGTCTCGGACACCGAGCGCGTGAGCGTGGCGTCGACGTCGTCGAACGCGACGACGACGTGGTCGGCGTCGACCTCCGCGACCTTGCCCTCCTTGCCGAGCGCCAGACCCTCGTTCTTGAACAGGTGCAGCAGGCTCTCGGCCTCGTTCTCGAAGCGCAGGACCGTCACCTTGGCACCGGCCTCGACGTCGGCGAGCGGCACGCCCTGGATGCGATCGCCCGGCGAGATCGGATGTCCGTGCGGGCACGTCTTGGCGTCGCCGATCGCGGCGAGCATGCGCTGTTCGAGCTTCGGCGACATCGCGTGCTCGAGCCGCTCGGCCTCCTCGTGCACCTCGTCCCACGGGATCCCGAGGACGTCGGTCAGGAAGCGCTCGATCAGCCGGTGGCGGCGCACGACGGTCTCGGCGTGCTCGAGCCCGTCGGCGGTGAACGAGATCGACTTGTCGGCGGCGCGGGTGATGTAGCCGTCGCGCTCCAGCCGGCCGATCATCTCGTGGACCGTCGGGGCGGAGAGCTGCATCGCGCGCGCGACGTTTGCGCCCGTCATCGGCAGCCCGGCCTCCTGGAGCCAGAAGATCGTCTGCAGGTACTCCTCTTCGGCGACGGTCGCGTGGTCGTGGGCCATGCGCGCATCGTACCTGTCACGAGCCGCTGCCCATCGCCGCGACCCTGCGCTCGGCGAGCTCCATGAACGCCCGCGTGGCGGGCGAGAGGTGGGCGTTGCGGCGCGTCACGAACGCGAACGTGTCGTACAGCGGCGGGTCGAGCGACACGCTGAACAGCTTGCGCGCGTAGCCGCGCGTGACCAGCACGCCCGGGTCGGCGATCGTGTCGCCGAGGCGGCGGGC
>DATDKF010000136.1:0-5334 GCA_036520135.1 Solirubrobacteraceae bacterium
GAGCCGCCGTTGGCCGGGCCGGCCGCGCCGCCGGCGGCGCCGGCCGAGATGTCCTCGGCGGTCTTCTTCGCCCGCACCTGCTCGGTGAGGATGCCGAGGTCCTCCTGCGTGTCGGCGTCGAGGAAGCGCGAGGCGAGCCAGCGCATGATGTAGTCGGGCATCGACTTGGCGAACGGGATCTCCGGGTTGGTGGTGATCCCCTCGGGCTCGAAGCGCATGTAGGCGAACTTGCGCACCAGCGTCTCGAGCGGCACGCCGTACTGGAGCGCGATCGAGATCGCCGTCGCGAACGAGTTCATCATGCCGCGGAGGGTCGAGCCCTCCTTGCCGATATCGGTCAGGAAGATCTCGCCGACCGTGCCGTCCTCGTACAGGCCGGCCGTGATGTAGCCCTCGTGGCCGCCGAGCGAGAACTTGTGCGTGAGCGACTTGCGCTCGCGCGGCATCCGCTTGCGGGCCGGGCCCGCCTCGCCGCGCGCGACGGCCGAGATGTCCTCGCGCTCCGCGGCCGGCCCCACCGGCAGTCCGCGCGAGGCCTCCTCGGCGATCGCCTTCGCCACGGCCTCCTGAACCTTGGCCTCGACCTCGGCGGCGGTGAAGACGTCCTCACCCGCGGAGATGGCGGCCTCGGCCTTCGCCTTGACCTCCTTGACCTCCTGGGCGTCGGTCCGCAGCGCCTGCGCGGTCTTCGAGCCGTCGCGGTAGATCGCCAGCGCCTTGATGCCGAGCTTCCACGCCTGGACGTAGGCCTCCGCGATGTCCTCGACCGTGGCGGTCTGCGGCAGGTTCACGGTCTTGGAGATCGCGCCCGACAGGAACGGCTGGACTGCGCCCATCATCTTGATGTGGCCGGCGTGCGAGATCGCCCGCGGGCCGACCGCGACGTCGAACACCGGCAGGTGCTCGTCACGTAGGTCGGGCGCGCCGATGATCGTGCCGTGCTCGTTGACGTACGTCTCGATCTGTTCGACCTCGGCTTCCGAGTAGCCGAGCGTCCGCAGCGCCATCGGCACCGTGCGGTTGACGATCGTCATCGTCCCGCCGCCGACGAGCTCCTTGTACTTGACCAGCGAGAAGTCCGGCTCCACGCCGGTCGTGTCGCAGTCCATGAGGAACGAGATCGTCCCCGTGGGGGCGAGCACGGTTGCCTGCGCGTTGCGGTAACCGAAGCGGTCGCCGGCCGCGACGGCCTCGTTCCACGTCTCGCGCGCGGAGGCCAGCAGCGGCTGGTCGACGACCACGCCGTCCGGCACGGCGTACGACGCGTCGCGGTGCATGCGCATCACGTTGTTGTGCGCTTCGCGGTTCTCGGCGTAGCGGTCGTAGGGGCCGATCGCCGCGGCGATCTTCGCCGACTGCAGGTACGCGCGGCCGGTCATCAGCGCGGTTATCGCCGCCGCCGCGCCGCGACCCTCGTCGGAGTCGTAGGCGAAGCCGTTCGCCATCAGGTACGCACCGAGGTTCGCGTAGCCGAGCCCGAGCTGGCGGAACGCCCGCGCGTTGCGGCCGATCTCCTCGGTCGGGTAGCTCGACGGGCCGACGATGATCTCCTGCGCGAGGAACACGACGTCGACCGCGTGGTTGAAGCGATCGACGTCGAACGACCCGTCCGGCCGGCGGAACTTCATGAGGTTCAGCGACGCCAGGTTGCACGCCGAGTCGTCCACGTGCATGTACTCCGAGCACGGGTTGGACGCGTTGATGCGGCCGCTGTTCGGCGACGTGTGCCACTGGTTGATCGTCGTGTCGTACTGGACGCCCGGATCGGCGCAGCGCCACGCCGCCTCGGCGATCTCGCGCATCAGCTCGCGCGCGGGGATCGTGTCCGTCGGCTCGCCGCTCACGCGCGACATCAGGTGCCAGTCCTCGTCGTTCTCGACCGCGTGCATGAACTCGTCGGTGAGGCGGACCGAGTTGTTGGCGTTCTGGTACTGGATCGAGTGGAAGCCGTCGCCGTCGATCGACATGTCGAACCCGGCGTCACGCAGCGCGGCGGCCTTGTCCTCCTCCTTGGCCTTGCACCAGATGAACTCGCGGATGTCGGGATGGTCGACGTCGAGCACGACCATCTTCGCCGCCCGCCGTGTCTTGCCGCCGGACTTGATCGTGCCGGCCCACGAGTCGGCCCCGCGCATGAACGAGACCGGCCCGGAGGCGGTGCCGCCCTTCGCGAGCGGCTCCATCGAGCCGCGGATCCGCGACAGGTTGATCCCCGACCCGGAGCCACCGCGGAAGATCCGGCCCTCCTTGGTGTTCCAGTCGAGAATCGACTCCATGTTGTCGTCGACCGAGAGGATGAAGCAGTTGTGGACGGCGACGTTGTTGGACAGGTACTCACCCGACTCGGTCTGGATGTCGTAGACGTCCTGAATCCCAACAGGCTCGATCGCGACGATCTCCTCTTCGCGCAGATCGGGGCACCGCTTGCCGCCGCGAAGTGTGAGCGACTCAAGGAGCTTCGCCTGCTTGTCGGCGCCCGGGAATCCGACGAGCTCGGCGAAGCGCGCGCGCTCGGACGCGATGGAGATCGCGACTTCATGGATGTCGTGGCGGTCTTCCCGAAACTCCGTCTTGTGGGTCCGGCGTGAGTAGATCCCGATGGTGTTAAGCAGCAGCTGGACGTCTCCTGTCCACTGCTCGCCGATGACACCGAAGCCCACGCGCGCGCTTTCGCAGCCGTTGTCGCGGCGGACTGAGACGTAGCCGTCTGCTTGGAAGACGCTGCGCAAGTAGGCGACGATCTCGTCACGAGACGCCGTGAAGAGGCGGGATGGCACCCGGATCTCGGTCCCGCGAGCGAGAAGTCCCCAGCGCTCGACGAACGGTCGGAGAGTCTCGCCGTATAGGCGGATGCGACGGACCGTAAGGTCCTCAGAGACGCTCGGCACCTCGCGCACGTGATGGTGCACGTCGGGCATCGCAACTCGCAGGTTGTCGAGCACCCAAAGGCACTCGTCGTCGTTCGCGACTTGGAACTCGATCGTCAGCGAGCGGTTGGTGCCGTGCTCGTACTGGCCGACGAACCCATCTGCTTGTAGCCAGCCGGCGAGCGCCGCCTCGGCAGCTGACACCGGATCCGTGATCGGCCCGCGCGCGTCGTCGAGCACCGCGTTGTGACCGACGCCACCGACAAGGGCGAGCGTGCGCTCGCCCACCATCGCCCGATGCGGATGCAAGTGCATCCGCATTCCAGGCTCGAGATGGTCGATCCTCAGCCACTGGGGTGCGGTTCGGCGCTCGCGCACAGCCTTCACGACATGGTCGGCGGTGGCCTCGACGAACTGGCCATTGCGCAGCGTGACCCGGTAGACCGGCTTGCGACCGTTGTGCTTGACCGCGACGATCCGCGTGATGCCCTCGGCGTCATAGACCTCGCGACCGACCTGCTCGCCGTCGACGAGCTCGCCGATCGGAACCATGCCTTCGGGAGTCGAAACGAGCGCATGGAACGGTTGGCACGCAGAGCATTGCGGGCTCTCCTCGAAGCCGACGTTGAACCAGACCGGCGAGTTGAAGGCGGCCAGCTGGTGGAGCAGGATGTACGTCAGCTCCGCCTCGAACGCCTCGCCGTCCTCGACCGACGCGAAGTAGCCGCGCTCGCGGCCCCAGTCGGAGATCGTGCCGGCGACGCGGCCGATCATCTGCTTGACCGAGCGCTCGCGGGTCGGCGAGCTGAGCTGGCCGCGGAAGTACTTCTGGGCGACGATGTTCGTCGCGTTCTGCGACCACGTGGCCGGGAACTCGACGTCGTCCTGCCGGAACGACCCGACCGCCGCGGTCCGCGACTCCCACTCGACCGTGTCGAACGGGTGCACCCCCGCCTGCGTGAACAGGCGCCGCACCGTCAGGGCCTCGCCCGAACGCGGGTCCTGCGTGAGTGTCGTCTGCGGCGTCTGCTCCATCTCGAACTCCTTCCGCCGCCCCGGCGGCGCATCGCAAAATCGTGGGGCGGAGATGGTTCCGCGCGGGTCGGATGGAACGCGTGTCGCGGTCGCGGAACTACCGGATATTTTACCGCGCGCGACCCCTCGGACCGGCGCTTGGATCGGCGACTCGACCCATCCGCGATCGCCGCGACATACTCGTGGCGTGAACGACGGAGCCCTGCAGATCCCACTCTCGCGGGTGGTCGGCGCGCTGTCTTATGCGCTCGACGTCACGGAGGGCGAGCCGCCAGGGCACGCCGTGCGCACTTGCATGATCGGCATGCGGCTCGCCCAGAACCTCGAGCTCGATGCCGCGACACGCTCGCGGCTGTTTTACGCACTGCTCCTCAAGGACGCCGGCTGCTCGGCGAACTCGGCGAAGATGGCGGCGCTCTTCGGCGCAGATGATCACGTCGCCAAGCGGACCTCCAAGCGCGTCGACTGGTCGGGGCGCCTCCCGGCTTTCCTTTGGTCGGTGCGGACGGTCGCGCCGAGCGGCTCACTCATGGCCCGCCTGGACCGGCTGCTGGCGATCAAGGCGGAGGGTGAGGTGACGCGCGCGCTGATGCAGGCCCGGTGCGACCGTGGTGCGGAAATCGCGCTCATGCTGGGACTCGAGGTCGAGACGGCCGAGGCGATCCGCGCGCTCGACGAGCACTGGGACGGCGGCGGCCAGCCGCGTGGGCTGGCGGGAAAGGAGATCCCGCTGCTCGGGCGGATCCTCTGTCTCGCCCAGACGGTGGAGATCTTCCACGCCGCGGGCGGGGTGCGCGCGGCGTGGGCCGTGGCCCGAAGGCGACGCGGGCGGTGGTTCGATCCCGCGCTCGTCGACGCCCTGGGAGCGCTCCGCGGCGACGCGGCGTTCTGGGCCTCGTTGCAGACGGGCGACGCGTCCTGCTGGGAGCCCGAGGACCGGTTGCTCACGGCCGACGATGCGCGTCTGGACCGGATCGCCGACGCCTTCGCCGGCATAGTCGACGCCAAGTCGCCCTGGACCTATCGTCACTCCGATCGTGCCTGCGTGATCGTGATGAGCCTCGCGAGCGAGCTCGGCGCGGACGCGGAGACGCGGCGCGATCTCCGGCGCGCCGCGCTCCTGCACGACGTCGGCAAGCTCGCGATATCCAACCGGATTCTCGACAAGCCGGCGCGGCTGACCGAGGCGGAGTTCGCACTCGTGCGCGAGCATCCGGTGGTGACCGAGCGCATCATGGCGCGGGTGCCGGGCTGCGAGCACCTGGCTCCGATGGCGAGCGCGCACCACGAGCGCCTCGACGGGAGCGGCTACCCGCGCGGGCTGGCGGCATCGGAGCTCACGATGCCCATGCGCCTGCTCGCGGTGGCCGACGTGTATGAGGCCCTCACGTCAGACCGCCCGTACCGGCCGGCCCAGACCTCAGACGACGCG
>DATDKF010000137.1:0-4586 GCA_036520135.1 Solirubrobacteraceae bacterium
GGTGGCGGCGCCGACTGGGCGTCGTATATATGTACTCGATCGATGGCGGCTCGTGCGGCAGACCGCGTTAGGGAGCCGCTCTCCTTCGATGAGGGGTGGTTACGTGACAGCGCAAGTCTTCGCATATCTGGATCCTGGGAGCGGGAGCCTCATCGTGCAGCTCCTGGTCGGCGGCGTGGCGGCGCTGGGAGTCTCGGTGAAGATGTTCTGGGGACGGATCCTGTCCTTCCTGCGCATCCGGCGCGACGAGGAGGAGTCGCCCGTCCAGCAGGACACGCGTTCCTGACGATGGCCGTCGGCGCCGAGCTGGACGCGGGGTCGTTCCGGGACCCGGACAGCCGCGTCTTCTACTCCGACGGCGCGGTGCTGCGGGCGCTCAGCGAGCGCGGCGCGCGGGACTGGCGCGCCCTGGCGGGCAGCCGGCTGTTCGGCGCGGCGACCGCCGAGGGGCGACTCGTCGCGACCGAGGAGGTCGCCGTCGGCGACGATCTCCAGCTGCTCCGCACGACGCGCCCGGCTGCCGTCCTTCGTCACGAACGCATCCCCTTCGTCTCCTATCCGTATGAATGGCCGCCGGGAATGCTGCGCGACGCGGCGCTGCTTCAGCTCGATCTGCTGCTCGCCGCGCTCGACGAGGATCTGACGCTCAAGGACGCGACGCCCTACAACGTGCAGTTCCGCGGGGCGTCGCCCGTCTTCGTCGACGTGGGGTCCTTCGAGCCGCTCCGCGACGGCGAGCCGTGGCTGGGCTACCGCCAGTTCTGCCAGCTGTTCCTCTATCCGCTGCTGCTCGCGGTCTGGACGGGTGTGCCGTTCCAGCCCTGGCTGCGCGGCTCGCTGGACGGCATCCGGCCGAGCGAGATGCGCGCGCTGATGTCGCTGCGCGACCGCTTCCGCCGCGGCGCGCTGGCGCACGTGCTCCTCCACGCTCGGCTCGAGCGCAGCTACGGCCGCCGCGGGCGCACGGGCGGCGACGTCAAGAAGGAGCTGCGGTCGGCGGGATTCAGCAAGGAGATGGTGCGCGCGAACGTGCGGAAGATGCGCAGGCTGGTCGACGGCCTGCGCTGGGAGCCGCCGGCGGGCGTGTGGACGGACTACCGCGCCGACAACACGTACACGGACGCGGACACCGCCGCCAAGGATGCCTTCGTGGCGACCGTCGCGGAGCGGCTCGGCGGCGGGCTCGTGTGGGACCTCGGCTGCAACGACGGGCGCTACGCCGAGATCACCGCCCCGCATGCGGACCTCGTCGTCGCCATCGACGGCGACCCCGCGCTGGTCGAGTTGCTCTACCGCCGCCTCCGCGACGCACGCCGCACCGACATCCTGCCGCTCACGCTCGACCTCGTCGACGCCTCTCCGGGGCTGGGATGGCGCGGCCGCGAGCGCCGCCGCCTGGAGGACCGCGGCCGTCCCGATCTGGTGCTGTGCCTCGCCCTGCTGCACCACGTCTGTATCGCCGGCAACGTGCCCGTGGCCGAGTACGTGGCGTGGCTCGCCGAGCTCCGCGCGCCGATCGTCGTCGAGCTGGTCCGCCGCGAGGACCCGATGGTGCGGCGGCTGCTGGCGGCCAAGCCCGAGGGAACCCACCCGGATTACGACGAGGCCTTCTTCGAGCGGGTGCTGGGAGAGGCGTTCGAGGTCGCCTGCCGCGAGGTCCTGCCCTCGGGCACGCGCGTGCTCTACCACGCGCTGCCCCGGTGAGCGCGGCGGCGCCGGTCGCCCGCGAGGACCCCGGTCGGCCTTCGCTGCCCCGCGCCGGAGTGCATCTGATCGCCATCGCCTCGCTGGCCGTCGCGCAACCGCTGCTCGACGTCCTCGGCCGCCACCCCGCCTTCTTCGCGGCCCACAACGTGACGCGCTGGGGCGTCGTCGCGTTCGCGCTGGTGGTGCTGCTGGGTCCCGGACTGATCCTGCTGGGCATCGAGGCGGTGGCCACCCTCGCCCACCGTCGCGCCGGATACGTCGTCCACCTCGTGTCGATCGGCGGACTGAGCGCGCTGTTCGCGCTCACGATCCTGCGGCGGCTGGGCTCGGCGCCCGCGCCGACCTTTGCGGTGAGCGCTGCGCTCGGCATGCTGCTCGCCGCCGCGTACGCGCGCGCCGAGGCGCTGCGGGCGATGTGTTCGGTGCTCGGGTTGGCCCCGCTCGTGTTCGGCTTCCTCTTCCTGTTCACGTCGAACGCGTCGAGCCTGGTCACCGCCGGCGACCCGCACCTGTGGGACGTGCGGGGCACGTCGGCCCCGCCGATCGTGGTGGTGAGCTTCGATGCGCTGCCGGTGCAGTTGCTCATGGACGACCACTCGCGCATCGATGCCCGGCGCTTTCCCAGCTTCGCCCGCTTCGCCCGCGGCGCGACCTGGTACCCGAACGCCACCAACGTGCACGAGAACACCGTCTTCTCGGTGCCCTCGATCCTCGACGGCAAGGTGCCCGAACCGGGGCAAGAGCCGACGGTGCAGGACCACCCCAACAACCTCTTCACGCTCCTCGGTCACAGCTACGAGATGCGCGTCTCCGAGGAGGCGACCGACCTCTGCCCGGCGCGCCTCTGCGATCGGCCCAACGACCGCGGCGCCACCGCGCGGCTCACGCTGCTGGCCGACGATGCCAGCGTCGTCTACGAGCACCTCGTCGCGCCCGACGCGCTGCGCGACCGGCTGCCGCCCATCGACGACCGCTGGCGCAACTTCCGCGACTCGCCCGACACCAGGCGCGGGCAGGCGGCCGCGCCCAACCAGGTGATCGCCCGACTGGTCGGCGGCGAGCGACCCCAGCGCTTCCGCGGCTCCATCGCCGCCATCCGCGCGGGCCGGCGGCCGGCGCTGGACTTCATGCACGTGCTGCTGCCGCACGAGCCGCTGGAGTACTTGCCCACGGGCCAGCGCTACCAGGCCGGTCGCTGGCACGACTCGAACCTCAATGGGCCGCCGTCCTACGACAACGAGTTCCTCACCGACCAGGCCTTTCAGCGCCACCTCCTGCAGCTCGGTTTCGTCGATGAGCTGGTCGGCGAGCTTATGGCGCGGTTGCGCCGGACCGGTCTGTGGGACCGGGCGCTGGTCGTGCTCGTAGCCGACCACGGCATCTCCTTCCGCGTCAAGCCGACGCCCGCGCCCCCGTTCGTCGTGGGCCGTCTCGGCTACCGCCGTGAGCTGACGACCGACAACGCCGAGGACATCGTCACGATCCCGCTGCTCGTGAAATACCCCGACCAGCGGCAAGGCCGGATCGACCCCAAGTGGGCCCGGACGATCGACGTGCTGCCCACCATCGCCGACGTCCTCGGCATCCGGCTGCCCTTCCGCGTCGACGGTCGCTCGCTGCGCGCGCCACGGCCGGTGCCGACCGCGCTGGAGTTCCAGCGCAGCGACGGCAGCCGGATCACGATCGACCGCGCGACGCTCGAGCGACGCAAGGCGCAGTCGCTGGCGCGTCAGACCGCACTGCTGGGCACCACGTGGGCCACCGCCTACCGCATCGGCCCGCATCCCGAGCTGATCGGCCAGGCCCCGGGGGCGCTGCCCACCCTGCCGCGCGGGTCGCTGGCCGCGGCGGTCGAGGACGCCGGAGAGCTGGCGCACGTCGACCCCCACTCGAGCTTCTCGCCGTCGCACATCGCCGGGCGGCTGCGCGGCGCCGACCCGGCCGGCCGCGAGCTGGCGTTCGCCCTCAACGGCCGCATCGTCAGCACGGGCCGCAGCTTCGCCGCCCTCGGGCCGCACCGGCTGAACTTCTCCTCGATGCTGCCGTCCGACGCCTTCCGCCGCGGCGTCAACCGGATCGACATCTACGAGCTGGCCAGCTCGGGCGGACGGCTCGGCCTCGTCCCCCTCGGAGGCGCCGGCGGTCCCTGAGCTCTCCTCCATGGGGTTACACGCGCGCGACGCGCCGGCAGCCACGCGGCATGTCGACCGCACCGCGGTGCGGACGGCCGCATGTCAGTTCGCGGCGCGGCTGTCTGCGCCTTCGCGCATCCGCGGGACGTCCGTACGCGGTGCACGCCGTTTCCGAGTCTGTCCTGCGCACGGAGATCGCCGCGCAGCTGCCGCCGAGCTGGTGGAGGAGTACCGCGCGAGCGTCGAGGCGGCCGTGTGACGCCGGGAGCCCAATAGTGCGCCACTTCCGGAGTCGAAACGTGCGCCACTGACCTTGGGATCGCGGGTGGTGGTGTCCGTGTCCGCCTTCATGGTCGACACTGTTGTCGAGCGGTCGACGCGGTCGATGCTCGATCCGCTGGAGCCGGTGGTGCGGCGGTTGTTGGAGGAGTGCCCGGAGATCAAGGCGCCGCGGGTGACGGAGATCCTGCGCGCGGACTATGGCTATGAGGGGTCGGTCGATCTGGTCGTAAGCCCGGATGCGTCAACCCCGCGTAGCGATCGGACCCCTTCGTATCAAGATCCTGTGACGCCGTCTAGCGCCGCCCGTCAGGACCGCCCGCCGGACACCCCGCAGGTGTACGGTGATGCCGTACGGGGGCTCGACGACTGCGCACGCACGCGAACACTCACACCGCGGGCCCGCAGATCGCTGCCAAAGGGGCGCTCGTCGGTGCGCTGGGCGTGGTCTTCGGAGACATCGGCACC
>DATDKF010000138.1:0-15446 GCA_036520135.1 Solirubrobacteraceae bacterium
AATCGACGAACTGGTCGAGGGTCTCGAGCGAGAAGGAGACGGGCATCGTAAGGTCCTTGACCTCCTCCTCGAAGCGAGCGACCCCGGCGCGCTCCACGAACGCGTTGAACTCCTCGCCGTTGGCGCGCTCACCCTCGTAGAGGCGCAGCCAGCGCTCGACCGCCTCGGGGACGCGCTTGGCCGGCAGCCGCGCCTTGAGCCGGTGTCCGTAGACCACCTCGCCGCCCTCGTAGTTGCCGCCGATGTGCGCGACGTAGGCCGGGATCGTGTGGTCGCCGACCTTGATGGACGCGCCGTAGAAGCCGATGTTGCCGATGTGGTGCTGGCTGCAGCCGTTCGGGCAGCCGGACATCTTGATGTGGATCCCGCGCGTCAGCGGATCGGTGATGTCCATCGCCTCGATCCGCTCGGACACCGCGCGGTTGAGCCCCATCGAGCTGGTGATGCCGAGCTTGCACGAGTCGGTCCCGGGGCAGGACACGACGTCGTTGATCTGGTCGGCGCCGGCCTCACCGAGCCCGAGCTCACCCAGCCGCGTCCAGACGTCGTAAACCGCCTCGTCGCGCACCCAGCGCAGCACGAAGTTCTGGTGCACGGTCGTGCGGGCGTAGCCGCCGGAGAACTCGCGCATGATGGCGGCGAGCCCGCGGAACTGCT
The DNA here is from genome assembly GCA_036520135.1 of Solirubrobacteraceae bacterium. Lineage (GTDB taxonomy): Bacteria > Actinomycetota > Thermoleophilia > Solirubrobacterales > Solirubrobacteraceae > DASSUW01. The sequence goes on from DATDKF010000138.1 coordinate 658, forward strand.
CCGGCTCCAGGTCGCCGCGCGGGACCTTGACCTGGACGGCCGAGAAGCCCTCCTGGCGCTGGGCCTCGACGTTGGCGGCGTGGAAGCGGCGGAACTCGGTGAGGTCGCCGTTGGGCGAGCCGGGAGCGATCGGCAGGTCCGGCGCGTGTGCCTCCTCGTCGTGCTCGAACAGGCGGTCGACCGGCGAGAAGTCGCGCTCGTCGACCCAGTCGCCGCGCAGCTCCTCCTCGACCTGCTCGCGCATCGCCTCGATGCCGATCTTGTCGACCATCACCTTCAGGCGGGCGCGGGCGCGGTTGACGCGCAGCCAGTCCTGGCGGTCGAAGATCCGCAGCACGGCCTCGGTGTACTTGAGGTACTCGCCGTCGTCGGCGCGCACGAAGTCGACGAGCGTGGGCGCGATCCGCGGCATGATCGACGTGCCGCCGCCGATCCGCATCTCGAACCCGCGCACGCCGTCGCGCTCGCGGGCGATGAAGGCGACGTCGTGGATGCCGGTCAGCGCGCGGTCGGTGTCCGAGCCGGTGAACGCGGTCTTGACCTTGCGCGGCATCAGCTGCGTCGTCGGGTGGCGGACGAAGTAGCGCACGTACGCGCCGGCGTAGGGCGTGGGGTCGAACGTCTCGTCGTGGCAGATGCCGGCCCACGGGTCGGCCGTCACGTTGCGCACGGTGTTGCCGCAGCCCTCGCGGCTGGACAGCCCGGCCTCGGAGATCTCGCGGATCAGCGCCGCGGCGTCGCGCAGCGGCACGTGGTGCATCTGGATGTTCTGCCGCGTGGTGATGTGGCCCTTGTTGAGCGGCACCCACCGCTCGATCACGTCGGCGAACGTCTCCATCTGCTCCGGCGTGATGCCGCCGAACGGCAGCTTGACGCGGATCATCTGCACGTCGGCCTGGCGCTGGCCGTAGACGCCCTGCTTGAGGCGGAAGCCGATGAACTCGTCCTCGGAGGTCTCGCCCCCCAAGAACTTCTCGGCCTCGTTGTCGAAGTCGTCGAACTCGCGCTGGAGGATCGGGATGACGTGCCCGGGCACGTTCTCGCGGATCTCAGGGTTCTCGAGTGAACCCGGCTTGGCACTCATGCGCCCCAAAGTACCAAATCCAGATCCGGTTTGAGGGGTCTAGGGGGACAGTCCCCACAACCGGGGGGTCGGCGGCGGCTGCCAGGTAAGGGGGACTGTCCCCTTTACGCGGGGGTGGGCTCGCGCTCCACGGCCTCGAGCCGGGCGGCGCGGACCCACGGGCTCTCGCGCGGGCCGGGCGGGGCGGGCGGCGGCGCGGTGTCGCGCAGGAACTGCTCGACGGCCGCCATCACGGCGGCGGCCTCCTCGGGCGTCGCGCTCGAGCCGCGCAGCTCCAGACGGGGGCGGCGATTGACCATCCCCTGCAAAGTAGCGCCGCGGATAGGATCGCCGCCATGTCCCCTCGCCCGCTGCTGGTCGCGGCGCTGCTCGCGCTCGCGTTCGCTCCCGCCTCCTTCGCCGATACGACCCTGCGTCACCGCATCGCCCCAGCGGGAGGCAGCGGCTATCAGCCGCTCGCGAGCGTGAAGGGGGAGAAGTACGTCGTCCGCCGCGGCGGCGGGGCGAAGGCTCGTCGGGCACGCACGCACCTCCGCCGGTCGCTCGCGCTGTTCGCGCAGCTGACCGACCCGCAGATCGCCGACGAGATGTCCCCCGCGCGCGTGGACTTCGCCGACCCCGCCGGGGGCGAGATCAAGTCGTCGTGGCGTCCCCAGGAGGCGCTGGGCCTGGAGGTGTTCGACAGCATCGTGCGCGCCGTCAACGCCAACCGCCGCAGTCCGGTCAAGCAGGGGAACGGGAAGCGCGCGCGCCTCGGCTTCGCCCTGACGACCGGCGACCTCGCCGACAACCAGCAGCTCAACGAGACGACCTGGTTCCGCACCGTGCTCGACGGCGGCACGGTCGACCCATTCTCCGGGAAGGCCATCGGCGCGAGCAACCCGTGCGGCAACGCGTCGGCGTCGCAGATCGCCGCCATCAACGCCGACGTCGCGGCCCGCCGGTACACCGGCGTCGCCGACTACGACGACTACGCGTCCGCCCCGGACGCCCGCAAGGCCGGCTTCTGGGACCCCGACGTCGCGCCGCCCGGCAACGCCGGTCAGTACGCGGCGTTCCCGCGCTATCCGGGACTGCTCGAGCGCGCGCAGGCGCGGTTCAAGGCGGTTGGCCTGAAGGTGCCGTGGTACATCTCGCGCGGCAACCACGACGGCCTGATCCAGGGCAACGCGCCCGCGAGCACCGATCTCTTCCGCGCGATCGCGGTCGGCTGCCTGAAGGTCTTCCCGAGCGCGGCGTTCGACCCCTCGGTGTACGCGGGGAAGTCGGCGGACGAACTGTTCGCCGCGTTCAACAACCCCGCCTTCATCGCCCAGCTGCTCGCCAGCGGTCGTTCCGTCGCGCCCGACCCGGATCGCCGGGTCATCTCCAAGCGCGAGTACCGCGGCCTGATGACCGGCAAGGGTAAGCACGGGTTCTCGTTCACGCCGAAGAAGCAGCTCAACGCCTCGGCCGGCTCGGCGAGCTACTACGCGTGGTCGCCCAAGCGCGGCCTGCGCTTCATCTCGCTCGACACCGTCGCCGAGGGCGGCGGGCAGAACGGCAACCTGGACAACTCCCAGTACCGGTGGCTCAAGGGCGAGCTGAACAAGGCCCGCAAGCGCCACCAGCTCGTCGTGGCGTTCGGCCATCACACGATCGAGACGATGGACAACGCGCGCGCCGACGAGGACGCCGGAGCCTGCCAGCCCGCCGACGAGCCCGGCTGCGACCGCGACCCACGCACTTCGACCCCGATCCACCGCGGGATGGTGGGCAAGAAGTCCGTCTCAGCGCTCTTCGAGACCAATCCGAACGTGATCGGCTATGTCGCCGGCCACACGCACGCCAACCGCGTGCGCTTCTTCGGCGGCCGCCACGGCCACGGCTTCTGGCAGATCAACACCGCGTCGCACATCGACTGGCCCGAGCAGGCCCGCCTGATCGAGCTCATGGACAACCGCGACGGCACCATGTCGCTGTTCGGCACGCTGATCAACTCGGCGGCCCCGGTCGCCGCGCCCGCTCCGGGGCCGGCAGGCGCGTTCACGACCACGCAGCTCGCTTCGGTGGCGCGCACGCTTGCGTTCAACGACCCGCAGGACTCGGGCGTCGAGGGCTCGGCCGGTGGCGGCTCGAAGGCCGGCAGCCGCAAGGACCGCAACGTCGAGCTGCTGGTGCGCGACCCCCGCTGATGAACGTCGCGGTGCTGGGATCCGGCAACGGAGGATGCGGGGTCGCGTTCGACTGGGCGCAGCAAGGCCATCAGGTCGGCATCTTCGATTTCGAGGAGTTTCCGACGAACGTGGCGGCGATCGCGGCCCAGGGTGGGATCCGGAGCTCCGGGCAACTGGAGGGCTCCGAGGAGATCCGCTACGCGGGCCACGACATCGCGCAGGCGCTGGACGGCGCCGAGCTGATCCTCGCGGTCAGCCCGGCCTTCGCCACCGCGCGGATCGCCGCGGCCGCCCAACTGCACCTGCGCCCCGGGCAGAACATCGTCGTCTGCCCGGGCTCGTGCGCCGGCAGCCTCGTCTTCAAGACGACGCTGGGCCTGGCTCCCGACGACGGCACCTACAACATCGGCGAGACGAGCACGCTTCCCTACGCCGTGCGCGTGACCGGGCCCGGGGAGATCCGCGTCTTCCTCAAGCTCGAGGCCGGTCTCTCGGTCGCGGCCGTCCCGCGCTGCGGCACGGAGGAGCTGCACGCCGCGCTGCACGACGTGTACCCGGGGCTCACGGCGGCCGCCAGCGTGCTGCAGACCACGCTGCAGAACGGCAACCCGGTGATCCACCCGGCCGTGACGCTGCTGAACGCCGCGCTGATCGAGCGGACCGGGGGGTCGTTCGACTTCTACGAGGACGGTGTCACCGAGAGCGTCGGGCGGCTGATCGAGGGCGTCGACTCCGAGCGCCTCGCGCTGGCGGCGGCGCTGGGGGTGACCGTGCTGTCCGATCCTGCGATGGGCGTGCTGCAGGGCTACATGGTGGAGGAGAACTACTCGACGGGCTACTCCGCGGCCCCGGGGTTCCGCGGGATCAAGGCCCAGAGCAGGCTCGACAACCGCTACCTGACCGAGGACGTCGGCTACGGCATGGTGTTCCTCTCGGACCTCGGGCGCCAGATCGGCGTGCCCACGCCGGTGATGGACGCGATCATCGAAGTGGTGTCGGTGTTGATGGCCCGCGACTTCCGCGGCGAGCAGAAGCGGACGATGGCGACAGCGGGCCTCGCGGATCTCACCAGGGAGCAGCTGAGCGCGATCTGACCTACGTGCCCACGGGGTGCCAGGCGGTCTTGAGCTCGACGAACGGCTCGATCCGCGACAGGCCGTCGAAGCCCTTGGCGTCGAGGTAGTCGCCGTCGGGGCGCGCCACGCGGGTCACGCTGTCGGCCGCGAGCCGGGTGACCTCCGGGTCGCCCGTGGTGTCGACGATCGCGTCAACGTCGCGGTGGCCGGCCAGCGGCTTGACGAGCTCCGAGCGCAGGCCCGACAGCAGGTTGACCACGCCGGCCGGGACGTCGGCCACGCCGAGCACCTCGCCGAGGTGCAGCGGCAGCAGCGGCCAGCGCTCGGACACGACGGCGACGACGACGTTGCCGGCGGCCAGCGGCGGCAGGATCTCGGCGACGAGGCCGAGCACGTCGGGCTCGTCGGGCGCGATCACGGCGACGACTCCCGTCGGCTCGGGCATCGTGAAGTTGAAGTGCGGCGCCGCGACCGGGTTGACCGTGCCGAGCACGGCGTGCAGCTTGTCGGTCCAGCCCGCGTAGTGGACGGCGAGGTCGACGGCGCGCTCGATCTCCTTGCGCGCGGCCGCCGGCTCGAGCCCGCGCAGCCGCGCGGTCTCGGCGGTCAGCTCGTCGGCGCGCGACTCCAGCGCCTCGGCGAAGCGGTAGAGGACCTGGCCGCGGTTGTACGCGGTGCGGCCCTGCCAGCCCGCGAGCGCCCCGCGGGCGGCGCGGACGGCGTCGCGCACGTCCTTGCGCGTAGCGCGCGGCGCGTTGGCGACGTGCTCGCCGGTGTGGTCGTTCGCCGCCACGTGGCGGCCGGACTCGCTGCGCGCGAACGCGCCTCCGACGTAGAGCTTGTACGTCTTGGCGACCGGCAGGCGCGTCACCGCGACACCTTCACATACGGCCGCAGCCCGGCCATCCCGCCCTCGCGGCCGAAGCCGCTCTCCTTGTAGCCGCCGAACGGCGACGTCGGGTCGAACTGGTTGTAGGTGTTCTGCCAGACGACGCCGGCCTTCAGGCCGCGCGCGACGGCGAGCGCGCGCGAGCCCTTGTCGGTCCAGACGCCGGCCGCCAGCCCATAGGCGCTCGCGTTGGCCTTCTCGATTGCCTCTGCCTGCGTGCGGAACGTGAGCACCGAGACCACAGGGCCGAAGATCTCCTCGACGGCGATCCGATGGGCCGGGGCGACGTCGGTGAACAGCGTCGGCGCGAACCAGTACCCGCGCTCGGGCAGCCGGCACGCGACCGTGCGGCGCGTCGCGCCCTCGCGCTCCCCGGCGTCGACCAGCGCCTCGATCCGCTGCAGCTGGGCGGCCGAGTTGATCGCGCCGACGTCGGTGTTCTTGTCGAGCGGGTCGCCGACGCGCAGCAGCCCCATCCGCCGCCACAGCTTCTCGACGACCTCCTCGGCGACGCTCTCCTGCAGCAGCAGCCGCGAGCCCGCGCAGCAGACGTGGCCCTGGTTGAAGAAGATGCCGTTGACGATGCCCTCGACCGCCTGGTCGAGCGCCGCATCGTCGAACACGATGTTGGCCGACTTGCCGCCGAGCTCGAGCGTGAGACCGATGTCGCGGCCCGCGGTGGCGGCCTGGATGTCCTTGCCGACCTCGGTGGAGCCGGTGAACGCGATCTTGTCGATGTCCGGGTGGCGGACCAGCGCCGCGCCGGTCCGGCCGTCGCCGGGCAGGATGTTCACGACGCCGTCGGGCAGTTCGGCCTCCTGGCAGATCTCGGCCAGCAGCAGCGCGGTGAGCGGCGTCGTCTCGGCCGGCTTGAGCACCGCGGTGTTGCCGCACGCCAGCGCCGGCGCGAGCTTCCACGCGGCCATCAGCAGCGGGAAGTTCCACGGCACGATCTGGCCGACGACGCCCATCGGCTCGGCCCCGCGGCCCGCCAGCCCGTAGCTGAGCTTGTCGGCCCAGCCGGCGTAGTAGAAGAAGTGCGCCGCGGCGAGCGGAACATCGACGTCGCGCGACTCGCGGATCGGCTTGCCGCCGTCGAGCGACTCGACGATCGCCAGCTCGCGGGCGCGCTCCTGGATCAGCCGGGCGATCCGGAAGACGTACTTGCCGCGCTCGAGCGCGGGCAGCCGCCGCCAGCGCGGCAGCGCGGCGCGCGCGGCGGCGACCGCGGCGTCGACGTCCGCGTCGCCGGCCTGCGCGATCTCGGCGATCGGCTCCTCGGTCGCGGGGTTGATCGTCGGCTCGTAGTCGCCGGACTCCGGCGGCCGCCAGGCGCCGTCGACGAACAGCTCGTAGCGCTCGGCGAGGCGGAGGTGATCCGTGGCCTCGGGCGCCGGCGAGTACTCCCAGGCCAGCGCGGTGCGCGTGGGCGTGGCGGTCATCCGTTCACTCCTTCGAGAAGTCCTCCGGCCGCTGGTAGCGCCCGGAGTCCCCGTGCTCGTACTGCATGAGAAGGTCGTTGAGCAGCGACGAGGCGCCGATCCGGAAGCGGTCGGGCGTCAGCCACTCGTGGCCGAGCGTCTCGTTGACCAGCACGAGCTGGTGGATCGCCTGCTTGGACGTGCGGACCCCGCCGGCCGCCTTCATGCCGATCTCCTTGCCGGTGCGCCACGCGTAGTCGCGCACGGCCTCCAGCATCACCAGCGTCGCGCCCGGCGTCGCGCCCTTGCCGACCTTGCCGGTCGACGTCTTGACGAAGTCGGCGCCGCCCTCCATCGAGAGCATCGTCGCGTGGCGGATGTGGTCGTAGCCGCCCAGCTCGTCGACCTCCACGATCACCTTCAGGTGCGCTGGGCCGCAGGCCTCCTTGACCTTCTCCACCTCGCTGACGACGCGCTGGTCATCGCCGGACAAATACGCGTCGCGCGGGATCACCATGTCGATCTCCGACGCGCCGTCGGCCACCGCCTGGCGCGTCTCCTCGAGCTTGAGCTCCATCGACGTCAGGCCCGACGGGAAGCCGGTGGCCACCGACGCCACGGCCACGCCTGTGCCCTCCAGCGCGCGGCGCGCGTCGGGGATCCGGGAGGGATAGACGCACAGCGCCGCGCAGGACGGCACCTCGGGGTGCGTGGGCGCCGGGCAGACGGCCTTGGCCGCCAGCTGCGTCACCTTGCCCGGTGTGTCCTGGCCCTCGAGCGTGGTCAGGTCGACCACCGAGATCGCCAGCTTGATCGCGGCCTGCTGGGACTCGGCCTTGATCGAGCGCTTGCCGAGCACGGCCGCACGCTCATCCACCCCGACCCGGTCGACCGGTGTGAGTCGCCGTCGCATGCGACCAGCGTACTGCCGTGCTCAGGTCAGATCATCGCTTGACCGAGATCACCCCGCTCCGGATCGCTGCTCGGGAAGCGAGAACAGCAGGATGTTGCCGTCCCAGACGGAGATCGCGTTCAGGTGGCAATGGTCAAGTTTTCCGACCTGGGAGCCCGGCGGGTCGCGGCGTTTGGCGAGTCATACGAATGACGTACCATGGGCGGCTGTGCCCGATCACGCTCCGCCCGCTCCCGGCCCCTACCTGCAGACCGTCTCCGGCCGCTGGGTGAACCCGTTCGACCCGGACCCGGACCAGCTCGACGCCGGCGACATCGCCCGCGCGCTCGCCAATCTGTGCCGCTTCGGCGGCCACTGCCGGGCCTTCTACTCGGTCGCCCAGCACTCGGTCATCGTGTCGCGCCTGGTCGAGCAGCGCGGCGGCGATGCCGAGGACGCGTTCGCCGCGCTTATGCACGACGCCACCGAGGCCTATCTGGGCGACATGCCGCATCCGCTCAAGCACCGCAGCCCGCTCGGCGCGGCGTTCAAGGCCGCGGAGGCAGATCTCGAGCGGGCGATCCGCGAGCGCTTCCGCATCAAGGCAGACGTCCCGGAGATCAAACGCGCCGACCGCGCCCTGCTCGCGACCGAGCGCCGGGCGTTCAGCGCCGAGAGCTGGCACTGGCCCGAGCTCGAGGGCGTCGAGCCGCTCGACCTCGAGCTCACCGCCTGGTCGCCGGACGAGGCCGCGCGCGTGTTCACCGAGCGCTACGCCGAGCTCGACGCGCGGCGCTGACGGTCCGATCGCACGAGCCTAGAGCCAACCGCCGAACCATCCGGCGAGGCCGGTCCGGTCGGCAGTCTCGCCACCCTCGCCGCGCAGCGCTTGAATGCAGGCGGCGATGAACACGAGCATCGCGACCAACGCGACAACCCCGCTCACCGCACCGTCAAGAACGAACAGCGAGAGGATCGCGAGGACCGCGGAGAGCGTGAACGTGCCGCCGACGCGGCGGCGCCTTGGAGACACGGTCAGCGACTCTACGCCCACCTGGACGGTTCGACAACGTGAACGCGCTCCCGCCCCAGAGCGGGGGTCCACTCGTTCTACGTGTCGTGCGCCGCGGACTCGCGCAGGAAGCCGAGGAGCAACTCACGGAACGCCTCGGGCTGCTCCAGGGGAGCGAGATGTCCCGCGTTGGCGATGACGACGCAGCGCGCGTGGCGCAGGCTCTGCGCCAGCGTCTCAGCACCGAGCCGGAAGTCCGGAGCAGCACCACCGCCAAACCGGTGCCGACGTCATCGTGCGGCAGGAGCACCACAACCGATTATCCACGCCGGGGGAGATCCCGCCCGGCGCGAATCAGGTCCGCCGCGAGATCCAGGCCAGGATGGCTCATGCTCGCCGCCTCAGCCGCCACGTCGCTCCCGTATCGCCTGCTGTACGCGGGCGGCGGAGCGCTGCGCCATCGCCAGGGCGCGCTCAGCGCGGCCGCCGGCCGCCGGCATGAGGCCGAGTTGGCGCGAGGCGCTCAGCATGTCGAAGGCGATCCGCAACCTGCACACGCGACCGTCGCGATACTCGTGAAAGTCGACGCCGTCGAGCTCCCAGCGGCGGCCGGTAGGCGCGAAGCCTGGCGGCTCGAGCAGGCCCGTGTGCGTGCCCCCGCCGCGCCAGTGGAAGGCGGCGCGAGGCTCACCCGGGATCACGTACGGGCCGCTGAGCAGCTCGAACGTCATGTCCGGCATCGCCCGCCAGATCGCTTCGAGGAATTCACGTACGTCCGCGTGACCTCGCATCGTCTTGGGCCAGCTGTCGTCGCGGTACTCGATGTCCTCGGACATGAGCGCCAACAGCCGGTCCGGCTCGTGCGAGTTCCACGCCTCCAGCCACCGCGGCGTGAAATCGCGGATCCACTCGATCGACGGCGTCGCCTCGCTCGCCGTCTCGGCCGGGGTTCTCGTGCCCGCAGCCGCAGTCCCTGACTCGGTCTCGGACATGCCTTCTCCTCACTGTCGCCGGTTATGCCGAGCCTAACGGGCTCGCGGCGAGCCCGACGCTGCCGACGAGCGTCATCGATCCCTGCGCTACAGCGGGATGTTGCCGTGCTTGCGCTTGGGGCCGGGCTCGCGCTTGGTCTGCAGCATCTCGAGCGCGGTGATGACGTTCGGGCGGGTCTCGTGCGGGACGAGGACGTCGTCCACGTAGCCGCGCTCGGCCGCCGAGTACGGGTTCGCGAAGCGCGCCTTGTAGTCGTCGATCAGCTTCTGGCGGCGCTCCTCCGGCGTCGGTGAGCCGGCGATGTCGCGGCGGTGGATGATGTTCACCGCGCCCTCGGGGCCCATGACCGCGATCTCGGCGGTCGGCCAGGCGAAGTTGAAGTCGGCGGCCAGGTGCTTGGACGCCATGACGTCGTACGCGCCGCCGTACGCCTTGCGCGTGATCACGGTGATCTTCGGGACGGTCGCCTCGGCGTAGGCGTACAGCAGCTTCGCGCCGTGGCGGATGATCCCGTTCCACTCCTGCTCGGTGCCGGGGAGGAAGCCGGGCACGTCGACGAACGTCAGCAGCGGGATGTTGAACGCGTCGCAGGTGCGCACGAAGCGCGCGCCCTTGGTGCTGGCGTCGATGTCGAGCACGCCGGCGAGCGCCTTCGGCTGGTTGCCGACCACACCGACCGTGTAGCCGTTCAACCGGCTGAAGCCGCAGACGATGTTCATCGCGTAGTGCTCGTGGACCTCGAAGAACTCGCCGTCGTCGACCACGTAGCGCACGACGTCGCGCATGTCGTAGGGCTTGTTCGGGTTGTCCGGCACGACCGCGTCGAGCTCCGCGTCCATCCGGAACGGGTCGTCGCCCGGCAGCACGCGCGGCGGCGTCTCGAGGTTGTTCTGCGGCAGGAAGCTGAGCAGGTAGCGCGCGTCCTCGAGACAGGCGTCCTCGCCGTCGGACGCGAAGTGCGCGACGCCCGACTTGGAGTTGTGGCTCATCGCCCCGCCGAGCTCCTCGAACTCGACCTCCTCGCCCGTGACCGTCTTGATCACGTCGGGCCCCGTGATGAACATGTGGGAGGTCTCCTTCACCATGAAGATGAAGTCGGTGATCGCGGGCGAGTAGACCGCGCCGCCCGCGCACGGGCCCATGACCAGCGAGATCTGCGGGATCACGCCCGAGCAGCGGACGTTGCGCAGGAACACCTCCCCGTAGGCGCCGAGCGAGACGACGCCCTCCTGGATCCGCGCCCCGCCGGAGTCGTTGATCCCGATGACCGGGCAGCCGATTCTGGCGGCCAGGTCCATGATCTTGCACATCTTCTCGGCCATGACCTCGCCGAGCGAGCCGCCGAACACGGTGAAGTCCTGCGAGAAGACGCACACGCGGCGGCCGTCGATCGTCCCGTGGCCGGTGACCACCGCGTCGCCCCACGGCCGGTTCTTGTCCATCTCGAAGTCCGTCGTGCGGTGGCGCACGTACGTGTCGAGCTCCTGGAACGAGCCGGGGTCGAGCAGCTTCTCGATCCGCTCGCGGGCCGTGTACTTGCCCTTCGCGTGCTGCTTCTCGACCGCCTTCTCGGAGGCGTGATGGATCATCGCGTCGCGCAGCTCCTGCAGCTGGGCGAGGCGCTCCTCGTTGGTCTCGGGGCTCTTGCGGCGCATACGGCCGCAGAGGCTACCGCCGCGCCTTCACCGTCTGGTGCACGCGGCGGCGGCTGGCGTCGATCGTTGTGAGCTTGAACTTCAGCGCGCCCTTGCGCGAGCGGCGCGTGAAGGCGCCGCTGCGCAGCGTCGCGGTGAGGTGGCGGACGGCGGCGGTGCGGATCGTGAGCACGCCACGGCGGGTGAGCCGGCCCTTGGAGACCTTGCCCCGGCCCGGGTGGGCCTTGAGCTTGCGCGGGAGCGTGAGCCGCGCGAACGTCAGCGCCGGGCCGCCGCGCACCGCGTTGACGCGTAGCACGAGCTTGCGCCCGCGCACGCGGACGGTGGCGACCGGCTTCGCGCAGCCGGTCACGGTCACCGGCACGCGCAGGTTGGCGACGGCGCCGTTGTGGCCGGTCAGCACCGCAGCGATGCGCGGCAGCGGGCCGCGACACACATCGGTCCGGGACCGCAGCGCATGGCCCGCGTCAAACGCGAGCTCGAAGCGCTCGAGCGGGACGTCGGGGATGCCGGCGAACTCGGTCCGCAGCGGCGAGTGCAGCGCGTCGACCGTCCCGGCCAGCGACATCGACACGGTCCCGGAGAGAAACACGCGCAGCCCCGGCAGTACCTGCCCGGGCAGCTCGGCGAGGTACACCGGGCCGGCCAGCGGCGGCAGCAGCGGCGTGCGCGCTGCCGCGCGCCCGACCCGCGACGGCTCCGGACACTGGCCGGCCGCCTGCTGGGCGCCCGTGCAGATGCTCTGCAGCGCGTCGACGTTGACGCCGAGCGCCCGCGGGAGCACGACCGCGGCGCTCGCGGTGTTGGCGGTGCCGGGCGGCCCGCTGATCACGGTGCGCAGTGCGGGCAGGGTGCCGTTGCTGAGCGTCGCCTGCAGGCTCGGCTTGAACGGCAGCTTCGCGCACGCGGTCGGCGTGAACGGCGGCGCGGACCGGGTCACGGTCGTGTTGGCCGCCGAGGTCGCGGCGGCGGTCGCGGTGGCCGGCTTGCAGCTCGTCGGCATCGTCATGAACGGCTGCGACGCGCCGGGCGGGCGGCCGAGCAGCGTCAGCGTCATCGACTCGATCCACATCTCCTGCTGGCCGAGCGCCGGCAGGCCGACCTTCGACGGGATACCGGCGATGATCGAGTTCAGGCCGCCGTCCGACGGGCGCAGCGCGACGCGCGCGACGAGGAACACCTTGTCGGCGCCTAGCGGCGGGCGGACGACCACGCCGAGCCGCGCCGGGTCCGTGCCCGGGCTGAGGTTGTAGACGTCGCCCTCCGCGGCGACTGAGAGCCCGACGAGTCCCAGCGCCGGGATCGTCGTCTTCACCGACGTCGACCCGATCCGCGTGTTGTCGGCGCAGGCGTCGGCCTCGAACTTCGCCTGCGCGCAGCGCGCGGTCGCGTTCGGGTTGCCGACCAGGCCCGGCGGCAGGCTCAGCGTGAGGTCGCGGACGTGCTCTGGAGCGTTGCCCGCGCTCCACGGCGCGAAGCCCAGCCCGATCGCCACGTCGGGATGCGAGCCGGCCTGCAGGCCGCTCGGCGTGACCGTGAACGAGCGCACCTCGAATGCCGCCGAGGCGGACGCGGGCACGACGGCGAGGAGCGCGACCGCCAGCAGGAGCGCCCGCATCTAGTGGGCCCTCCCGCAACATTCCACGAGAGGACCCACTAAGCCGCCACCCGCAGGATCGCCTTGCCGTGCACCTGCCGTGCCGCTAGCGCGTCGAGCGCGTCGTTGACGTCGGTCAGCGGCGTCTCGAGCCCGATCTGCACCTGCAGACGCCCGTCGGTCACCAGCCCCAGCAGCGTGCGCAGGTTGTCGGCCGCCTTGTGCTCGTAGGCGGCCGAGTAGAAGGCCCGGAGGCGCGCGCCGTCGCGGCCCGTGAAGTCGCGGAAGTCGATGGTGGATCGCTCCTTCGAGGAGTTGCCGAACACGAGGATGAGCCCGCCCGCGGCGACCTTCGCCACCGCGTGGTCGAGCGACGCGCCGCCGACGCCCTCGAGGATCACGTGCTGGCCCTCGGGGGCGTCTTCGCCGACGGCGGAGACAGCGGTCACGTTGGCGCCCGCGAGCCGGGCGAGCTGGACGGCAATACTCCCGACGCCGCCGCTCGCCCCGGTCACGAGCACGTTGCGGCCGAGCATGTCGCCGCCGAGCCGGATGAGGTTGAGCGCGGTCGCGCCGGCCATCGGGAGCGCCGCCGCCGTCGCGTAGTCGATGCCGTCGGGCAGCGCGACGAGCCGGTGCTCGGGCACGGCCGCGTACTGCGCCCAGCCGTGCCATTCCGCCAGGCCCACCACGCGCTCGCCCTTCCGCGGCCCGGCCGCGACGACGCCCGCCACCTCCTGACCCGGCCGGAAGTCCTCGCGGATCTGCACCAGCGTGAGCTCGCCGCGGTTGATGCCGGCGGCGTGGACCTCGACCAGCAGCTCGTCCGGCCCGGGCTCGGGCGCGGCCACGTCACGGAGCTCTGCCCAGCGCTCGCCGCCGGGCGTCGACACGACCGCCCGCATCAGATGTCGGGCCGGTACTCGCCGAAGACGTCGCGCATCGCGCCGCACACCTCGCCGACCGAGCAGCGGTCGGCGAGCGCGGCGCGGATCGGCTGCAGCAGGTTGCCGGACCCGCGGGCCACCTCGCGCAGCTCCTCGAGGCGGCGCTCGGCCAGCTCGCCGTCGCGCTCGGCCTTGAACGCCTTCACGCGCTCGATCTGGCCGCGCTCGGTGGCGGGGTCGACCGAGAGGATCTCCTCGACCTCGGCTTCGTCCTCGACGTAGCGGTTGACGCCGACGACGATGTCCTGCCCGGTGCGGTAGCGCTCGTGGTAGCCGAACGCGGACTCCTCGATCTCGTTCTTGATGAACGCGATCGCGTTGACCGAGCCGCCCAGCTCGTCGACGCGCTCGATGAGCTTCCACGCGCGGCGCTCGACCTCGGCGGTGAGCGACTCGACGTAGTAGGAGCCCGCGAACGGGTCGACCGTGTCGGTGGCGCCCGACTCCTCCGCAACGATCTGCTGCGTGCGCAGCGCGATCCTGGCGGCGCGCTCGCTCGGCAGCGCGAGCGCCTCGTCGTAGCCGTTGGTGTGCAGCGACTGGGTGCCGCCGCAGACCGCGGCGAACGCCTGCAGCGCGACCCGCACGATGTTGTTCTGCGGCTGCTGGGCCGTGAGCGTGACGCCGCCGGTCTGCGTGTGGAAGCGCAGCATCATCGACTTCGGGTCCTGCGCGCCGAAGCGCTCCTTCATCGCGTGCGCCCACATGTTGCGGGCCGCGCGGAACTTCGCGACCTCCTGGAAGACGTTGTTGTGGCCGTTGAAGAAGAACGCCAGACGGGGCGCGAAGTCGTCGACCTTCAGGCCGGCGTCCAGCGCCGCCCGCACGTAGGCCATGCCGCTCGCGAGCGTGAACGCGACCTCCTGCACGGCGCTCGCGCCCTTCTCGCGGAAGTGGTAGCCGGAGATCGAGACCGTGTTCCACTTCGGGATCCGCTCGCGACAGTAGGCGAACAGGTCGGTGGTCAGCCGCATGCTCGGCTCGGGCGGGTAGATGAAGTTCCCGCGCGCGATGTACTCCTTGAGGATGTCGTTCTGAACGGTCCCCCGGAGCTTGTGGCTTTCCAC
>DATDKF010000139.1:0-5903 GCA_036520135.1 Solirubrobacteraceae bacterium
TCCAGCAGCCGCTCGAGCTCGGTCTCGATCACGGCTGCGGTGCGCGAGTGCCCCACCGGCGGGCTCGCTCCGGTCCCGGGACGGTGATGCACGCAGACCTCCGTGCGGTGAGAGATCTGCGGCACGACGGCGGCCCAGGTCATGTCTGGGTCGACGCCGAGTCCGGACTCCACCACGACCGTGGGCGAGCCCGACCCCGTGCACTCGAGTTCACCGGCCACCTCAGGCGGCCGAGGACGGACGCCCGCCGACTCGCCTCCGCACCCGGCGGCGAGAGCGAGCGACAGAAGAGCGATCGCCTTCCGGGCCTTCACGCCGGCTGAGTATCCATCACGGCCGGTACGGTGGCTCCTGGTGGATCGTGACCTGACCGGCGATGCGCTCGCCGCCGGACTGGCGGGCGCCGTGCTCGCCGGGCTCCCCTCGACGACGTGGTCCCTGGCGCGGGGCGACGACGTACTCGAGGGTGCCCGTGCGGCGGGCGCGCTCCTGCTCCGGGGCGAGCGCCGCACCCCAGTGCTGCTGGCCGCCGCGGTGCCGGTGCACCTCGCGCTCTCGCTCGGGTGGGCCGTTGTCCTGGCGGCGGCGCTGCCCCATCACGCCGAGCCGGCGTGGGGGACGGTCGCCGGCCTCGGGATCGCTGCGCTCGATCTCGCCGTGATCGGGCGCCGCATCCCCGCGATCCGGGCGTTGCCACAAGGGCGGCAGTGGGCCGACCACGTCGCCTACGGCCTTGCGGTGGGAGTCGCGCTGCGTCGGCGAAGAGCTGCGCGGAGCTTCCTGGCGCCCGCGGTGTCCGGAGTCCGGTGTCGATCGCTGTGAGACCTGCGGCTCGCATTTTGAGCCTCCGTCGCAAAGGGGTCGGCGCTCACGAACTCGACTCAGCGGCCACCGAGGAGGCGGAGGAGAACCGGCTGCAGCACCAGGCGGACGAGCACGGCGTCGAGGAGCACTCCGACGGCGAGGATCATGCCCATCTCCTTGACGGGTAGCGAGCCGGCGAGCGCGAAGCTCGTGAACACGCCGATCATCACCATGGCGGCCGCGTTGATGATGCGTCCCGTCCCTGCCAGCGCCTCGACGGTGGCCGTGCGGGCGTCGTCGCCAAGGCGACGACGCTCCTGGACGGCGGACAGCAGGAACACGCTGTAGTCCATGGCCAGCGCGAACAGGAGCGCGAAGAAGAAGATGGGCGCCCAGGCGTCGACGAAGCCCTGGGGCTCGAAGCCGAGCGGACCGGCGAGGACGCCGTCTTGGAACACGAACCGGGCAACGCCGAAGGCCGCCGCCGATGCCAGCAGGTTCAGCGCGACCGCCGCGGCGGCGGCTGCCGGTGACCGGAGAACCGCCGCAAGCAGCGTGAAGCCGACCGCGAGGACCAGGCCGACGACGAGCGGCAGGCGCGAGAGCAGGGCCTGCTCGAGATCGCGGTTCTCCGCCGCCGCACCGCCGACCATCGCGCGCGGGGGGAGCGCCCGCCGGATCCGGTCGAGCGTCGCACGGGCCTGCGGGCTCGTCGGCACCGCGGTGAGGAGCGCCAGGTCGCCGGACCGCTCCGCCGGCGCGACGGCGGCGATGCCGCGATCGCGCTCCACGACGGTCTTGGCTGGCCCGAGCTCGCGGTCGGGGACGACGATCTGCAGCTGGGCGGCGGCGCCAGGCCCGAACGCCGCGCGCAGGAGTCCCTCGCCCTCGCGCGCGGAAGCGTCCGCGGGCACGACCGCCGTGGTCGGCATCCCGGTCCGCAGGCCGAGCGCCGGCAGCGCGAGCAGCACGAGGATCGCGACGGCGGGAGCGCCGTATCGGAGCGGCCGGGCCCACAGGCGCCGCCCCCACGCGGCATAACGCTCGCTGCGGTGCCCGACGCCGCCGGCGACGCGCAGGCGCCCGGCGTTGAGGCGGTGCCCGAGCGTCGCGAGTGCCGCCGGGAGAAGCGTCAACGTCGCCGCGAGCACGATGAGCACGGCGAGCACGATCCCGAGGGGCACCGATCGGAACGTCGGCACCGGCACGATCATCACGGCAAGCAGCGCAGCGACAATGCTCAGGCCGCTCGCGACCACGGTCCTGCCGGCGGTAGCCATCGTCAGGGCGGTCGCGTCGCGCGGCGCCAGTCCGTCGGCGAGCGCCGCGCGGAAGCGGACGACGAGCAACAGCGCATAGTCGATGCCGAGCGCGATCGCGAACATCAGCGAGAAGTTCATGGCCCAGATCGACACCTCGGCCAGGTGGCCGAGGACGAACAGCAGTCCGCAGGAGCCGAGGAGTCCCGCCATCGCGAGCATCAGCGGCAGCCCCGCGGCGGTGAGCGTGCCGAACGCGATCACGAGCAGCACGAGCGTCAACGGCCACGACAGCGCCTCGGAGCGGATCATCGCCGACTTGTTGGCTGTGTTGAAGTCCGACCACAGAGCGGCCGGCCCAGTCAGACGAACGCGGATCTCGCCGGTCGACAGACGCGTGAGGGCGTCCTCGAGCCGCCCCGCAGCCGCCACCATCGTGCGTGGCGGCGCGCCGGCGAGACCGGTGACGACCGCGGTGTGGCGGTCGGGGGCGATCGTGCTCCCGGGCCGGGGCATGAGCACGCCGGCGACGGCCGGGTCGAGCCGGAGCGTCGTCCTCACGCGCGCCAGCACGCGCTGCATCGACGGATCGTCGACGGCGGCTCCCGCCACGACGACCCTGAGCGCGTAGGCGCCGCGCCCCGGGAACGCCGACTCCAGCGCCCGGCGCGCATGCGTCGACTCCGAGCGTGGCGCCTCCCAGCCTGCGCCCGACAGCGCTTGATCGGCAAATGGCGCGAGCGCGCCGAGGCAGAGGATCGCGGCGGCCCAGGCGATCGCGATCGCGCGGCGATGGTCGGCGGCCCAGGCGCCGAGGCGCGCCAGCCGGCCCGTGGTGAGGGTGGTGGTCATCGGAGTCGTCCTTGCATGACGTTGGCGCGGTCATGCTGCGCTCGCGGCCTTCCCAGAACCTTCCCGGCTGCGAGCGCGGGCCCGACCTGGCCCGGTCAGGTACGCGAGAAGCGCGCAACGGCGGCGGCGCGAGACCGTCTATCGCGTATGCGAGCCCCACGCCGTCGGGCGCGATGCAGAAGCGGGTCTCGTGCCTCAACGAGGACGATCGTAATCCCGGCTGTATCGTCGGGCTGTTATGCGGCAGCTCCAGATCCGGCTGCTCGGACGCTTCGAAGTGCTGGTTGACTCGCGGCCCGTCCCCGCCGAGGCGTGGCCGCAGCGGCGCGCAGCGGATCTCGTGAAGGTGCTCGCGCTCGCCCCCCGTCACCGTATGGCGCGCGATGAGGTGCTGGAGGCGCTGTGGCCGGGGCTGGGCGCAGATGCCGCCGCCCCGAACCTGCACAAGGCCGCGAGCTACGCGCGTCGTGCCCTGGGAGCGCGCGACGCGATCGTGCTGCGTTCCGGCATGGTCGAGCTCGCACCGAACGCTGAGGTGACGACCGACGTGGAGCGCTTCGAGCGCGGGGACGACTCGGCCTACGGTGGCGACCTCCTGCCTGACGATCCCTACGCCAGCTGGGCGCTCGCCGCGCGGGCGCGCCTGCGCCGCCGAGGGCTCGAGCTCCTGCGCCGGCGCGGCGAGTGGGAGAACGTGCTGCGCGAGGACCCGGCCGACGAGGAGGCCCACAGGGCCCTCGTGCGGCGACACCTTGCGAGCGGCGATCGGCTCGCCGCCGCACGCCAGATCCGGCTGCTGGGCGACGAGCTCGCGCGCCTGGGCCTGGAGCCCTCGCCGGAGACGCTCGCGCTCGGCCGCGAGGTCGCGCGCGGGCCGGCCGTGCGCGCCGCACGGCTGCTGCACACGCCGCTGGAGGGCCGCGAGCGCGAGCTCGCCGCGGTATCCGCAGCGCTCCGTCGCACGGCGGCGGGCCACGGCGGCGCGCTGCTCGTGCGGGGCGCGATGGGATCCGGCAAGACACGGCTGGTCGAGGCATCGCTGGAGGAAGCCGAGGAGCTCGGCTTCCACACGCTTCGCGGCGCCGCGCACGAGGAGGAGGGCCGAACGCCGTACGCGCCGCTCATGGAGGCGCTCGACCCCCTCGCCGCGCGACGGCCGGAGCTCGCGGCCGCGCTCACGGACAGCGCGCAGGCGGCGCTGGCGCGACTCCTGCCGTCACTCCCCCGCGTGGCGACGACGGACGACGCCGTCAACCGCCACCGCCTGTTCTCAGCGGTCGCTCAGCTGCTCGCACAGGCCGCTGCGGAGCGCGGCGTCGTACTCGCGATCGACGACCTCAACGCCGTCGACGAGGCAACGGCGGCACTCCTGCACCACCTCACACGCAGCGCCGGCGGCAAGCGGCTCGTCGTCGTCGCCGCGCTGCGCGACGAGCCGCTTCCGAAGGCGGTCGCGCTCGTCCGCTCGAGCATGCTGGAGCGCGGCGCCGCCGTCGAGCTGGAGCTCGGGCCGCTCAGCCGCGCCGCAGTCGAAGCCGTCGCGCAGCGGGCCGCCGGGCGGCCGCTCGCGCCCGCGACGCTCGCCGCCATCGAACGCTCGGCGGCGGGGAACCCGTTCTTCGCGGAGGAGCTCGCGGCATCGGTGGATGCCGCCGGGGACGTGACCGTCCCCTCGCGGCTGCGCGAGGTAGCGACGCGGCGACTGGAGCGGCTCGAACCACTCGGCGAGCGGCTGCTGACCGCGCTCGCCGTCATCGACGACGGCTTCACCGCGGCTGAGCTCGGTGCGCTCGCCGGCGGGGAGCCCGTCGACCACGCGCTCGCCGCGGCCGAGGACGCCGGCGTGCTGGAAGCGGCACGCGGTCGCTATCGCTTCCGGCACGGCCTGGTCCAGCAGGAGCTCGCGGCCCGCCTGCCGGAGGCCGCGCTGCGCCGTACCCACGCCGACGCGGCGGCGCTCCTCGCCGTGGACGACGCGCCGCCCGAGGCGGTCGCGCACCATCTGCTGCGCGCCGGCCGCGAGCGGGAGGCCGTCCCGCTGCTCACGCGAGCCGCCGAGTGGGCCGCGGGGGTGGGGGCGTATCGCGACGGCGCCGAGTGGGCGGAGCTGGCGCTCGAGCACGCGCAGGAGCAAGAGCGCCCGGGCCTCCTCGAGCTGCGCGCGCGGCTGCTCCACGGGACCGGCGAGCCCGGCGCGGCCCTCGCCTTTGCCGAGGCGGTCGCGGCCGCGCCTGCGGAGCGCGTGGCCGCGTTGCGAGCGCAGCAGGCTCGCGCATGCCTGGCCGCCGGCGACATCGCCGGTGCGCGCGCCGCGCTCGAAGGCGTGCGGGCCGAACACGCAGAGGATCGCGGCGAGCTGATCTTGCTCCGCGCCATGGTGGCGTGGCACACCGGCGACTGGGAGGGCGCGCGGCGGTTGAGCGCCGAAGCGCACCGGCTCGCCCCCAACCCGAGCGAACTGGCGACGCTCAAGGGCATGGTGGCGCATCTGGACGGCACCTGGGAGCAGCACTCCCGGCGCGAGCTGACGCAGGTCTGGGATACGCCGGAGCTCGCGGGCCGCGTCTTCGACGGCTACCTCTGCGTGACCGAATACGTGCTCACGGCGGGCGACCCCTACGACCGCCTCGCCGGCTTCGCCAAGCGCCTGCGCGCGCAGGCACAGCAGGCGGGGGCACGCCGCGGCGAGGCGTTCGCCGCCACAGTGCTCGGCGAGATCGAGCTCTTCATCGGGAATGTCGAGGCCGCGCGGGCACACCTGGCCGACGCCGCGCGGCTCAGCCGAGAGGTCGGCGCGATTTCGGGCGAATCGCTCGCACGCACCCGCCTCGGCGAGGCGCTGCTGCACCTCGGCGACCGCGTCGGCGCGCGAGCGCAGTTCGGGCAGGCGCTCGAGCTCGCGCACATCTCCACCGTCCCGCAGCACCTGCTGTTCCACGTCTACGGCGCCCTGCTGCAGGTCGCGGACGACGACGCCGAGGCGCTGGC
>DATDKF010000140.1:0-8434 GCA_036520135.1 Solirubrobacteraceae bacterium
AAGATCAACGAGGCCTACCACCTCGGCGGGCTCGACCTGACCACGCGCACGGTCAAGGCGCTGCTCAGCCGGCCCGGGCGGCCGTTCCGGATCAACCACGCCGCGGCGACGACGTTCGGCGGCTTCGTCGGGGCGATCGACCGGATCAAGTGCGTGTACACGGACGTCGACCGCCGCTACTACAACGCCTCGGCCGAGTACTCCTACATCAACATCGAGCCCGGCTACCAGCGCCTGTGCGGGACCAAGGCGCTGCAGTACGTGCGCTTCCGCCACGGCGACAACGACCTCGTGCGCGCCGCGCGCCAGCAGGACTTCCTGCGGCAGGCCAAGAACGCCGCCGGCGTCCGGCGCCTGCTGGCCGGCGGGCTCGGCGAGAAGCGCCACCTGATCCAGGTGTTCAGCCGCTACTTCCGCGTCGACGAGTCGCTGCGCTCGAACAAGCAGGTCCTGTCGCTGCTCAAGCTCGCGATCTACCTGAGCACCAAGAACCCGAAGGTCAACGAGGTCAAGTTCCGCGCGCACGACGCGCCGAACCCGCAGGTCGACTCGAACCTTTACGTCAACGACGGCGACCTCAAGACCGTCTTCCGCGAGTTCATGAGCCCGGAGGGCACCGCCGTCCAGCGCAAGAGCCCGGCGAAGCCGGCGGCGGCCGACAGCGGCACGACGAAGACCCGCAAGAAGCGCCGCAAGCCCGCGGACACCGAGATCGGCGGCCTCGAGGCGACGCGCACCGAGGGCGAGAACATGGCCGTGATCGCCGACCCCAAGCTCAAGTTCCCGTTCTACTTCCCGAGCGTGCGCGTCAAGGGCTCGACCTACGTCGGCACCGAGCCGCGGATCTACACGATCAAGGACGAGACCGGCAAGAAGCGGCAGGCCTACCGGATGGTCCTGCACGCTCCCGGCGTCGGCGAGTACTACGGCGTCCAGGGCCTGACGTGGAAGGCACCGCCGATCCTCGACGACCCGGACCGGACCGTCCGCCGGCACGGCCGCAAGCTCAGGCTGTACTACGACGGACGCAACCTGCGGCTCGTCGCGTGGAAGACCAAGAACGCCGTCTACTGGATCTCCAACACGCTCACGCAGGACATCGGCGAGGACCAGATGCTGGAGATCGCCGGTTCGCTGAGAAGGCTCAAGCAGTAGGCTAGGCCGCCGCGAATGAGCGGTACTGAACGAGAGCCCATCGGGGTCATCGGCACGGGCTACGTGGGCCTGGTGACCGCTGCCGGCTTCGCCGAGCTCGGCAGCGACGTCTGGTGCGTCGACATCGACGAGGCCAAGATCGAGAGCCTCAAGCAGGGCCGGATCCCGATCTGGGAGCCCGGCCTGGAGGAGCTGGTGGCGCGCCACAGCGCGCGGATGCACTACTCGACCGACATCGCCGACGCGCTCGAGCACGCGCGGTTGCTGTTCGTCGCCGTCGGCACGCCGCCGACCTATTCGGGCGACCCCGACCTGACGGCCGTGCACGCCGTCGTCGACGCGATGCCGCCGTCCGACACCCACGCGCTGGTCATGAAGTCGACCGTTCCGGTCGGCACCGGCGACAGCATCAAGCGCGTGTTCGCCGAGCAGGGCAAGGGCGGCTTCCGCTACGTGTCCTGCCCGGAGTTCCTCAAGGAGGGGTCGGCGGTGGCGGACTTCCTCAAGCCCGACCGCGTCGTCGTCGGCGACGACGGCGACTGGGCGGGCGACGCGGTCGTCGACCTCTACGCGCCGCTCGAGGCCGTGCTCGTGCGCACGGACATCCGCAGCGCCGAGATGGTCAAGCTCGCGTCCAACGCGTTCCTGGCCACCAAGATCTCCTTTATCAACGAGATCGCCAACGTCTGTGAGGAGACCGGCGCGGACGTCGTCGAAGTCGCGCGTGGCATGGGCCTCGACGACCGCATCGGCCCGAAGTTCCTCCAGGCCGGCATCGGCTTCGGCGGTAGTTGTTTTCCAAAAGATGTCGCGGCGCTCAAGCAGCTGGCCGGCAACTCCGGCTACCACTTCCAGCTGCTCAACTCGGTCATCGAGGTCAACGAGCTGCAGAAGCGGCGGGTGATCGCGAAGCTGCAGAAGCACCTGGGCTCGCTCGTCGGCAAGGAGGTCGCGTTGCTCGGGCTCGCGTTCAAGCCGAACACGGACGACATGCGCGAGGCTTCGTCGCTCGTGCTGTCGGCGCGGCTGCAGGCGGCCGGCGCGCGCGTGCGGGCGTACGACCCCGTCGCCGAGGACGAGGCGCGCAAGTTGCTCCGGGGCGTCAACTTCCCGCCGACGGCGGCCGACGCGATCGAGGGCGCGGACGCCGTCGTGCTCGTGACCGAGTGGCCGGAGTTCGGCGATCTCGACTTCGCCGAGGTCGCCGCGGCGATGCGCGGCACGCTCGTCGTCGACGGCCGCAACTTCCTCGACCCCGAGGCCGTGCGCGCCGCGGGGCTCACCTACGAGGGCATCGGGCGGGCGGCGCCGACGCGCCGGCCGGCGCCCGCGGCCCAGTACGGGGGCGAGTAGACGATGCAGGCGCTGATCCTGGCGGGCGGCGAAGGCACGCGGCTGCGGCCGCTGACGACCACGGTCCCCAAGCCGGTCGTCCCGCTCGTGGACCGGCCGTTCATCCG
Organism: Solirubrobacteraceae bacterium; assembly: GCA_036520135.1. Taxonomy (GTDB): domain Bacteria; phylum Actinomycetota; class Thermoleophilia; order Solirubrobacterales; family Solirubrobacteraceae; genus DASSUW01. Next base: position 2,616 of record DATDKF010000140.1, read on the forward strand.
GTTCATGATCGACTGGCTGCAACTCCACGGCGTCGACGACATCGTGATGTCGTGCGGGCACCTGGCCAGCGGCGTGCGCAACGTGCTCGGCGACGGCAGCGCGCTCGGGATCACGCTGCGCTACGTCGAGGAGCCGCGGCCGCTCGGCACGGGCGGCGCGCTCAAGTACGCCGAGCCGCTGCTCGACGACCGCTTCCTGATGCTCAACGGGGACGTGCTCACCGACCTGGACCTGACCGCGCAGATGGAGCTGCACGAACGCACCGGCGCGACCGCCACGCTCGCGCTCACGCCGGTCGACGACCCGTCGGCCTACGGGCTCGTGCGCACGCGCAAGAGCGGCGAGGTCACCGAGTTCGTCGAGAAGCCGGCGCCCGACCAGATCGACACGCAGAACATCTCGGCCGGCGCCTACGTGCTCGAGCGCGCGGTGCTGGACATGCTCGAGCCCGATCAGCCCGCCTCGATCGAGCGCGACGTGTTCCCGCGGCTGGTCGGCGAGGGGCTGTACGGCTGCGTGTCGGAGGGCTACTGGCTCGACATCGGGACGCCCGAGCGCTACCTGCAGGGCACGTACGACATCCTCGAGGCGACCGTCGACACGCCGGTGGCCGAGCGCATGGGGGACGGCTACCTGTGCGTCGAGCGCAACGTCGACAACCGTGGGCGGATCATCCCGTCGGCGCTCGTCGAGAGCGGCTGCCGCATCGGCGACGGCGCGCGGATCGGCGGCCGGGTCGTGCTCGAGCACGGCGTCTCGGTCGGCGACCAGACGACGATCGAGCGCGCCGTCGTCATGCAGGGCGCGGAGATCGGCGAGCACTGCACGCTCAACGGCTGCATCATCGGCGGCGGCGTCCGGATCGGCGACCACTGCACGGTCGACGGGATGAGCGTGCTCGGCGAGGGCGTGACGCTCGGCACCGAGAACGTGATCTCCAACGGCGCGCGCATCTTCCCCGGCGTCGAACTGCCGGACGGCGCGATCCAGTTCTGATGGGGTCGCTCGATGTGGACGCGGTCGCCGCGGTCGACTCAACCGGGCAGGCCGAGGACATGCTCGATCTCGCGGTGCACCTGCGCGACGCGCTGTGGCGCGTCGACTCGGCGTCGATCGGCGCGATCGACGCGCCGGGCGGGCTGATCGTGGCCGGCATGGGCGGTTCGGCGATCGGCGGCCGGCTCGCGTCCGGCGCGATCGGGGCGCGTGCGCGCAGGCCGATCGTGGTCGCCGACAATTACGCGCTGCCCGGCTGGGCCGGGCCGGAGACGCTCGTCCTGTGCTCGAGCTACTCCGGCGCCACCGAGGAGACCTTGTCGGCGTACGACGACGCGGCCGAGCGCGGCGCCCAGCGCGTGGTGGCCACGACCGGCGGGGCGCTCGCCGACCGCGCGCGGCGCGACGACGTGCCGGTGATCCCGATCCCGAGCGGCTTCCAGCCGCGCGCCGCGGTCGGCTACTCGCTGGTCGCGGCGCTCGAGGCGGCCGCGGTGTGCGGCGCCGCGCCGTCGTTGCGCGCCGAGACCGAGGCGGCGGCGGACCTCGCCGAGCGGCTCGCCGAGGAGTGGGGGCCGGAGGGGCCCGAGGACGGCGCCGCGAAGGCGCTGGCGCGGCAGCTGCACGGGACCGTCCCGGTGATCGCGGGCGCGGGGGTCGGGGTCGCCGCGGCGTACCGCTGGAAGTGCCAGATCAACGAGAACGCCGCGCTGCCGGCGTTCGCGAGCGCGGTGCCCGAGCTCGGCCACAACGAGGTGGTCGGCTGGCCGGCGGCGCGCGAGCTCGGCCGCTTCTCCGCAGTCTTCCTCGACGACCCCGGCGCCCATCCGCGGAACGTGCTGCGCACCGAGCTGCTCGCAGGGCAGGTTGCCGGCTGGGCCGACGTCGTCGAGCGCGTCGCGCCGCACGGCGAGTCCGCCGTCGAGCGGATCGTCTCGCTGGTCCTGCTCGGCGACCTCGTCTCGCTCTACCTCGCCGTGCTGCGCGGCGAGGACCCCGTCGCGATCGCGCCGATCGACGCGCTCAAGGCCGCGCTCGCCGAGCGATGACCGTCGTGCTGCACGGCGGCACGGTCCGGACGATGGATCCGGCGCGGCCGCTCGCGCGCTCGCTGGTGATCGAGGGCGACCGGATCGCCGCGCTGGACTCCGAGCCCGCGGGCGCCGAGCGGATCGACCTCGACGGCGGCTGCGTGCTGCCGGGCTTCACCGACTCGCACGTGCACTTCCCGACCTGGGCGGTCACGCGGCGCGAGCTGCAGCTGCACGGGACGCGCGACGACGTCCTCGCCCAGGTCGCGGCGGCCGTGCCCGCCGTGCCCGCGGGCCGCTGGCTGCGCGGCTTCGGCTGGACGGCGGACGGCTGGGAGCCGTCGCTCGCGGCGCTCGACGCCGTGACCGGCGACGTGCCGGTGGCGCTGCTGGCGCACGACTGGCACTCGCTGTGGGTGAACTCGGCCGGGCTCTCCCGCGCCCGCGGGGACCTCGAGCGGCCCGGCGGGGAGGTCGACCTCGAGGCCGGTGTGCTGCGCGAGGAGGCGGCGTGGTCGTTCCGCGACCGCTTCACCGTCGCCTCGCACGAGGAGATGGTCGAGGCGACGCGCGCGGCGCTGCCAGTGGCGGCCGCCCGCGGCGTCACCGCGATCCATTGCAAGGACGGGCTGATCGGCTCGCGCGAGGTGTACGCCGAGCTGCGCGACGAGCTGCCGTTCCGGGTCTGGCAGTCGCTCCCGGCCAAGCGGCTCGACGAGGGGCCGGACTACGTGAAGGCGTACATGGACGGCACGCTCGGCTCGCGCACTGCCCGCCTGCTCGACGGCAGCGGCGTCGAGATCACGAGCCGCGACGAGTTCGAGGAGATCGTGCGCGGCGCGACCGCGGCGGGCGTGCCGGTCGCCGTGCACGCGATCGGCGACCGCGCCAACCGCGACGCGCTCGACGCGTTCGCGGCGATCCCGGGCGCGATCCGCCCGCGCATCGAGCACGCCCAGTGCCTGCACCGCGACGACATCCCGCGTTTCGCCGCGCTCGGGGTGACCGCCTCGGTCCAGCCGTCGATGGCGGTCACCGACGCGCCGGTGGCCGAGCGGCTGTGGGCCGACCGGCTCGACGGCGCCTACGCGTACCGTTCGCTGCACGCCGCCGGCGCGCGGCTCGCGCTGGGGTCCGACGCCCCGGTCGAGGAGCTGGACCCGCTGCAGGGGCTGCGCGACGCAGTGCTGCGCGAGTGGCGCGCCCACGAGGCGCTCGACCTCCAGGCCGCGCTCGAGGCGCTGACCGTCACGCCGGCCTGGCTGTCCGGCGACGAGGACCGCCGCGGCCGGCTGCGCCCCGGCATGCTCGCCGACCTCGTGATCCTCGACCGCGACCCGTTCACCGATCTGGCGAACGCCGTCGTCATAGACACCTACCTCGGGGGAAAGCAGGTTTCGCCCACTCGACATCGCTGAGCGCGACCGCGCCTCTCGCCTCCCCCGCCGACGCGGGCGATGTCGAATGTGCGACGTTACATGGCATGACAACCCTGCAAGCGACCGAGATCGCCTCCATCGTCGACGGGAAGCCGCTCGCCGACGCGCCGGGCGGGCGACTGACCTCCACGAACCCCGCCAACACCTCCGAGACAGTCGCCGAAGTGCGGCTCGCCGACGCCGCCGCGTTCGTCGAGGCCTGCCGCGCCGCCCGCGCCGCGCAGCGCAAGTGGGCGAAGGTGCCCGCGCCCGCGCGCGGCCGCGTGATCGCCAACGTCGGCCGGCTCGTCGAGGCCAACAAGGAGGCGCTCTCGCGCCTCGTCACCCGCGAGGTCGGCAAGCCGTACGCCGAGTCGCTCGGCGAGGTGCAGGAGATCATCGACACCTGCGACTTCTTCATCGGCGAGGGCCGACGGCTGTACGGGCAGACCGTGCCGTCGGAGATGCCGAGCAAGCAGCTCTTCACGTTCCGCATGCCCGTCGGCGTCGCCGCGATCATCACCGCCGGCAACTTCCCGGTCGCGGTCCCCGCCTGGTACCTCGTGCCGGCGATCCTGTGCGGCAACGCAGTCGTCTGGAAGCCGGCCGAGTACTCGCCGGCGCTCGGCGACGCGCTCGCCAAGCTGTTCCACGCGGGCGGCGTCCCCGGCGGCGTGCTCAACGTCGTCCAGGCCGAGGGCGCGGCCACGTTCGAGGGCCTCGAGCGGGCGCTCGAGGAGCGCCTGGTCGACAAGGTCGGCTTCACCGGCTCGAGCGCGGTCGGCTCGAAGATCGGCGAGCTCTGCGGCCGCCACCTGCAGTCGCCGTGCCTGGAGCTCGGCGGCAAGAACCCGATGGTCGTGATGGACGACGCCGACATCGACCTCGCGGTCGAGGGCGCGCTGTTCGGCGGCTACGGCACGGCCGGCCAGCGCTGCACATCGCTCGGCACCGCGATCGTCCACGAGTCGGTCCACGACGAGTACGTGCGCAAGCTCGACCAGCGGCTTCGAACCGCTTCGGTGGGCGACCCGACCCAGGACGTCCTCTACGGCCCGATGCTGCACGAGCGGTTCGCCGAGCGCTTCGAGGACTGGCTCGGCCTGATCCGCGACCACCACACCACATACGGCTCGACGGCACAGGGGCGGATCACCTCCTCCAACCCGCGCGAGGGCTTCGTCGGCGACCCGGACGCCGGCATCTACTACCACCCGGTCCTGGTCGACGGCGTGACGATCGACGACGACCTGTACGCGACCGAGACGTTCGGCCCGATTACCGGCGTCGCGACGTTCCGCGACTTCGACGAGGCGATGGAGCTGGCGAACAACCACGGCTACGGCCTGTCGTCGTCGATCTACACGCGCTCCGGCCTGCACGCGTTCCGCTTCCGCGAGCGGATCAGCGCCGGCATGGTGTCGGTCAACAACTCCACCTCGGGGGCCGAGGCGCACCTCCCGTTCGGCGGCAACGGCAAGTCCGGCAACGGGTCGCGCCAGTCGGGCATCTGGGTGCTCGACCAGTTCACGCGGTGGCAGTCGATGAACTGGGACTACGCGGGCAAGCTGCAGAAGGCGCAGATGGACGTCGTCGAGATCGACGCCCAGCCGGACTTCCGGCTCGAGTAGGGGAGCGGGGGCGCGCCAGGCGCGCGCGGGGATGAACCCTCCGGGAACGGCCGACCGAACTGGCGGCCGTTCCCTTCCGTCTCCCCAGGAGGATCCCATGAGCAGTACCCGTGTCCTGCGCTGGAGCGCCGTGCTGGCGTCCCTGTTCGCGCTGTCCGCCGTGGCCGCCCAGGCCTCGTGGCATAAGCGCGGCCACGACTACAACCGTGGTCCGGATCGCGTGCTGTACGCGACGACGAACCAGAACCAGCTCATCAGCTTCAACGCACGCAACCCCGATCGCATCCGCAACATCCAGGCGATCAGCGGCCTGGCGTCCGGCGTGACGTTGCGCGGTATCGACTTCCGGCCCGCGACCGGCGACCTCTACGGAGCGGCTCGGCGTGCCGCTCGGCACGGTCAAGACGCGCGTACACCACGCGCTGCGCGGCATGCGGCGCGCGCTCGAGGAGCGGGGCTGGGACGGATGACGAACCCAACGCCAACCCGCGGTGGCAGGGCGCGATCGCGTCGGGCTAGGCCCAGGTGACGTCCGCCGCCAAGCAGCCCCGACGCACGGCGACGATCGCGGCTTCGGCCGCGATCCCGTCCGCCGCGCCGCGGGGGGCATCCGTGATCGGCTCGATCTTCACCAGCAGGCGCTTCCCCTTCTTCTCCGGCCGCCACAAGCCCGCGAGCTGACCGTCCACCAGCACCACGCCGGGGTTGCCGATCCCGGTCCGCGCGCGGGCGCGCAGCTCGG
>DATDKF010000141.1:0-2018 GCA_036520135.1 Solirubrobacteraceae bacterium
CGCCCGAACCTCGGCCGTCTCGGCGACGAGCTCGTTGCGGGCGACGTGATCGCTATCGAACCTGCGCTCTATCGCCAGGGCTTCGGCGGCTGCCGCCTCGAGGATCTGGTGCTCGTCACCGAGGACGGATACGAGCGCATCACCGACTTCCCGTACGAGCTCGCCTAGCGTGCACACACCGCGACGCGGCTAGAGCTCGCGATCGCCGACAGGCCAAGCGGGCCAGCGGACGCCACAACAAGCACGCGAACGTCAACCGAGACCGCCCGGACGCTTGCTTCGGCACGGGATGCGAACGTCCCACGAACCTTCCGACGGCTCTCACACGGGACGAATCTCGACAGCGATGTGGCCGACGCGCCGGACCTGAGCGCGCTACCGAATTGAGGCAGAACGAGCGGCGCCAGCAGAGCCGCGCTGGCTGTCGCTGCGGACGACGAACGGATGCGCCACTCCGGCCCGACGCATGGCACCCGGTGCATAGGCACGACGTCGCGGTCTGCGAGCTCGCCATCGGTGGGAGCTCAAGCACCGTCGCTGTCGCATCGAGGCTTGCTGTTCTGATTGGGCTCGTCGGTGACGTCCGACGCGGAGGAGATGGTCCCGACCGGGCGGCGAGCTGACTCTCATTGAGGCTGTCGGCCGGGCTAGGCCTGACTTCCTTCTGTTTTGTCGCTCGTCGCCGGTCGGGGATCTCTGGCGTGACTTGATAGATGCGTGGCGTCGCCTCCAGCAAGCCGTGTCCGCCAGGGGTCCGTTCTGTTCGAGGACAGGAGGACGAGGATCATGATCGTGCTCGGGGCGGACACTCACAAGCGTTCGCACACGATCGCGGCGGTCGCAGCCGGGACCGGCGAACTGCTCGGCGAGCAGACCGTCGCGGTCGGGCGGCGCGGCTTCGCGGCCCTGTTGCAGTGGGCGCGCACGCTCGATGGTGAGCGGGTGTGGGCGCTTGAGGATTGCCGGCACGTGTCCGGCTCGTTGGAGCGGTTCTTGATCGAGCGCGGCGAGCGGGTGCTGCGCGTCCCGACGCATCTGACCGCGAAGGCGCGCAAGAGCGCCCGTCAGCGCGGCAAGTCCGACCCGATCGACGCGCTCAACGTGGCCCGCGCCGCGCTGCAGGAAGGGCTGGATGCGTTCCCAGCCGCGCATCTGGACGGACCGGAGCTTGATCTGCGGCTGCTGGTCGATCACCGCGAGCGCCTCGTTCGCCACCGCGTCGAGCTCAACAGCACGCTGCTGTGGCATCTGCACGACCTGTGGCCGGAGGTCGAGCTCCCGGGCGGGGCGTTGTTCTCGAAGAAGTGGAGCACGCGGATCGGCCGGCGGCTCGTGCGCGCCGAGCAGACGATGCGCGTTCGGATCGCTCGCGAGGAGCTGCGCCGCTTGCGCGAGCTCACGCTCGCCATCAACCGGCTCGAGCGCGAGATCACCGAGCTCGTGGCGCAGATCGCCCCGCAGCTGCTGGCCGAACCGGGCTTCGGGCCGCTGATCGCCGCCAAGCTCGTCGGCGAGATCGCCGGCGCGCAGCGCTTCGCGACGTCGGCCAAGCTGGCTCGCGCGGCGGGCGTCGCACCGATCCCCGCCAGCTCGGGCAACACGCAGCGCCAACGACTCGACCAGGGCGGCAACCGCCAGATCAACGCAGCGCTGCACCGGATCATCGTCACCCGCGCCCGCTGCCACCCGCCGACGCGCGACTACATCGAGCGTCGCCGCAGCGAAGGCAAGAGCACCCGCGAGGCGATCCGCTGTCTCAAGCGCTACCTCGTCCGCCACGTCTGGCGACTGCTCCAGCCGCCCCTCACGACCAGGACACCTCCCTCCCCACACTCATTTTCTTGACATAGAAGCGACAAAAGGAGCGGTGTCGAACGAGCCGCTGGGGAGCGACCGCTACCAGGCGAAAGCGATAGTCATGAATCGGCGCGGGACCTGACACGAGTGATCCACCGCAACACCCAGTTCGAGGGGTTCGGGTCCTCGGTGAAGTTGAACCGAGCCTTTAGTGTAACGGT
>DATDKF010000142.1:0-8874 GCA_036520135.1 Solirubrobacteraceae bacterium
CGGCCGTTCACGCTGACCGCGTGGTTCTTCCTCGGCGTCGGGATCGTGCTCGGCGCGCGCTGGTCGTACTCCGAGCTCGGCTGGGGCGGCTACTGGGCCTGGGACCCGGTCGAGAACGCGTCGCTGATGCCGTGGCTGACCGGCACCGCGTTCCTGCACTCGGCGATGATCCAGGAGAAACGCGGGATGCTGAAGGTCTGGAACGTCTCGCTCGTGCTCGCCACCGGCGTGCTGGCGATCCTCGGGACGTTCCTCGTGCGCTCGGGGATCCTCGAGTCGATCCACGCGTTCGGGGCGTCGACGCTCGGCGTGCCGTTCCTGATCCTGATCGGGACGATGGTCGCCGGCTCGGTGTACCTGGTCACCACACGCGCGCCGCAACTGCGGTCCGAGCACCGGCTGGACTCGCTGCTGTCGCGCGAGGCGATGTTCCTGCTCAACAACCTCGTGCTCGTGTTGCTATGCGCGGTGATCTGGTGGGGCACCTTCTTCCCGCTGATCTCCGAGGCGATCACGGGGCGCCGGCACACGTTCGGGCCGCCGATGTTCGACCGGCTGACCGTGCCGCTGGCGATCGCGCTCGTGCTGCTGTCGGGGATCGGGCCGCTGATCGCGTGGCGGCGGGCGACGGTGGCGAACCTGCGGCGCAACTTCGTCGCCCCGATCGCGGTGGCGGCGGCCGTGCTCGTCGCAGCGCTCGCGCTGGGCGCGGGCTCGCAGCCGGACGCGCTGATCATGTTCGTGTTCGCCGCTTTCGTGATCGGAGGCATGACGCAGGAGCTGGTCCGCGGGGTGCGGGCGCGGCGGGTGATGGCGCGCGAGCCGGTGCCGCTCGCGTTGGTGTCGCTGATCCGGCGCAACCGGCGGCGCTACGGCGGCTACCTCGTGCACGTGGGCATGGCCGTGGTGTTCGTGGGGATCGCGGCGTCGTCGAGCTTCGCCGACGAGCGCGACGTCCAGCTGGCACAGGGCAAGTCGACGCGGGTCGGCGGCTACACAGTCGAGTACGTCAGGCCGACCGCCCAGCTCGTGGCGGCGCCGAACGGGCGGCTCGAACGGATCGACCTCGGCGCCGACCTGCGGGTTGTGCGCGACGGCGAGACGCCGCGGCTCGTGCACACCGAGAAGTCCTTCTTCCCCTCCGTGGGGCCGACGCTCGGGCCGATCTCGCGCTTCTTCGAGGGCGAGTCGACGAGCGAGGTCGGCCTCAACGCCGGCCTGCGACGCGACTTCTGGGTGTCGGTCGCGCCCGACACGCAGCGGCTCGCGCCGCGTGTGAAGGAGGGCGACAAGGTGTTCGCCAAAGCCGACCAGGCGGGCGCGCTGACCGACGCCGAGCGCGACCGGTTCCTGGGCGAGGCGCTGAACGGGCTCGCCCGCTCGTACGCGGACGACCCGCCGCCGGCGACGTTCCGCGTCCTCGTCTCGCCGATGGTCACGTGGATCTGGCTCGGCGCGCTGGTGGTCTTCCTCGGCGCCCTGATCGCGCTCTGGCCGTCCCCGCGCACCGTCGGCCGCCGCGTGACCGCTGCCTACGCGGCCCGGGTCGGCCGCGAGGCGCGCGTGCCCGTGTAGATGGACTACCTCGTCATCCTCGTCGTGCTCGCCGTCGTGGTGCTGGTGGTCGCCGCGCCGCTACGGTCGCGGCTTGCCGACGAGCCGGCCGAGAGCGCCGAGCGGGCGGAGCTCGAGGCGTCGCGCGACGCCAAATACCGCGAGATCCGCGACGCGGAGCTGGACTTCCGGACCGGCAAGCTGTCCGAGGCCGACTGGCGGGCGATCGATCGCTCGCTGCGCGCCGAGGCGGTGGCGATCCTGCGGGCGCTCGACGACCTCCCAACCTCGGGGGACAACGGGCGTTGAAAGGGACATCGTGGCTGCCGACCCCCCGGCATGATCGGTTCCGCCCTGCACCCGGGCAGGGTGGGCGGGACCCATTCCTTAGTACCCTGGTCGCTCGATGCTCCAGTCGGCGCTCTCGGTCGTGCAGGTCTTCGTGGCCGTCATCCTTATCTTTTTGGTGCTCCTCCATTCGGGGAAGGATGCAGGCATGTCGGGCGCTTTCGGTGTGGGCACGGCGGGCGGTTCGTCCGGCGGTTCGCTCATGGAGCGCAACCTCGATCGGTGGACGATCTTCTTCTCTATCGTGTTCGTCGTGAACACGATCGTGCTGTTGAAGATCTGACGCGCTTTGAGCGCCCTCACGGAGCTCCATGACGCGCGCGGCCATCCGCGGCGCTTGTTGCCGGCCCGATTGCTGCGGCTCGCGTCAGACGAGCGCCTCGTCGAGCTCCTGCGCGGCGGCTCCGAGTCCGCCTTCGAGGCGCTGTTCGACCGCCACCACCGCGGCATCCTCGGCTTCTGCCGGCACATGCTCGGCTCGGCGGAGGAGGCCGAGGACGCCGTCCAGCACACGTTCCTCGCCGCGTACCGCGGGCTCGTCGGCTCGGACAAGGACGTCGTGCTGCGGCCGTGGCTCTACACGATCGCCCGCAACCGCTGCCTCACGACGCTGCGCACGCGCGCCCGGCAGTCGACCGCCGAGCTCGAGGAGCCGCCGACCGAGCACCTCGCGGCCGAGGTCGAGCGCCGGCAGGACCTGCGGGCGCTGCTGGGCGACGTGTGGCGGCTTCCCGAGGACCAGCGCGCCGCGCTCGTGCTCTCCGAGCTCGGCGACATGCCGCACGACGAGATCGCCGACGTCCTCCGCTGCCGCAAGGAGAAGGTGAAGGCGCTCGTGTTCCAGGCGCGCTCGTCGCTGATCGCTTCCCGGACCGCCCGCGACACCCCGTGCGCGGAGATCCGCGAGCAGCTCGCGAACCTGACCGGCGGGTCGCTGCGGCGCAACGAGGTGCGGCGCCATCTGAGCGAGTGCGAGGGCTGCCGCGAGTTCCGCTCGGAGGTCCGCCGCCAGCGCCGCGAGCTCGCGCTCGTCCTCCCAGTCGCCCCGACGGTCGGCCTCAAGGCGACGGTCATCGGCGGCGCCGCCGGCGGTAGCGCCGTCGCGGCGGGCGCCGGCGCGGGCGCCGTGGCCACGAAGGTCCTCGTCGTCGCCGCGCTCGTGGGCGGCGGCACCGCCGCGGTCGAGGTCAAGTCGTCCCGCGACCGCACCCCGGCCACGGCGCCTGCGCCCACCCCGGTCGGCCCGACGGGAGGCGCCGCGACCTACCGGTCCACGCCCACGACGCATCCCGCGGCCGCGACCCAGCCGACCCTGGCGGCACCCGGGGCCCCGGCCACGCCACCGCGCCACGCCGCCGCCACCCACCCGCGCAAGCACGGCCACCGAGCGGGCCCGCACAAGAAGGCGAAGCAGGACGCCGCCCTCCCGCCGGGCCAGGCGAAGAAGCCCGCGACCGCGCCGCCCGGGCAGGCGAAGAAGCAGGCGACGGCGATCAAGCCGCCGAAGGCATCGAAGCCGGCGAAGGCGATGAAGGCGCCCAAGGCGTCGAAGGCGCCCAAGGCGAAGGCGCTCAAGCCTGCCAAGCCGTCGAAGCCGGCCGCGCCGCTGAAGCCGGCGAAGGCATCGAACCCGGCCGCAGCGACGAATCCGGCGGAGGCATCGAACCCAGCCGCAGCGACGGAGCCGGCCGACGCGTCGAACCCGGCGGCCGCGTCGACGCCGACCGCGCCCGCGGCGCCGGCCGAGGACGCGAAGGCGAAGGCCGAAAAGTCGGCCTGATCCGCCCGCGGGCACGGCCGGCGCCCCGCCCTACCCAGCCGCGGTTTGACGTTCGCTACGGGGCCACGATCACCCCACCACCAAACCGCGCCCCCGGGCAGACGATCGCGGACGCGGTGCGGGCGGAGCGCTGGACGGGCGGCGGGACGGTGCGCTGGCGGGCCGTGAGGGCCTGCGCGCGGCCGAGCAGCTCGAGCGGCTCGAACGTGACCGTCAGGTTCGCCACCGGGTCCGCCAAGCGGCCGCCGGAGATGACCCGGACGCCCTGGGCGAGCGCGGACCCGCGGCGCCCCAGCACCCACGCGCCGTGCATCGACAGGGCCGGGATGAAGAGGCCGCGCTCGAGCGGCTCGCAGAGCTCGGCCAGATCGGCCGCCCCGCCGCCGACCAACACGAGATGCTCGGGCACCGTCCCGGCGATCCCGCCGGCGGCGACCGAGTGGCCGGTGCCCGGCAGCGCGAGCCGGTGCGCCACGCCGTCCTGGATCAGCGGCAGCGGTTGCCGCGGCGCGCCCTCGGCGTCGTAGGACCGCGGCAGCGTCGCCGCGAACCGCGGCGAGTCGGAGAGGTTGATGCACGAGGCCGCGACGCGCGTGCCGAGCCGCTCGGCCAACGGCGACGCCGGGCCGCCGAACGCCAGCGCAGCCCGGCGCAGGACCTCGGCCACCGCCCACGGCCCGAGCACGACCGGATACTCGCCGGGCTCGACCGCGACCAGCGCCCCGCCGTCGCCCAGGAGCGCCTCCGCTTCCGCCGCCAGCGCGCCCGCGTCGAGCTCGCCCGGCCGCGCGGACGCGGCTGTGAGCTCCAGCGACCGCCCCGGTGCGCCGTGCCGGCGCACCCGCAGGTCGCCGAAGCTGCGCGACTCGAACGCGCGCACGCCCCGCGACGACGCGATCGCCGTCGACGCCGCCGCCGCGCGCCAGCTACTCCACTCGTCCAACTCCGGCGGCTCGATCGAAACGACCGCCGGGTCGAAGCCGTCGTGCTCGCGCCCCGCCGCCGGCTCGGGCAGATCGCCCCGCGCCGCCGGTCCGGACGCCGCCAGCCGCGCGGCGGTCGCCGCCGCCCGCGCCAGGCCCGAGTCGTCCACGTCGGTCGTCACCGCCGTACCGACGCGCCCGCCCGCCAGAACGACGAGCTCCACGGACACCGCCTCGGTCGTCACCGCCCGGCCCGCGCCCGCGCTCAGCTGGCGCTCCCACCACGCCGTCGCCTGCGCCTCGCCCTCGGCATGCCCCAGCGCCCGCTCGGCGAGCGCCACGATCTCGTCGCGCGCCCTCAAAGCGCGTGCTCGTAGAGCGCGAGGATCTCGGCGCGGTCGGCCCGCGGCGGCGTGTTGTCGAGCGCGTCGCGACGCGCCGCGGCGTCGGCGCACGCCGGCAGGACGTCGGCGTCCACGCCGAGCTCGGACAGCCGCGTCGCACCCGCGACGCCCGCCACCCGCGAGGCGGCGTCGCCTGCGCTCTCGCCGAGGGTCGCCGCGAGCGCGTCGAGCGGCGCCGGAAACCGCCACTCGAGCGCGCCGAGCGTGTGCGGCAGCATCACCGCGTTGGCCGGACCGTGCGCGACACCGGCCTCGCGCACCAGCGTCTGCGCCAGCACGTGGTGCAGCCCCAGGGCGGACGCGTCGAGCGCGTAGCCGCCCAGCAGCGCGCCCAGCGCCAGCGCGTCGCGGTCGGGCGGCGTCCGCGCGAACGCGCCGACCAGCAGCCGCGCCGCCTCGGCCGCCACCAGGTCGACGACCGGGTTCCCGTGCCGAACGCACAGCGCCTCGGCGGCGTGCCCCAGCGCGTTCAGCGAGCTCGCCGCGAGATCCTTCACCGGCTGCGACGCCGACAGCGCGGGATCGTTGACGACCACCGAGCAGCGCGCGCGCGGCCTCGACTCGTCGACGCCCCTGGCATGCCGGTGCCCTCGCGTCATCTCGGCGCCCGCCAGCGTCGTCGGGATCGCCATCGCCCGCACCCCGCGGGCGGCGGCGATCGCCTTCGCCACGTCGACCACGCGGCCACCGCCGAGCGCGACCACGCGCTCGCTGCGCACCGATCCGAGCAGATCGCCGGCCAGGTCCGGGACCGGCCCCGCCTCGACCATGTGCACCTCGTCGGCCGCCACCGGCACGTGCGGCGCGGCGTCGGCCGCCCGCTCGGTCGTGAGCAGCGCGTAGCCGGGGCCGCCGAGCAGCTCGACGGCCTCGCCGACCGACCCGCGCCCGAACCGGATCAGGCGGTCCCCGTCACGCCAGCGGAAGGAGGTCAACCGGTCGTGGACAGCTCCGCGCCCTCCTCGTACCAGGAGTAGGCGTAGGAGGGATCGTCCAGGTCGCGCGACAGCGTCGTGAGCTTCAGCGGCCGGAACGTGTCGCACATCACGGCCAGCTCCTCTGTGCGCGTGGCGCCGAGCGACTTCTCGACGAGCCCCGGCTGAGGCCCGTGCGGGAGCCCGGACGGATGCAGCGTGATCGCCCCGATGTCGACGCCCTTGCGCGAGCCGAACTGGCCGTCGACGTAATAGATCATCTCCTCCGACTGCACGTTGGAGTGGTGGTAGGGGATCGGCACGGCCATCGGGTCCCAGTCGAGCATCCGCGGGCAGAACGAGCAGATCACGAAGTTCGGGCCCTGGAACGTCTGGTGCGCCGGCGGCGGCTGGTGCAGGCGCCCGGCCTTGGGCTCGAAGTCGGCGATGTTGAACGTGTACGGGTAGACGTAGCCGTCCCACCCGACGACGTCGAGCGGGTGGTAGTCGAGCACGTAGTCCTGGTAGCCGCCGCGCACGCGCACCTTCACCAGGTGCTCGCCGCGGTCGCGATGCGTGACCAGATCGGCGGGCGGCTTGAAGTCGCGCTGCGAGAACGGCGCGTGCTCGAGGAGCTGGCCGTAGCGGTTGCGGTAGCGGTTCGGCGTCTCGATCTCGCCCGGCGTGTAGAAGGTCAGCCAGCGCTGCGGGGTGTCGAACCGGAAGCGGTAGGTCGTGCCGCGGGGGATCACGACGTAGTCGTGCTTCGAGTACGGCAGCGTCCCGAAGATCGTCTCGACGACGCCCTCGCCCTCGTGGACGAAGATGACCTCGTCGCCCTCGCCGTCGCGGTAGAAGTAGTCCGCCTCGGCCTCGGGGACGCAGATGCCGATCTCGACGTCGGCGTTGTACTGCAGCACCTGCCGCCCGAGCACCGCATCGCCCATCGGCCGCATCGGCATCGTATTGGTGAGCCGGTGCACGTGCGTGTCGGGCACCCACTCCTCGAGCTCGATCGGCGTGAACTCGCCGACCTCCTTGACGCGGCACGGCGACCACAGGTGGTAGAGGATCGACTCGTTGCCGGAGAAGCCCTCGAACCCGAGCACCTCCTCGACGAGCAGCGGCGCCTGGCCGTTGCCCGACGGCGCCTCGGGATCCCGGAACTGGACGTGACGCTTCTGCGGGACCTGGCCCAGGCTGTGGTAGCGCATCAGGTGCTCTCCTCTGGGGTCTCGGTGGGATCGGTGACGATGCCCAGGAACAACAGTGTGCCGGTCGGGCGATCCTCGATCGCCCACAGGAACGGCCGGTCGAGACGGAACTCGAAGGGCGGGCCGCCGTAGGCGGCCGTCGCGATCGCCGTGACGACGGTAACGGCGGCCGCGCGCGTGCCCTGCTCGTCGACGTCGACGCGCGCGCTGTGCAGCACGCGCTCGAGCGCCTTCGGCTCGTCGCCGGAGATCAGGCCGTCGAAGTCGGGCCCGGGGGCGAACATGGCGCCGAGGCCGAGCTCCTTCAGCGCGTCGGCGAGCTCGAGGCTGGCGGCGGCGCTGAAGCGCGGCACGGCGATCGATCCGGTGCGGCGGGCCGTCCGCAGCGCGTCCCAGTCGGCGATCCGCGGCGGGGCGAGCCCCTCGCGCGCCACGACTGCAACGAAGCACAGCTCCCCGCGGTCCCCGTACGGGAGCCGCAGCGCCTGGACGTCGTCGTCCTCGTAGTGCTCGAACGAGCCGTACGCGTGCATCGTCGGCACGTCGACGGCGTCGCCGTCCGGGCGCGTGAACGGGCGCGGCTCGGTGGCCGCCGGGTCGAACGGCGTCTGCCAGGCGCCGTCGAAGTACGCCGCGTCGGTGAGCGCGAACACCTCGTCGGGCTCGAGCGCATCGACCACGTGCGGGACCATCCCGCGCGTGCGCTCGGCCGCCCACGCGTTGATGCGGCCGGGAGCGCCGGGATCGCCGAAGTCGAGCGCGAACGCGTCGATCGCGAGGTCCGCGATCAGCTCGCGCCCCTCGTCGACCCACACCGCCTGCGCCAACGCGAGGACGACGCCCCCCTCGTCGACCTCGCGCAGCGCCGGCCGTCCCCCCAAGACCTCGTCGAGCGCCTCGCGCGCGGCGCCCGACACGCCCGGCCGCAGCGCCGTCAGCGCGCTCTGCACGCTCGCCGGCGAGAGCACGACGCCGTCGGCGCCGACGCGCTCGAGCAGGCGCAGCGCGAAGCTCGCCGTGGCGGTCGGCATCACAGGTTCCCGCGCAGCTCCTGCTCGCGCTCGATCGCCTCGAACAGGGCCTTGAAGTTGCCCTCGCCGAAGCCGCGGGCGCCGTGGCGCTCGATGACCTCGAAGAACATCGTCGGGCGGTCGCCGATCGGCTTCGTGAAGATCTGCAGCATGTAGCCCTCGTCGTCGCGGTCGACGAGGATGCCGAGCCGGCGCAGGTCCTCCAGGCTCTCCTCGATCTCGCCGATCCGCTCCGGGACGTCGTCGTAGTAGGCCTCGGGCACGGTCAGGAACTGGATCCCGCGCTCGCGCATCTCCGTGACGGTCTTGACGATGTCGCGCGTGGCGACCGCGATGTGCTGGGCGCCGGCGCCGCCGTAGAACTCGAGGTACTCGTCGATCTGCGACTTGCGCTTGCCCTCGGCGGGCTCGTTGATGGGGAACTTCACGCGGCCGTTGCCGTTGGTGACGACCTTCGACATCAGCGCGGAGTACTCCGTCGAGATCGCCTCGTCGGTGAAGTGGAGCATCTCCGTCATGCCGAAGACGTCCTCGTAGAACTTCACCCATGTCTCCATCGCGCCGAGCTCGACGTTGCCCACGATGTGGTCGATCGCGAGCAGGCCGACGTCGTCGGACTCGCCGTCGCGGGCCTCGTAGCCCGGCAGGAACGGGCCGCGGTAGTCCGAGCGGTCGACGAACGTGTGCAACGTCTCGCCGTAGGTCT
>DATDKF010000143.1:0-2192 GCA_036520135.1 Solirubrobacteraceae bacterium
CTCCGGCTCGTCGGCGCGCCGGTCGCCTCCTCGAGCACGGCCGCCCTGGCCGTCGACGAGGTGCAGGCGGTGCGGACCGGCCTGCAGGATCGCGCCGAGCTCGCCCGCCTGATCGCGCACGACCGCTTCCGCGCCACTCCCGGGAGCCGGATGCTGACCGACCTGCGGGGCAAGGACGTCCTGCTCGTGTTCGTCGAGAGCTACGGGAGGGTCGCGGTCCAGGACTCGTCCTTCTCACCGCGCATCGACGCCGTGCTCGACCAGGGCACCGCGGAGCTGCGGGCCGCCGGCTTCTCCTCGCGCAGCGCCTTCCTCACCTCGCCGACCTTCGGCGGCCTCAGTTGGCTGGCGCATTCCACCCTGCAGTCGGGGGTCCTGGTCGACGGCCAGCGGCGGTACAACCAACTCGTCCAGGCCAACCGCCTCACGCTCACCAGGGCGTTCAAGCGCGGCGGGTGGCGGGCGGTCGGCGCCATGCCGGCGAACCACCGGGCGTGGCCGGAGGGCTTCAGCTTCTACCACTACGACGCGATCTACGACCGCCGCAACCTCGGTTACCGCGGCCCGGACTTCGGCCTGCCGCCGATGCCCGACCAGTACGTCCTACTGGCCCTGCAACGTCACGAGCTCGCGAAGCGTCACCGGCCGCGGCTGTTCGCCGAGGTCGACCTCATCTCGAGCCACGCGCCGTGGACGCGCATCCCCCGGCTCATCGCCTGGGACGACGTCGGCGACGGCTCGATCTTCGACCGCGTCCCGGCGCAGGAGTCCACGCAGGCCACGCTCTTCGGCGATGCCAAGCGGGCGCGCGCCGCCTACGGGCATTCGATCGAGTACTCGCTGAGCACGCTCTTCTCGTTCGTGCAGCGCTACGGCGACGACAACCTCGTGCTCGTCGTCCTGGGCGACCATCAGCCCGCGACGGTCGTCACCGGCCAGGGCGCCAGCCACGACGTACCGATCTCGGTCATCGCCCACGACCCGAAGGTGATGGACCAGATCGCCGGATGGGGCTGGCAGGACGGCATGTTGCCGAGCCCGCAGGCGCCGGTCTGGCCGATGGCCGCGTTCCGTGACCGCTTCCTCACTGCGTTCGGCTCGGGGCGATGAGGCAGGACGACCGCGCGCCGTTCGACCGGGCGCTGCGCCGCGCGCGCGTGTCGGCGTACGCCCCCGGCGAGTTCGTCGGGCAGGAGAGCTTCATGACCGCCGGCGAGATCCGGGCCCTGGCGGTGCAGGTCGGCATCGGCCCCGGGGTCACGGTGCTCGACCTGTGCTGCGGCGTCGCCGGGCCTGGGCGTTTCCTCACGCGGGAGCTGGGTTGCGGCTACCTGGGCGTGGACGCCAGCGCGAGCGCCGTCGCCGTGGCCCGTGAGCGAGCGGGCGATCTGCCGGGCCGCTTTGCGGTCGCGCAGGTCCCGCCCATCCCAGCCGGCTCCTTCGACGTCGTGCTCCTGCTCGAGACGATGCTCGCCTTCGAGGACAAGGACGCGCTGGTGCGCGAGATCGCCGCGGCGCTCCGGCCCGGCGGGCGCTTCGCCTTCACGCTCGAGGAGGGGCCGCCGCTCACGACGGCCGAGCGGGCGGCGATGCCGGACGCCGACACAGTCTGGCTCACCCCGCTCGACGAGATGGCCACGTCCCTCGAGCGGGCCGGCCTCGTCGTCACGTGGCATGAGGACCACAGCCGCGCGCACCGCGCGATGGCGCAGGCGCTGGCGGGCGCGTTCGCCGCGGACGCCGCGGACATCGCCGCGCAGATCGGCCGCCGGGCGGTGGACGACCTGCTCGCCGCCCACCGGCTATGGGTCGAGTGGCTGGACGAGGGGCGGGTCCGGAAGCTCGCGCTGGTGGCGGAGCGGCCCTAGGACGCCGCGATGGCACGTCTTGGACGCTGTCGTGATGTCCCGAGCGCCGATTTCGCCTGGCGTTCAACTCCAGCAACATCGACGTCTCCTTTCTCGCGCTCGGCCTGCTCGGCCGGGTCGGCCCGGGCGGACTGGATCTCTTCATTGTCCGAGAGGCGCTCAGCCGCGAAGCGGCTGGCCGATCCCGAGCAAGTTGCCCTCGCTATCTCGAAACCACGCGCCGCGCTCGCCGCTGCCCTTGCTCGGGTAGTTGCCCTCGATGTCTGCGATCCCGTCGACGGTCTTGAGGCCGGGTACGTCGTACTCCTCGAACACCACCCCGCG
>DATDKF010000144.1:0-8585 GCA_036520135.1 Solirubrobacteraceae bacterium
CTCGACGGCCTCGTGGCGGACGAGCGCGCGGAGTCCCTCCCCACGCTCGTGACCGACGTCGAGATGGCGGATGACGCCGCCCGCCGCCGCGTTGCCCGCGAGACGCTCGCCTTCGCGACGGCCCTCAGGGGTCAGACCCCCCGTTAGGCTTCGCGTGTGCGCACCGCCGCCGTCCTGCCGGTGAAGTCGTTCGCCCGTGCCAAGCAGCGGCTGCACGACGCGATCGCGGGCGACGACCGCGCCGAGCTGGCCGAGGCGATGGTGGCCGACGTCCTGGCCGCGCTCGCCGCGGTGCCGGAGATCGACGAGGTCGTGGTCGTGACCGCCGAGCCGCGCGCCGCCCAGGCGGCCGAGCGCGCCGGCGCCGCCGTGGTGGCCGACCCCGACGAGCGCGGCCAGTCCGCGGCGACGAGCCTCGGCATCGACACCGCGCTCGCGCGCGGCGCCGAGCGGGCGCTGCTCGTCCCCGGCGACTGCCCGGCGGTCGACCCGCAGGAGGTCTCGCGACTGCTGGCCCGGGCGCCGGCCGAGCCGTCGGTGGTGATCGTGCCCGACCGCCACGGCAGCGGAACGAACGCGCTGCTGCTCACGCCGCCCGCGGCGGTCGGCCCGTCGTTCGGCGCGGGCTCGTTCGCGCGCCACGCGGCGCGCGCGAGCGCCGCCGGCGCGACCGTGAAGGTCTGCGACCTGCCGTCGCTCGGGCTCGACGTCGACACGCCCGACGACCTCGCCGCGCTGCGCACCGCGCTCGCCGCCCGCCCCGAGGGCGCTGCACGGACCCGCGCCGTGCTCGACAAGCTGGTGCCCGCCGGGACGTGGTGACGCTCGCGGCGCTCGCCGGCGTGCCGGAGGTGCGAGCAGGCGACGATCTGGCGGGGCTGCTGGCCGCGGCCGCGGCGCGGCTGGAGGGCGGCCTGCGCGCGCACGACGTGCTCGCCGTGGCCCACAAGGTCATCTCGAAGGCCGAGGGCCGGACCGTCCGCCTCGCCGCCGTCACGCCCGGGCCGCAGGCCGCGGCGCTCGCGGCCGCGCACGGCAAGGACCCGCGCCACGTGCAGGTGATCCTCGACGAGTCCGCCGACGTCCTGCGCGCCGACCGCGGCCGGCTGATCTGCCGCACCCGCCACGGGTTCGTGTGCGCGAACGCCGGGGTCGACGCGTCCAACGCCGGCGCGCCGGACACGCTCGTGCTGCTGCCCGAGGATCCCGACGCGTCAGCGCGCGCGCTGCGCCGCGCGCTCGGGTGCGCGGTCGTGATCACCGACTCGTTCGGCCGCGCCTGGCGCACTGGCCAGGCCGAGGTCGCGATCGGCTGCGCCGGCCTGCGCGCCGTCGAGGACTGGCGCGGGCGGCCGGACGCCCACGGCCGCGCGCTCGCCGCGACCGTGATCGCGATCGCCGACGAGGCCGCGGCCGCCGCCGACCTCGTGCGCGGCAAGGACACCCGCGAGCCCGCGGTACGCATCCGCGGGCTCGAGCGTCACGTCACGGACGAGGACGGCGCGGGGGCCGCCGCGCTCGTCCGTGCGCTCGAAGACGATCTCTTCCGCTAAGCGGCGCGCTTCGCCGCCAACCGGGCGTCGAACCGGTCGCGCGCCTCCTCGACGCGCTTGCCGTGCGCCAGCGACCATGACCCGAGCGCCTTCAGCGGCGGCGCCATCGTGGCGCCCAGCGGCGTCAGCGCGTACTCCACGCGCGGGGGGACCTCGGCATGGACCCGGCGGGCGACGAGCCCGTCGCGCTCCATGCCCCGCAGCGTCTGCGTCAGCACCTTCTCGGAGATCGGCTGCAGATCCTCGAGCAGCTCGTGGTAGCGGCGGGTGCCGTCCCCGAGTGCCAGCAGGATGTCGACCGACCACTTCGAGCTCAGAAGCCCGATCGAGTCGCGGATCAGCCGCGCGGAGCGCGTACGCTCGGCGACGCGCCGTTCATGGGCGCCGGGGATTGGGGTGACCTGGTGGGCTGGCATCAGCCTCCTCTCATCGCGCGCTCATGCTTGAGCGCTCCTCATCTGGGTGGTGAGCGCCCGCAATGCGCGGGAGACCCGCAGCCGCGCGGCGTTCTGGGAGCAACCCAGTCGGCCGGCGACCGCTTCGTACGGGAGCCCGTGGACGACGCGCAGCTCGAGCGCCCGCCGCTGCTCCGCGGGCAGAGCCCGCACCGCATGGCGCAGCAGCGGAGCCAGCGCATTCGCTTCGCTGCGCTCGTCCACCCGCTCGTAGTCCTCGCACTCGGCGAACGCGGCCTGGAGGCCCATCCGCTCGCGCGCGGCTGACTCGATGCGGTTGTGCTTGTGGTACTGCCGGAGGAGGTTGCGCGCGATGCCGAACAGCCACGGCGCGCCCGACCCACCAGCCTCATCCCTGAACCGTCGTGACGCGTTCCAGGCCTGGGCGAAGGTCTCGGCGGTCAGATCCAGGCTCGCCGGCTCGTTGCCGGTGTGACGGACGAACCACGAGCGGATCCAGACCGCATAGCGGTCGTAGAACTCGCGGAATGCCTGTGGGTCCTGGCTGGCCGCTTTGAGCAGCTCGGCGTCAGTTCTGGTCAAACGGTGCGTCGCCTCTCCAGACGGTGCGTTGAAACCATCATGCACTGAGGCTTAGGCGGATGTCTTAAGCGCGTGCGAAGAAGAAATTAGGTGTTGCGTCGAGGCCCCGCAGTAAGCGGGTTTTCGTCGGCCACCTCGAGCCCGGGATGCTCGTGTCCGCGCCCTGACGGAACCGCGCGCTCGAGGCGCGCCAGCGCGGAGTCGCTGTCAAGTTCCAGCGTCCCCACCTGGTTGTCGAACCGCGGATCGCCTTCCGTGAAGCGCCAGCGCACGGGCGGCTCGGGAACGCCCGCGGAGCGCGCCAACGCCCGCCCGATCACGCGGCCCGCGCGTGAGAAGCCGAACAGGACGCTGCGGCGCTCCTTCGTGCTGAGCGGGTTGCGGAACGGCGAGCACGTGGCCTGCCAGACGTGCGAGGTCACGCCGCTGCCCTTCGGGAAGCCGATCTCGGCCAGGTACGCATGGTGCACGTCGCCCGAAAGGACGACGATCGTCTTCGGCGCCCGCCCACGGCGGCCGGAGCCGACCTCCTGCAGCAGCCGGCACATCCGCGCGAACGAGTCCCGGAACGCCGCCCAGTGCTCGAGGTCGGCGCCCTGGCGCAGTTTCTCGCCCAGCCGTGCGGCGAAGCCGCCCCATGCGCCGTCGCACACCTCCTCGTTCCACGCCTCGAGGTAGTGCAGCGCAGGGGCGAGGAACAGCGGCAGCGACGTCCCGATCAGCAGGTGGTCGAAGTCGCCGCGCGCGTACTCCTCGATCCACTCGAACTCGCCGCTGTCGACCATGCTGCGGGAGCCCGGCGTGAGCACCCGGCCGGCGCGCGAGTCGATCATCACGATCCGCGAGGAGGCGATGTCGCGGCAGTAGCTCCAGCGCGCGCCCTCGACCTCGCGGTCGCTCTTGTACGCGTACTCGCGCAGCAGCGCGCCGCCGTCGCCGGCCTCCTTCACCCGCCGGTAGATCTCCTCGTCCTCGAGCGCGTCCGGGGCGAGGTTGCCCCAGTGCTGGTAGAGCACGTAGGTCATGAACGCGCCGACCACCCGACGGTCCCACCAGTCGGTGGCGCGGATGTCGTCGACCCACTTGATCGACGTGTTCCAGTCGTCGATCACGTCGTGGTCGTCGAAGATCATCGCCGACGGCACCGTGGAGAGCAGCCAGCGGATCGGCGGGTCGCTCCACGCCTCGTGGTACAGCCGCGTGTACTCCTCGAAGTCGGCGATCGTCTCGCCCGGCGGCTCGCTCGTGTCGCGCCGGGCCTGGATGAACGCGAGCGTGTCGGGCGACACCTCGTCGGCGTAGACCTGGTCGCCGAGCAGGAGGACGGTATGCGGCCACGTCGCGGGGTCCGCGCCGGCCATCCGCAGCGCGATCGCGCGCAGCGCGTCGAGCTCGCGGCCGTGCTCGCTCTCGTCCGGCGTCAGGCTCCACGGCGGCTCGTGCGGGTAGGCGACCCGGCAGGAGCCGAAGACGATCCGCGCGAGGCCGCGCTCGGCGTGCGTGCGCAGCGTGCTCGGCGGGAACGGACTGTCGGGCTCCGGCCACACCTGCGAGCCGTCGAGCAGGACCGTGTACGGCGTCGCCGCGTCTTCCGGCAGGCCGCTGACGCGCACGATCGCGTAGTGGTGGCCCTCGACCTCGAACGTGGTCTCGCGGTCCGGCTCGCCGGTCTGCGGGCGCACCTCGACCTCGCAGTGCGCGTCGGTCTCGACCCAGACCGTCGCCTCGGAGGTGCTGGCCCAGCGGGCCATCGGGCCCAGCACGAGACCGGCCATCAGGCCGCCGCCGCCAGCTCGTGACGGCGGCGGATGCCGTACAGGGTCGTCCGCTCCGCGGCCGGGCGGCCGGCGCGATGGGCGGCGCCGATGAGGTCGCTCGGATCGAGCTTGACGCCGTGGTAGGAGCCTGCCATCCGCGAGATCGACTCCTCCATCAGCGTGCCGCCGAGGTCATTGACGCCCCAGCGCAGCGCCTCGGTGGCGGCGTCGAGCCCCATCTTCACCCAGCTCGCCTGCAGGTTGGTGATCGTGCGCCCGAGCGCGAGCCGGAACGCCGCGGTGTGCTTGAGGTTCTCCTCGCGGCTGATCTCCTCGATTCCGTGCGTGCGCCCGAGCTGGGTGTGGAACGGGATGAACGACAGCGGGACGAACTCGGTGAAGCCGCCTGTGCGCTCCTGCAGGGCGCGCACGACGCGCATGTGCTCGGCCAGCTCCTGCGGGGTCTCGATGTGCCCGAACATCACCGTGACGGTCGAGCGCAGGCCCACCCGGTGGGCGGCCTCGATGATGCGCACCCAGCGGGCGACCGGCAGCTTGTTGGGGCTGATCCGCTGCCGCACGCCGTCGTCGAGCACCTCGGCGGCGGTGCCGGGGACCGAGTCCAGTCCCGCCTCGGCGAGCCGCGTGAGCACGACCTCGGGCTCGAGCCCGGTCGTGTCGCACATGTGCGCGATCTCCATCGGGCTGTACGCGTGCAGGTGCAGCTGCGGCGCGACCTCCTTGGCCAGCCGCAGCCAGCCGAGGTAGTCCTCCAGGTCCCAGTCGGGATGGATGCCCGACTGCATGCAGATCTCGGTCGCCCCGAACGCGACCGCGTCGTGCACACGGCGCACGAACTCCTCGCGGTCGTGCTCGTAGGCGTCGGGCGACCGGCGCCCGACGCCGAAGCCGCAGAACGCGCAGCCGACGATGCAGACGTTCGAGACGTTGATGTTGCGGTTGACGACGAACGTCACCGTGTCGCCGGCCAGCTCGGCGCGCAGGTCGTCGGCGGCCTGGCGCATGTCCTCGATCACCTCGGGGCGCGTCTCGGCGAACAGCGCGGCCAGCTCGTCGGGCGCGAGCGCGACCCCGTCGCGGGCGCGCGCGATCGTGCCCGGCGTGGTCGCGGCCGTCCCGCAGCGCGGGATGAACGCGCGGTAGCGGTCGCGGATGACCTCGAGCACGCGCGGCGCGATCCACTCCTCGTCGATGAACCGCGGGTACACGCACAGGCGCTCGGCGAGCGCGACGCCTTCCTGCGCGAGCCGCTTGCGCACCTGGTGCGGCGACGGGAACGGGTGCTCGGGCGAGATGTGGTCGCCGTTGGCGGACAGGCCGCCGAGGTCGGTCGCGCCCGCGGCGACCAGCTCCGGCCACCAGTCGGCGAGGTTCGGCGGGATCTGGATGCCGACGTCCGGCATCAGCCGCCGCGTCTCGGCGATCAGCCGCTTCATGTCCTCGACGCCGACCGGCGTCGCCCACGCCGGCGCGCCGAGCACCGGGCCGTCGTGCAGGCCGGTGCGCCAGAATGACTCGGCCGCCTCGGTGGCGATGTCGGCCGGCTCCTCGCCGTAGTAGCGGCGGTGCGGGACGAAGTTCTGCAGGATCACCTCCTGCAGGTGGTCGAAGCCGGCGAGCGCCTCGAGCGACGCCATCCGGTCTTCCTCGGACTCGCCGATGCCGACGAGCATCCCGCTCGTGAACGGGATCCGCAGCTCCTGCGCCGCCGCGATCGTCGCCAGCCGCCGCTCCGGGTGCTTGGTCGGCGAGCCCTGGTGGGCGACGAGGTCGGCGTTGACCGACTCGAGCATCAGCCCCTGAGACGCGGTGACCTCCCGCAGGTTGGCGAGATCGGCCCGGTCGAGCACGCCGAGGTTGGTGTGCGGGAGCAGGCCGCGCTCGAGGGCGCGCTCGCACGCCCAGACGACGTACGCGGTGAAGTCCGCGAACCCCAGCTCGGTCAGCCGCGCGCGGACGCCGGGATGGTGGTCGGGCGCCTCGCCGGTGAGCACGAGCAGCTCCTTCACCTGGCGGCGCGCCGCGCGGTCGATCAGCCGCTCGACCTCCTCGGGCTCGTGCAGATGCGTCTGGTGGGTCGCGAACGCGCAGTACTTGCAGTGACACCGGCACGTCCGCGACAGCGACAGCGTCAGGTTGCGCGAGAACGTGACCCGGCGACGCATCAGGCGCGCACGATACCTGGGGCCGCCATCATGTCCCGCCGTGGTCCGGCTCCTCCTCGCGATCGCCTGCGTGCTCGCCGTCGCGGGCTGCGGGAGCACCGGCGGCACCGACCGCCCGAACCGCGACGCGTCGCTGCTCCTCGACTTCACGCCCAACGGCGTGCACGCGGGGATCTACCTCGCCACGGAGCGCGACTACGACGAGGCCGAGGGCGTCAACCTCGACGTCCGCGCGCCCGGCGCGTCGACCGACGCGCTCAAGCTGCTGCAGGCCGGCCGCGTGGACATGGCGATCCTCGACATCCACGACCTCGCGCTCGCCCGCGAGAACGGAGCCGACGTCGTCGGCGTGATGGCGGTCGTCCAGCGGCCGCTCGCGGCGCTGCTCGCCCAGCCCGCGATCGCTCGCCCGCGCGACCTCGAGGGCAAGCGCGCCGGGGTCACCGGGCTGCCGTCCGACGTCGCGGTGCTGCGCTCGATCGTGCAGGGCGACGGCGGCGACCCCGACAAGGTGAAGGCGACGACGATCGGGTTCGAGGCGGTCAAGGCGCTGCTCGCCCGCCGCGTCGACGCCGCAACCGCGTTCTGGAACGTCGAGGGCGTCGCTCTCAAGGCGCGGCGGCCCGGCATGCATGAGTTCCGGGTCGACGACTTCGGCGCGCCCGCGTACCCGGAGCTGGTCCTGTGCGTCACGCGCGCGACGCTCGACGACGAGCGGCCCGTGATCCGCGCCACGATCCGCGCGCTGCGGCGCGGCTACAACGAGGCGCAGGTCGATCCCGAGAGCGCGGTCAGCGCGCTCGTCGACGCCAATCCGGACCTCGACCGCGCCGCTGCCGCCGCACAGCTCGACGCGGTCTCCCCCGCCTTCACCGCCGGCGCCGACGTCTACGGCCAGCTGCGCGCGGACGTGCTCGACCAGTGGGCGGACTGGGACCTGAAGTTCGGGATCGTCAAGCGGCCGATCGACGTCGGCTCAGCGTTCGACCGCAGCCTCGCGGCGCCCTGATCCGTCGCGTTAGAGCACGCGCCGCGGCCGCGGCGGGCGCCACGCGGCGCTGCCGTTCCAACACATGCGGCGAGTTCTCAGCGCCACGAACACGAACGCCCAGAGGACCCACCACGCGGTCATGAACACCGCGAAGGCGAGGACGACGGCGACGACCGCCACCACGGCAGCGATGCGGACCGCGACGCCGAACAGCAGCCGGGCGGTCGGCAGCCCGCCGGTGCCGTGACTCGACCATTTGGCCGGGGTCGCAGGGAGATCGGCGACGAGACGCCGCAGGTCGCCGTAGGTCCGGGCGCGCAGCGCCGCATGCAGGCGCTCCTCGAGCTCGTCCGGCTCGAGCCGGCCCTCGACCGCCGCCTTGTGCAGCCGGTCGGCGACCGCGTCACGGTCGGCGTCGGATGCGCGGAGGGTTGCGGACCGGGCCATCTCTCAGCCAACGGTACCGCGTGGCGTCAGGCCCCGCGAGTGAGGTCGAGCTCGATCCCGTCGAGCACGCGCTGGAGCCCGCGCTCGAAGCGCTCGGGATCGGTCGCCGTGGCCGCCACGCGCAGCACGCCCGCGCGCGGGTCGTCCCCCACGATCGACACGAGGTGCGGGTACTCGCCGCTCCCCAGCTGGGCCTCCAGATAGCCGACGACCGCCTCGAGGCGTTCCCGCGCGCGCGGGTCGTCCATCGAGCCCGGGCGGATGCGCATCGCGTGGCCGAACACGTAGTCGTCGACCATCGCGGTGATCTCGAACTGCCGCTCGAAGCTCACGCCGGCGCGCGCCGTCACGGCGAGCGACTGCTCGACGTGGCGCAGCGCGTTCGGGCCGCCGATGCCCGGGTCGTCCTCCCCGCCGATCAGCTCGAACAACCAGGGGTGGCGGCGGAAGGACTCGTACGTGCGGCGCGCGATCTGGGCCAGCCCCTCGCGCCAGCCCTCGGCCAGCTCGTCCTCGGGCACGAGCAGCTCGCCCATGATCGCGTCGTCCATCAGCGCCGCGAGCTCGCGCTTGGTGCGGACGTAGTGGTAGAGCGTCATCGTCCCCGCGCCCAGCTCGGCGGCGACGCGGCGCATCGTGACCGCGTCGACGCC
>DATDKF010000145.1:0-4603 GCA_036520135.1 Solirubrobacteraceae bacterium
CCCCGGGATCTCGTCCTCGGGGTCGAACGGCCACTCGATCGCCTCCACGAGCAGCCCCGCCTTGCTCCCGAAGAAGTGCACGACGAGCGAGGCGTCGACGCCCGCCTCGGCGGCGATCGCGCGCATCGACGCGCCGGCGTAACCGCGCTCGGCGAACAGCTTCCTGGCGGCGCCGAGGATCGCGACGCGCGTGTGGGTCTCCCCTGGCCTGCGGCCTGTCCGTGGCATGACGTCCAGCTTGACAGAAGAATTCAACAGTGTAAAGTCAACGAGCGTTGAAATGAAGCTCGCCGCTCGCCTCACCGTCGCCGGACTCGTCCTCGTCTTCGCGTTCACGTCGCTCTACGTGGCGGCGTTCCACGCGCCGCGGCCGAAGGGCCTCGACGTCGCGTTCGTGGGCGGATCGGCGCAGGCGGCGAGCGTGCAGCGCGCGCTCGGCGGCGCGTTCGACGTCCACGCCTACGACAGCGAGGCGCGGGCGCGCGACGCGCTGCTGGAGACCGACGTGCAGGGCGTCGTCGATCGCGACCGCGTGCTGGTCGCCAGCGCCGGCGGCATCCCGCCCGCCGAGGCCGTCACCGCGGCCGCCCGCCGGGTCGCCCCGGGCGCGGCGGTCGACGACGTGCGGCCGCTGCCCGCCAGCGATCGGCGCGGCCTCTCGCCGCTGTTCGCGGTCGTCGGCACGCTGATCCCGAGCCTCGTGTTCGGCGTGCTGCTGTCGGTGTTCGGGCGCGGGCTGCCGGCGCGCGTGCGCTGGCCCGCGATCGTCGTGTTCGCGTTCGTCGCCGGCTTCGTCACCGCGTTCGACACCGACGTCCTCGTCGGTGCGCTCAACGGCCACTTCGCGGGCATCGCGCTCGTCGCCGGGCTGCTCGCGCTCGCGGTCAGCGCGGCCGCGCACGGGCTCGGCCACCTCGGCGGGCCGGTGGGGATCGTCACGGCGGTCCTGCTGCTGCTCCTCCTCGGGGTGAGCTCGGCGGGCGGCGCGGTCACGTACCAGTTCGAGCCCGGCTTCTTCGGCGCGCTGTCGCAGCTGCTGCCGCCCGGGGCCGCGCTCACCGCGATCCGCAACGTCCAGTACTTCGACTGGGCCGCGACGCTCGCGCCCCTGCTGGCCCTCGCCGCGTGGGCGGCGGGTGGCCTCGCCTTCGGCCTGCTGGGCGAGCGCTTCGGGCCCCACGTGAGGAAAGGAAGGCATCCATGAAGGTGTTCGTCGCAGGCGCCACGGGCGCGATCGGCAAGCGGCTGCTGCCGCAGCTCGTCGATGCCGGCCATGAGGTCGTGGCGATGACCCGCCACCAGGACATGGCGGGCACGATCTACGACCTCGGCGCGGTGCCGGTCATCGGCGACGGGCTCGACCGGGCCTCGACCGTCGCGGCCGTCGTGCGCGCCCAGCCGGACGTGGTCGTCCACCAGATGACCGGCCTCGCCGGCGTGACCGACTACCGCCGCTGGGACGACGCGTTCGCGCTCACCAACCGGCTGCGCGTCGAGGGCACGGACAACCTGCTCGAGGGCGCGCGCGCCGCGGGCGCCCACCGCTTCGTCGCGCAGAGCTTCGGCAACTGGAACTACGAGCGCAGCGGCGGCCCGGTGAAGACCGAGGCCGACCCGCTCGACCCCGAGCCGCCGGCCACGATGCGCCGCACGCTGGCGGCGATCCGCCACCTCGAGCACGCCGTCGTGTACGAGGCGTCGCTCGACGGGATCGCGCTGCGCTACGGCAACCTGCATGGGCCGGGGACGAGCTTCGCGTCCGACGGCGAGATGACGCGCCAGGTGAGCCATCGCCGCCTGCCGATCATCGGCGACGGCGCCGGCGTGTGGTCGTTCGTGCACGTCGACGACGCCGCCGCCGCCACGGTGGCGGCGATCGAGTGGGGCGCGCCGGGCGTCTACAACGTCGTCGACGACCGGCCGACCGCGGCGGCCGACTGGCTGCCGCAGCTCGCGGACGCGCTCGGCGCCAAGCCGCCGCGGCACATCCCGACGTGGCTCGGCCGCCTCGCCGCCGGCGAGGCCGGGGTCTCGCTCTTCACGCGCATCCGCGGCGCGTCGAACGCGAAGGCCAAGCGCGAGCTCGGGTGGACGCCGCGGCACGCGCTGTGGCACGGGGCGCTCGCATGACCATCCTCGTCACGGGCGCCACCGGCGCCCTCGGCAAGGCGCTCGTTCCCGCCGCCCAGGCGGCGGGGCACGAGCTGCGCACGCCCCACCACGCCGAGCTCGACCTGTTCGATCCCGCCGCTGTCGGCGCCGCGATGGAGGGCGTCGACGCGGTGCTGCACCTGGCGTCGCGAATCCAGCCGCTCGAGCTGATGGACGATCCCGCCGCCTGGCGCGAGAACGATCGCCTGCGGGCCGACGCGTCGCGGATCCTCGTCGACGCCGCGCTCGCCGCCGGCACGCAGACCTACGTCCAGCCGACGGTCACGTTCGTCTACCCCACGGATGGCCCGGTGTCCGAGGACACGCCGATCGGCGACGTCCCCGAGATCCTGCGCTCGGCGATCGCCGCCGAGCGGGAGGCCGGCCGGTTCGTCCGCGCCGGGCGCCGTGGCGTCGCCCTGCGCTTCGGCCTGCTCGACGGGCCCGGCACCGGCCACGACGCACCGATCCCGGCGCTCGGCGCGACGCTCCACATCGCCGATGCCGCCGACGCGCTGCTCTCGGCGCTCGCCGTCCCCAGCGGGATCTACAACGTCTGCCGCGACGGCGAGCGCGTGTCCAACCAGCGCCTGAAGGACGTCAACGGTTGGCGGCCCCAGCGGTAGCCGGGCGCCGCCCGCGCCGCGATGCCCACGGCGAGTGCGACGCCGACGGCGGTCAGCACCGCGCTGGTGCCGACGAAGAACTCCGCCACGGTCGCCGTGTCCACGGCCGTGCCGGTGACCGGCTCGAACGACGCGGCGAGGATGGCGGCGCCGGCGCCGAGGCTGGCGGGCGCGAACGGGATCGCGCGCCCGCCGCCCTGCGCCAGCATCACGAGCAGGACCGCCGGGATCGTCGCGGGCAGCCCGAACGCGGCGAGGAAGCACGCGATCGACAGCACGCGCGCCAGGCGGCTGGCGGCCTGCCACGGCAGGACCGTGCACGCGTAGCGACCCGGCGAGCGCAGCGCGCACGTGCCGCGCGCGACCCCGGCGGCGAGCCGCCGCACGGCGCCGACCCGGGAGGCGACGAGCAGGACCGGGACCACGGCGAGCGCCAGCCACGGCGCCGGGATGCCGATGCCCGGCCACACGCCGGCCGCGACCGCGGCGCCGATCAGCGCGAGGCCGATCGCGGCCTCGCCGGCGGCCTCGGCCACGAGCGTGCCGCACAGCAGCGGATAGCCGGCTTCGCCGGTCCGGGGGCGCAGCAGCACGAGCCGCACCGCGTCACCCCCGCGCGCCGACAGCACGCCGCTCGCACCGGCGCCGGCGACCCAGGCGCCGAGCGCGTCGCGCCGGCGCACCGGCTCGTCGGGACAGGCGGCGCGGATCACCGCGTACCAGCCCTGGCCGCGGGCGAGCTGGTTCGCGAGGTGGGCGAGCACCCCGACGACCAGCCATCCGATGGCCGCGGTCCCCATTCACCTCGATCCTACCCGCCCCTGCGATGCCCGGATCGTGAAGGCGGTGATTCTCGCGCTGTTCTTGCCGTCCGGGCGAACCCTGGCTGGCTGGCTGGCGGGCGACGGCGTGCACGCGACGCCGGGCGGCTACCGGGCGCGCGCGCAGATGTACGCGGACGCGGCGCGCTCCTGCGGCGCCTGACCGCGCGTGAGCGCCCACGCGAGCAGCAGGCCGCCGCAGACCCCGATCGCGATGCTCCCGGCCGCGTCGGCGTGGCTCTCGAGCGACCCGGCGAACGCATAGCCCGCAGCGATCATCGCGCCGCACCAGACGCCGGCGCCCACGAGGCTGTAGCCCGCGACCCGGCGCAGCGGCATCGCGGACGCGCCGGCGAGGAACGGCCCGAACGCGCGCACGACGCCGACGAAGCGCCCGGCCACGAGCACCACCCCGCCCCAGCGGCCCATCAGCCGCTCCAGGCGCACGACCCGGTCGGCGCCGACGCCGACCTTCGGGGCGCTGCGCAGCAGAAGCGCCCGCCCGTGCCGGCGGCCGAGCGCGAAGCCCGCCGCGTCGCCGAGCACGCCGCCGGCCCACGCCGCCGCGATCAGCAGCGGCAGCTCGACCGTGCCGTGCGCCGCGGCGGCCCCGCCGACCGCCAGCATCGCCTCTCCGGGCGACACCAGACCGAGCACCGCGCCGGTCTCGATCGCCACCAGGGCCGCGACGATCGCGTACGTCAACGGGCCGAGCGAGCCGGTGACCGCGCGCAGCGTCCCGGCCACGTCGGGCATGTCGACGAGCCAGGCGCTGCCCAGCGCCGCGGCGCACAGCGCCGCGGCGATCAGGAGGCCGATCCTCGGCATGCCTCAGCCGCTCGTGGCCATCGCGGGCACCGGCGCGACCGGCGCCGAGGTGCTCGTCGAGACCGCTCGCTTCTGGATGGAGCTCGGCTTCTTCTCCGAGCGGCGCGACGGGCGCTTCTGCATCAACGGCGTGACCGGACCCGACGAGTACACGACAGTCGTCGACAACAACGCCTA
>DATDKF010000146.1:0-2441 GCA_036520135.1 Solirubrobacteraceae bacterium
GGTGGCGGATCGCGCCGAGCGGCTGGCCGAGCTGACCCGCCTGGAGGCTCAGGACGAGGAGGAGCTACCCATGGACGACGAAAGCTCGATCGTCGACGACCGGCTGCGGCTGATCTTCACCTGCTGTCATCCGGCGCTCGACATGTCGGCGCGCGTGGCGCTCACGCTACGGACGCTTGGCGGAATGACGACCGCCGAGATCGCCCGCGCATTCCTGGTCGCGGAGCCGACCATGGGCAAGCGGATCGTGCGTGCGAAGCGCAAGATCGCCGACGCGCACATCCCCTACCGGGTGCCGGCCGACGACGAGCTGGCCGACCGCCTACGCGGCGTGCTGCGGGTCGTGTACCTGATCTTCAACGAGGGCTACGCCGCCACAGAGGGTGATCAGCTAGTGCGCGGGGAGCTGTGCGAGGAGGCGATCCGCCTCGGCGAGCTGCTGTGCCGGCTGATGCCCGACGACGCCGAGGTCTGGGGACTGTCGGCCCTGATGCTGCTGCACGACGCGCGCCGGGCGGCCCGCGTGGATCCGAGCGGGCGCTACGTCGCGCTAGACGAGCAGGACCGGTCGCTTTGGGATCGGGGCCGGATCGGGGAGGGCCTCGCGAGGTTGGAGCGCGCCGTGCGCTTGCGGCGTCCGGGCGAGTACCAGCTGCAGGCCGCGATCACGGCCCTGCAGATCCAGGCCCCGGACGCGGACGCCACCGACTGGGCGCAGATCGCGGAGCTGTTCGGCGCTCTGGTCAGGCTCAACCCGTCGCCGGTGATAGAGCTCAACCGCGCGGTCGCCGTCGGCCTGGCCGACGGGCACGCCGCGGGCTTGGCGCTGGTCGAGCCGCTGCTCGGCGATTCGACGCTCGAGCACTACCAGCCGCTGCACGCGGCCCACGCCGAGCTGCTCAGGCGCGCGGGCGACGCCGCAAGGGCTGCCCGAGCGTACGAGCGGGCGATCGCGCTGAGCGCCAACGCCGTCGAGCGGGCGGAGCTCAAACGGCGTCTGGACGCGCTGGGCTGATCGAATACCTGAGGGCTGTCCAGATCGCCCTCCCTGCTGCGACGTCTTATCGAGGCCGCCGATTCGGGCGACGACATCGACCAGGAGGACATACATGTCCAACCCGCAGCAGACACACCCCGCGGCACAGCCCGATTCCCGCCGCTGGTGGGCGCTCGCGCTCCTCTGCGGGGCGTTCTTCATGGTCATCCTCGACGCCAACATCGTGGTCGTCGCGCTGCCCTCGATCGACGAAGCTCTGAGCTTCTCGGAGCAGGGGCTGCAGTGGGTGATCAGCGCCTACGCGATCACCTTCGCCGGCCTGCTCCTGCTGGGCGGCCGCGCCGCCGACCTGCTGGGGCGCCGCCGCGTGTTCATGGTCGGGCTCCTGTTCTTCACCCTCGCCTCGCTCCTTTGCGGTTTCGCCTGGTCGTCCGACGCTCTGATCGGGGCCCGAGCGTTCCAGGGCATCGGGGCGGCGATCATGACCCCCACCGCCCTCTCGATCATCTCGACCACCTTCGAGGGGGCCGAGCGCAACAAGGCGTTCGCGATCTGGGGCATGAACGGCGCCTTCGGCGCCACCGCGGGCTACCTGATCGCGGGCCCGATCGTCGACGGCCCGGGCTGGGAGTGGATCTTCTTCATTAACGTCCCCGTCGGCCTGGCCGCGCTCGCACTGTCGCCGGTACTCGTGCGCGAGAGCCGGGCCGCACTGACGAGGCGCAGCTACGACCCCGCCGGTGCGCTGACCATCACCGGTGCGCTCGTCCTGCTCGTCTACGCACTCGTCGAAGCCCCCGACGCCGGCTGGGGCAGCCTGCGGACGATCCTCCTCTTCGCCGCCTCGGCCGGGCTCCTTGCTGCCTTCGCGCTGATCGAGTCGCGCCACCGCGCGCCGCTCATGCCGCTGCGGCTCCTTCGCTCGCGGACGCTTGTCGGCGCCAACCTCGTGATGCTCAGCTTCGGCACCGTCGCGTTCGGCATGCCGTTCATCCTCACGCAGTACACCCAGCAAGTGCTCGGCTGGTCGGCGCTCGAGTTCGGCACCAGCTTTGTGGTAACCCCGATTGCGGCAGCTGCCGGCATGATGGCCGCTCAGGCCGCGGTCCTTAAAGTCGGCTTCAGGCCGGTCGCCGCGACGGGCATGGCGCTCCTGGGCGCGGGGTCGCTCCTGCTCACGCAGGTGTCCGTCGGCGGCAGCTACTTCGGAGACATCTTTTTCGGGCTGCTCGTCTTCGGCGCCGGTATCGGCCCCGTCTTCGCCACCGTCACGATCGCCGCCCTCGCGGACGTGGCCGAGCGCGAGTCCGGGGTCGTGTCGGGCCTCAGCAACAGCGCTTTTCAGATTGGCGGTGCGCTCGGGGTCGCCATCCTCTCGACGGTCGCCGTCTCCCGCTCCGAGGACTACCAGGCGGCGAACGCCGGTGCGAACCCGCTCGTCGTG
>DATDKF010000147.1:0-5956 GCA_036520135.1 Solirubrobacteraceae bacterium
TCCGCTCGGCCCCGCCCACGCAGCGTGAGCTGGTAACCGCATCGCTGCTCGCCCGCCCGTAGGCGCATGGCGAGACGGCCCGCCCCGACGGCAGCGTCCCGACCGTCGCGACGAAAAGGCCGACGAGCCACGCCGTCGGCCCTAACGCTCCGGAAACAGACGCATCGTCCGGGAAAACCTGGACGCGGCCGAGGCGGCGAGAATCACTATAAGTCCCTGCAACTAGTGCAAACTCGAGTGTCAAGGACGCACGACTGACGGATGAAAGTCCAGGGCTGGTTCGGTGGCGGCTCCTGTGGGATCCTGGTGGTGGGCGCGGGCGATTGACCGAAGCGAAGCGCAGACGTCAGGGGCCTGTGGTCTGCCGCGCGGCTTTGCCCTTCGAGGGCCTATATATGCGCGCCCCGATGTCACGCTCGCGCCCGCCTTTGCCGGCCCGGTCGATTTCCAGTCGGCGAGCGTGCGGTAGTAGGCATTCTCGGCCTGGATCGCGAGCGCGCGCTCGGCGTCACGGGTCTCGTTGTCGCGCAGGCCGGCGCCCGCGCGGACCTGGCCCTTGCGCGAGGGCGCGCCGGCAGCGAGCTCGAGGCGGCGCAGCTTCTTGCGGGTCAGCGACGGCTGTCCGAAGGCGTAGTCCTGCTCGCGCGTGAGCAGGCACCAAAACAGGCTCGCGAGCTTGCGTGCGTGGCGACCGCGGCGACCTGGGCGCCTCGGCGATGGCGAACGCGCTCGTAGAACGCGCGCATCGGCCCGGGCGCGCGGACGGTGACCCACGCGGCCTCGACCAGCACGTGACGGACCGAGGCTGAGCCCTGCTTGGTGATGCGCTCATGGCGCGCGGGCCCGGGCCCGGACTCACGGACTCGTGGGTCCAGGCCGAGGGAGCCGATCAGCTTGCGGGCGCTCGGGAAGCGACGAATGTCGCCGATCGTCGGGATGAACGCGCTCGCGGTGATCACGCTGACGGGAGCTCAGGTGGGCAAAACGACACAGACGGATTCGTGCTCGCGGCACAACCGGGCCAGTCGAACGGGCGGCCACTGAAAATCGCGGGCTCCCAGCCCATCAGTCGTAGGACGGCCTGCCCATCCTGCGTTCTCCCAGAGAGCCCCTGTCCCGGTCACCCGACGCTACGGCCAAGCCCGGACAGCAACCCCACAGGGCATTCTCATGCCCTGAAAATCGTGGTGCCCCCGGTTCGAGTCCGGGTCTCGCCATCTGAGGCACGTGAAACCCGGCATGTCGACTGGATTTCTAGTTGCGAGTGGAATGCCAGCGTCGATCGCGAACGTGCTGCTCGTGATCTTCGTCTCGATCTTCAGCGCCGCCGCCCTCGTGCCGGTGGTGAGCGTGATGGAGCGACGGTTGCGCTGGAGCCGCAGGCTGTGCTCCGTCGTGCTCGTGCTGGCGATCGTGATCGTCGTCGGGCGCCGTCGTCCTCGTGGTGGCGCAGGCGATCAGCGACGCCGTGCGCGACTTCAGCGACGACCTTCCGCAGATCGTCGACAGGGTCAGGCACAGCGAGCTCGGCGAGCTCATCAACGGCGGCAGCGGCGCGCTCGACACGCTGAGGGAGCACGTCGGCGACATCACCAGAGGGGTGGGCAAGGTGTCGGGCGGCATCGCGGGGCTGATCATCGGGCTCGTCGCACTGTCATCGCCGTGCCGATCGCGGTCGGCCTGCAGATCGTCATCGAGGAGCTGACCGCGGCCAGGAGAGCGCGCATCGCCGCCGCAGACGCCGCCGAGCGGCGCCACGATCATCGCGAGGCGAGTCGTGCCCCTGCCCGCGACGCGAGCTCGATGGCGGCCTCACCGGACCGGTGGAGATAGGGGTCGTCGGGAAGCGCTCGCCCGGTATGCAGGTTCACGCGGGGTTCCGGGGATCAGTGCATCGCCAGACCACCGGAGACGTTCAGATCCTCTCCGGTGGTCGAGGCGGAGGCGTCCGAGGCGAGAAAGATCGCCGCGACGGCGATGTCCTCGGGCGGGATCAGCCGCCGCAGCGGCGTCGTCTTGGTGGCCTCCTCGTAGACCGCCTCGTATGAGATCCCCGCGGCGCTCGCCTGCTCGCGGATCACGCCCTCGATGCGTGGCCCGGCCACCGCGCCGGTCACGACGATGGCCCGGACGTCGGGGTCGTCCTCGGCCTCGTCGAGGCGCGCGAAGTAGCGCTCCTCGAGCGCGTCCGTCCAGCTGTTGAGGCGATCGGGCCGGTTCAGCGTGAGCAGGAGGACCGGTCCTCGCCGCTCGGCGACGACGAGATCGGTCGCCACCGCCGCGGTGCTGGTCGTCACGTCATGCGCTCCTCAGTTCGGCGGGGACCGCGCCCACCGGCACGGCCGATCCGTGGGTCGTCCCGTCCAGCACCAGACGCCAGATCTGCGCCGCGGTCGCCTCGGGCGTCGCGAGCTCGCCCCGCTCCGCGGCCGCCCGCAGCCTGTCGGCGATCGGCGTGGCGCCGGGGGGCGCGGCGATCGTCGCGCGGACCATCGGCGTGTCGACCGCGAACGGGACGACGGAGAACACCCTCCCCCAGCCGCCGACCTCGGTCACGGCGGCCGCCGCCCAGTACTGGAGCGCCGACTTGCCGGCGCCGTAGTGCGAGGCGCCGTACGCCGGCGCCGCCGCGGCGGGCGAGGAGCAGAGGACAAGCGTCGCCTCGGTGCCGCTGTGCATGCACGCCTCCAGGAACGCCTTCCCAGCACCTGCCCGGAGCCGGAGTTCAGCAGCACCGCGGCCGTGTAGTCCTCGAGCTCGGCGGCGACCGCCGGCCCGACCGGCGTCCCGGCGCCGGCCATGTGCACGAACACCGCCTCGGCGAACTCGCCCGGTCCGAGCACCTCCTCGAAGTGAGCGGCGATCCCCGGCCAAGCGGCGGCCGGGAGAGATCGGCCTCGACGTGCTCGCCGCGCGCGGGCGGGCGCCGGCTGATGCCGATGACCCGCGCGCGGTCGTAGGGCACGGAGTCCGCGAGGGCCGCGCCGATACCCGACGACGCGCCCGAGATCCAGACGACGGTGCGCATCTACGCCTCCACCTGCGGCAGCTCGAGCGGCGGCGCGTCGGGGGCGAGCTCGCCCGCCGTGGCGCGCGCGTGGATATCTTGGAAGCTCGCGCCGGACGCGGCGGCCTCGGCCACGCGGTCGGGGTCCACGAACTTGCCGATCGGATCCTCGTGGAACTCGGGGCCCTCGCGCATGAACGCGCTCGATTTCGCCCAGTCGCCGAAGCTGTCGACCTGCAGCTCGACGTTGTTGCCGTCCGGGTCGCGGTAGTAGTACGAGAACGTCATTCCGTGGTCGAGGCAGAACTCCGGCACGATCCCGGCCGCCTTGAGCCGCAGGTAGCTCGCGTTGAGCTCCTCGAAGCCGGCGTACTCGAACGCGGTGTGGTGCAGCCCCGTTCGCGTGTCCTTCTCGGGGTCCTCGACGAAGTTGGGGAACGCGGTCAGCGCGATCCGGTGGTTGGCCTCGTCATTGGAGATCCAGGCGCCGAGCGGATACCGGAACAGCACCTCGGTCCCGAGCAGCACGCCGTACCAGTCGATCATCTCCTCGAGCCGGGTCGTCTTGAAGTTGACGTGGTGCAGCTTGGGGTGGATGACGCGTCGGTCAGTGGACATTGGCGGTGATCCTCGAGTCGGTGATGGACAGGTGTGAGCGCAGGTCGGCCAGGAGCGCGGGGAGGTCCCCGATCGCCTCCACGGCGCCGAACACGTAGCCGTCGGGCCGGACCAGCACGGCCACGAGCCCGTGCTCGTCGAACCAGGCGGCCAGGCGGCCGTCGAGGTCCTCGAGCTGGTCGAGGCCGACGGCCAGCGCCCCGAGGCGCTCCGGGAACGCCTCGTGGGGGGCCGGCAGATCGGCCGCGCGTCGGGCCAGCAACACGAAGCCCTTGCCGACGACGTCGTCGAAGCGGCCCTCGCGACGGCCGACGCGGACCGTGCCCTGCACGGCGCGGCTGCCGGCCAGCGGGCGGCCCGCCGCGACGGTCCCGTCGGCGAGCGGCGGCAGCGCCAGGGGCGGCGGGGCCGCAGCGGCGCGGAGTGCGGCGTCGCGCTCGGCGGCGAGCTGCGGGTCGAGCGTGCAGGAGACGCGCCCCATCTCGGCCGAGAGGTTCACGATCCACTCGTTCTGCGGCCGCCGCTCGGTCGTGTAGGCGTCGAGCAGCTCGTCGCCTCCCGCGCCGCGGAGGACCAGGTCCAGCCGCCAGGCGACGCTCGCCGCGTCGCGCACGCCGGAGCACAGTCCCTGCCCCATGAACGGCGGCATCGTGTGCGCGGCGTCGCCGGCGAGCAGCGCGCGACCGGCGCGCATGGTGTCGGCCAGCCGCGCCCGGAACTCGTACACGGCGTGCCGCACGATGGCTCCGTCGTCCGGCGTGAACCATGGCGCCAGCATCTCCCAGACGCGCGCCTCGTCGGCGAAGTCCGCCGGCCGCTCGCCGGGCAGGAGCATGAACTCGAAGCGCCGGTGGGCGCGCCCGTTGACCGTGTGCATGTGCGGCCGCGCGGGGTCGCACCACTGGCAGGGTGCGGGGAGGTACGACAGCGCCTCGACGTCGTCGGGCCGCAGGTCGACCACGAGCCAGCTCTCGGCGAAGCCCTGATCCTCGAACTCGATGCCGGCCGCCGTGCGGACGAACGAGTTCGCGCCGTCCGCGCCGACCACGTAGCGGGCACGCACGGTCCTGGTCTCGGCCGTCGGCTCGAGGATCCCGATCTGCGGCTCGCGAACGCGCCGCAGCGTCAGCTCGACGTGGTCGTCGGCCTGCTCGAGCGCCTCGGCGCTCCAGCCGCACTCGACCGTGGCGGCCGGGAGCGCCCGTACCGCCCGGTCCAATGCGCGCTCCAGGCTGGGCTGGTAGAAGCAGTAGCCCGGGTCCCAGCCCGACGGGCCGGCCTCGGGATGCTGCAAGGCGAAGATCGTCTCGCCGTCGGCCCCGAACCAGTGATACGTCTTGATCGGCACGGCGTCGATCTCCTCGGCGATCCCGAGCGACTGCCAGACCTGCATGATCTCGTCGTCGAAGTAGACGGCCCGCGGCAGCTCGTACAGGCCCGAGAAGCGCTCGTAGACCGCCACGGAATGGCCCTCGCTCGCCAACAGGGCCGCCAGCGTCTGACCGACCGGCCCGTAGCCGACGATCACCACGTCCGTATCCAGCGAAGTGCTCATCTCCACCTCCTCAGGCGGCCAAGGGCTGGTCGCGGGGTTGCTCCTGCACGACCTCGTTCTCGATCGCGCCGATCCGGTCGATCTCGACGCGCACGCGGTCGCCGGGCTTCAGCCACGGCCGCCCCTCGCGCATCGCGGCGATGCCGGACGGCGTGCCCGTGGCGATCACGTCGCCGGGCTCGAGCGTGCACGCCTGCGAGAGGATCTCGACCTGACGGAAGCAGTCGAAGATCAGCTCGCGCGTGTTGGACTGCTGGCGCAGCTCGCCGTTGACGTAGGTGCGGATGCCGAGCGCGTGCGGGTCGTCGAGCTCGTCGGGCGTGACGATCCACGGCCCGATCGGCCCGTGCGTGTCGAAGGACTTCGCCAGCGACCACTGCGGCGTCTGGATCTGCCAGTCACGCACGCTGACGTCGTCGGCGATCAGGTAGCCGGCGATCACGTCCGCCGCCTCCTCCGCACGGACGTGCCGGCAGCGGCGGCCGATCACGAACCCCAGCTCGCCCTCGTAGTCGAGCCAGTCGGACACGGCGGGGCGCTCGATCGGGTCGTACGGGCCGGTCACGCAGCTGCTGGCCTTTACGAA
The DNA here is from genome assembly GCA_036520135.1 of Solirubrobacteraceae bacterium. Classification (GTDB taxonomy): domain Bacteria; phylum Actinomycetota; class Thermoleophilia; order Solirubrobacterales; family Solirubrobacteraceae; genus DASSUW01. The sequence goes on from DATDKF010000147.1 coordinate 5,767, forward strand.
CACGGTCATGTGCTCGGGCCGCTCCACGCCCGTCTCAGCCACGTGGTCGGCGTAGTTGAGGCCGATCGCGAAGAACTTGCGTGGCTGGACGGGCGGCGCGAGGCGCACGCCGGCCAGCGGCAGGCGGTGCGCGCCGGAGTCGGCGACCTCGCGGATGCGCTCCAGACAGCCCGGGCCGCGCTCGAGCAGC
>DATDKF010000148.1:0-24339 GCA_036520135.1 Solirubrobacteraceae bacterium
CGCAGCGACGCCTCCTGCGACGCCAGGGCCTCGTCGCGCTCGCGCAGCGCCTCCTCCGCGCGCAGGCGATCCTCGATGTCGGTGAAGGCGACCACCGCACCGCGGCCGTCGGGCAGCTCGATCGGCGCCGAGACGTAGGAGACCGGAAACATGGAGCCGTCGCGCCGGAAGAACCAGTCCAGATCGCTGCGGACCGTCTCACCGGTCGCTCGGGGAAGCAGCATCGGGCACTCAGCGGCCGGATAGGGCGTCCCGTCCGGATGCCTGTAGTGGATCGTCTCGTGGCTGTCGCGCCCGAACAGCTCGTCCGCGCCGTCATACCCCAGCGCCGCGATCGCGGCGGGGTTCGCGAACCGGATCACGCCGTCGGGATCCACGACCCAGATCGGCTGTGCGGCGGTTTCCAGCACTGCGGCGAGGAAGTCCTCGGCACTGACGTTCGGGCCAACCAGGTCGGTGAGAGAATGGGGCACACCAAGCCTCCGAGCACGGTCGAGTCTACGCTCGGGCTGCGCGCCTCGAAGTCAAGGGAGCGGAGACCGATGGCCATGGCACGAGCACTCAAGCTGCCGCGAATTTCTCCAATCACGATCGCCTATCGCGAAGTCAGGGATTCCGCTTGGACATCGCGCCGGAGTTGGGTCTCATCGAGGGTCGCGATGCGAACGAACCCGCAACGAGCCTCCGGCAGCGCCCAGAGCGGCCGCGCCGCACCGCCGTGTGAGGTGTTCCCTGCGTGGCGTCGAGCACAACTCGAGGTCAATCTCCTGGCGCGTGAGGCCCCGCTCGCGCCGGGCGTGCTGAGAACGACGGGCTTCCTGCGGCCCGAGCTTGCTGAGCGGGTCACCGACTGGTTCACCGGGAAGCCGACGGCGTCCACCGACGCCGTCCGGCAGTCCTACCGGGCGCTCGAGCGCGAGACCGCGCGGCTGTTCGAGATCGTCCGCCGCGCTCAGTCTCGCGGAGGCCTTGGTGTTCGCGTGCACCATGTCCGCGACGAGAGCGACCCCTATCGCGACGCAGCGGAGCTCTGTGCCGAGCTTCGCGGGCGCGGGTCGATGACGCTCACGACGATCGCGCGTGACGAACCGCATCCGCTGCTTGGTGGCGAGGAAGGCGGCGTCGTCGACCAGCTTCGAGTCGTACATGACGTCTTCGGCCACGCGGCGCTCGGGGTCGGGTTTGACCTGCAGTCCGAGTTCGCCACGTGGCTGCAGTGCCGGACGTTGTTCTCCCGTGACGCGCGCCGCGCCGCGTTCTGCGAGCTCGTCGGAGCGGTGACGACGTACGTCATGACCGGCGAGAAGCCGGCCCTTCGCGCGGACCTGCCGCCGACGGAGCTCGTCGCGGCGTGCGACGTCGACGGATGCTCGCGATAGTCGGGCAACAATCGGAGAGCACTTCAGCCGCTCCGGAGGATGCTCCGGCCTCATGACATCGACCGAATACGTGGCGGCGGTCGATCGCCGGCGCCGGTTGGGCTTTGGACGTCGAGCCGGCCGTTGAGCGCATCTTCCCAATCCCCCGGCTCACCGCCCAGGCCAAAGTCCGGCTCTCGCCCGGCGCGCGCCACCGCGTCCCGGATGAATCGGGGACGTTTCGATCGGGTAGACCTGCGTGACCGGTGCCGCCAGGCGTCCGGTCGGGAGGAGGAGAACGCACGCGGTGTGTCCCGGTGGACCGAACTCCGATCTGCGGATCACGTTCACGTGCCGCCGCGCTCGCCGCCTGCTTCCGGCTGAGCCCCGGCGTACGGAGGGGTGCGCGCAGTCGCGCGCCTCCGCAGTCGCGCCCTTGGAGAGAAGTCAATGGATCAATCGATAGGAAATCGCCTCGATCCGGTCGTGCCGAGCGCCCTCGCGGTAGCCGCCCTGGTCCTATTCGGGCTGCTGCTCGTTGCCGGTGCCGGCGTCGCGGCCGCCGCGGCGGTCTCGATCGTGGTGCTGGCGGCTGCCACCGGGCTGGCGGTCGTGGGCTGGCGCGCCGCCCGTGAGGGCGAGCATCACCTGAGGGCCGTCGTCGACGCGCAACGGGACGAACGGTCCGACGAGCGCAAGCGGCTCGAGCGCCACGCCCGGCGGCTCGAGGACGCACTGTCGCAGGAGCGCGTCATGCTGAGGCGGCTCCGCAACTCGTGGCAGGCGGAGCGCGAGTGGAGCCGCGAGCTCCGTCGGCAACTCCAGGAGCTCCATGGCCGGTCGTCGGAGCGCGGTGACGTGATCGAGCTCGTGCTGAAGGCGGCGATCCAACTGGTCGACGCCGAAAAGGGGCTTCTCCTGACACGGGAGGACGAAGACGGCGACGGCCATCTCGACCTCGTGACGGCGCTGGGGTTCGAGAACGACCCCGAGCACAGCTCGGTCGCGCAGCGTTTCGCGCGCGAAGTGCTCCGGGAGGACCAGATCATCCGGGAAGACGAGCCCGCCGCGCCGCGCGAGGATGCGACGCCGGCCGACGAGGAAATCGACGGGCTGGTGGCCATCCCGCTCTACCTCCGAGACCGTTTCCATGGCGTCATCATCTGCGCCAACCGCCCCGGCGGCTTCGCCGAGATCGAGGACGATGTCCTGCTCGCGCTCGGGAACCAGGCGGGCGCCGTGCTCCACCACGACCGCGTCAACCAAGACGTTCGGGAGGCGCACCGCGCGCTCGTGCGTGTGCTCGCCGAGGCCATATCAGCGCGGGATCCGGTGCTTCACAGGGAGTCCCTCGCACTCTCGGCTCTGGCCAGCAGGCTCGCCGGCGATCTCGGGCTGGACGACCACGATCGCGACGTGCTCGTGACCGCGACGCTGCTCCGCGCCGTCGGCTACCTCCCGCTTCCCGAACGCCCGTTCCTCTCATCCGGCCCGCTGAGCGGCGACGAACGCGCTCTGATCTCACTGCATCCGCGCCTCGGGTTCGAGATCCTCCGGCAGGCACCGGCACTGCGGGAACCCGCGGTGGCTGTGCTCTACCACCACGAGCGCTACGACGGTCACGGGTACCCAGCAGGCCTCCGGGCGCAGGACATCCCGCTGGCCGCGCGCGCGCTGAGCGTTCTCGAGGCCTACGGTGCGATGACGCACGAGCGCCCCCACCACCCGCCGCGGAGCCTGGACGAGGCCTGCGAGGAGCTCATCGAGCATGCGGGCACGCAGTTCGACCCTGAGATCGTTCAGCTCGTGGTCGAGCGGACGCGGCAGAGACCGCTCGACCACGGTTCAGAGCAGACGGACGGGCTCCTCGAGAGCCTGCCGCTGGACCGCCACGTGAGCGACGAGCACGTCCTCGACGGGATCCGCGCCTCGACGCTGGACGGCCTCACGCTGCTCGGCGACCATCGGGCACTCCAACGCGCCATCCGCGACGCGACGAACGAGGCGACGCCTGAACGTCGCTACGCCGTCGTCCTGCTCCAGCTCCACGACCTTCCCCGCATCAACGACGAGCTGGGCTACCCCGCCGGGGATCGCCTGATAGAGCTGGCGGCCCGGCAGGCCGCGACCGCCGCGACGCGCCTGGGAGCGACCGCCTACCGGGCGAGCGGCCGGCGCCTCGCGATGCACGTTCCGCTGCGCGAGGGTGACGACGTGGGCGATGTACTCGAGGACATCCGCACCGAGTTCGTGGCGGGCCCTGCGGTCGAGGTTGTCGCGTCGGCATGGAAGCCCGGAGACCGCAGCGAGGACGTCATCGCGCGAGCACGGCGGGCACTCAAGCGCACGCCGATCTGATCACCCCCAACGGCGCCGACTCGCCGTCAGGCGATTGACACGCGGCTCACCTTTCGGCGACGGTTTCCAGGATGCCCGCGCCGCTGAACGTGACCGGCCATCGCCGCTCGTTGTTCTCGCGCGTCTACGACGGGCTCGCGGAGGCGGTCGACCGCCGAATCGGTTGGGACCGCCTCCCGCTCCCGCTCGGCCTGCTGACGCTGGTCGGCGTCCGCAACGTCCTGCGCAGGCGCAATCTCTACGACACCCGCGCCGAGCCGACGACGGATCCGCCTCGCGCCCGGCCGTGGGATCCCCGTCACGCGACCTGGCGCACGCCGGACGGCTCTTACAACGACCTGAGCGACCCGGCGATGGGCATGGCGGGAACGCGCTTCGGCCGCAACGTGCCGCTCGGGCGCACGCTGCCCGAGCCCGAACCGGCGATCCTCACGCCCAGCCCTCGTACGGTCAGCCGCGAACTGCTCACCCGCGAGCACTTCCAGCCGGCGCCGACCCTGAACGTGCTCGCCGCCGCGTGGCTGCAGTTCGTCGTGCGCGACTGGGTCAGTCACGGACCCAGTCCCAAGGAGCACCCGTGGCGACTCGAGCTCCCGGACGACGACCCCTGGCCGCAGCACCCGATGACGATCATGCGCACTCGGCCGGACCCGACGCGGCCCCCGGACGCGGTCGGGCCGCCGACCTTCGTCAACACACAGAGCGCGTGGTGGGACGCCTCCCAGATCTACGGCAGCGACGAGGCGAGCCAGGCCGCCGTGCGCAGGGGCGCCGACGGGAAGTTGCGGATCGGCGCGGACGGGCGTCTGAAGCTGCCGAGCGACCCGCAGCTCAACCCATCCAGGGTGCCCGGATTCTGGCTGGGACTGCTGCTCATGGGCACGCTGTTCACGAAGGAGCACAACGCGATCTGCGATCGGCTGAAGGCCGACTATCCGGGCTGGACGGACGAGGAGCTGTTCAACCATGCCCGGCTCGTCAACGCAGCGCTGATCGCGAAGATCCACACGGTCGAATGGACGCCGGCAATGATCAGTCATCCGACCACGAGGGTCGCGATGCGCGCCAACTGGTGGGGATTGCTCGGCGAACGCGTCAACCGCACGTTCGGGCGGCTGTTCGACGACGAGGCGTTGAGCGGGATCGTCGGTTCGGAGACCAACCACTTTGGCGTCCCGTACTCCCTCACGGAGGAGTTCGTCGCCGTCTACCGCATGCATCCTCTGATCCCGGACGACTGGAGCTTCCGCGCGCACGAGGACGACACCGAGCTCGAGCGACGCCGCTTCCGCGAGCTGACCGGGCCCCAGGCGGCCGAGGTCGCCGATCGCCTCGCGCTGGGCGACCTCTACTACTCATTTGGCACAAGCCACCCCGGCGCGCTGCGTCTGCACAACTACCCGCAGGACCTCCAGTCCTTCACGCGCCCCGACGGCATCGCCGTCGATCTCGCGGCTATCGACATCCTGCGCGCGCGCGAGCTCGGGGTGCCCCGCTACAACGCGTTCCGGCGGCTGCTGCACCTCAAGCCCGCATCGAGCTTCGACACGCTGACCGATGACCCGGCGTGCGCGCGACAGCTTGAGCGCACATACCACGGCGACGTCGAGATGGTCGACCTCATGGTCGGGCTCTTCGCCGAGCCGCTGCCCGAGGGGTTCGCGTTCAGCGATACGGCATTCCGCGTATTCATCCTCATGGCCTCGCGCCGACTCAACAGCGACCGCTTCTTCACTCGCGACTACACGCCTCGCGTCTACACGCGGGCGGGCATCGAGTGGATCGACGAGAACGACTTCACCAGCGTCCTGATCCGCCACCACCCCGAGCTGGCGCCCGCTCTGCGCACGGTCTCCAACGGCTTCGCCCCGTGGCTGCGTGGCGAGTCCACGCCATCACGCTGACGCGCTCGCTCGGCGCGTGTAGGCCCGCGTATGCTCGTCGCAATGGCAAAGCTGACGCGCCGGTTTCACCTGCCCTCCGCCCTGCGGAGGTCGGCGTCCCGGATCAGCGGCCAGGCCGCTCGCGAGCTCGTCGCCGACGGCGCTCTACTGATCGACGTGCGGCGTCAAGACGACGATGCCGGCCGGCTCGAGGATGCGTTGCGGATCTCGCCGGACATGATTCCCAGCCACATCGCGGGCTTCCCGCGCGATGTGCCCATCGTGTTGGGCTGCACGTGAACGCGGGAGGCGACGAGCGTCCGTGTGGCGCACTGGCTGAGGGACAGAGGGTTCGAGGCATATGCGGTCCGCGGTGGCACGGCCGAGCTTCGCAACGGGGCCGAGGGACCGTCGGTGGCCTTGCACGGGCCGGTCGTGCGCGAACGGGGGGCTGGTGCGCTCGCGGCGCTCGGCTACCGGCGTTTCCGGCGCTACTCGGTCGGCGTGCTCGTGTCGCTGACCGGCAACTGGGTGGAGGCGGCCGCGTTCGGTTACGTGGTGCTGCTGCTCGGCGGATCGGCCGCCACTCTCGCCCTGATCGGGTTCCTGAACACGATTCCCAACCTGATCTGGGGGCTGCCGGCTGGGGCGCTCGCCGATCGCTACGACCAGCGCAAGCTACTGCTCGGCTTCCAGGGCGCGAACATGGTGGTGGCGGTGGCCCTGGCCGTGCTATGGCAGACGGGGTCACTGACGGTCCCCGTGCTCGGCGCGATCGCGCTCGTCGGCGGCAGTCTCGGAACGCTGAGCTTTCCCGCGTTTCAGGGGATGCTCGCGTCCACGGTTCCGAGACGCACGCTGGAGAGCGCAGTCGCGATCAACAGCCTCCTGCTGCAGCTCGCCCGCTTCCTTGGCCCCGCGATCGCAGGGTTCGTGCTCGCTCAGGGCGGCCCGACGTGGGTGTTCGTGATCAACGCGGTGAGCTTCCTGGGGGTGTTCGTGGCGGTCGCCATGCTGCCCGGCTCACGCGCAGCGGCCGGCGTGGCCGCGAATAAGCTCGGTGGCGCGATGAGCGAGGGGCTGCGGTACGTTTTCGGCCAGCGCAGTCTCGCCTCGCTGATGGTGCTCACGCTCGTGGGCGGGGTGTTCGGCACGCCGCCGGTGGCGTTCATGCTGCCGGGCATCGTTCGCTTCCAGCTCGACGCCGGCCCCGCCACCCTCGGGGCAGTCACCGCCGCCCTCGGGCTGGGCTCCCTACTCGGGTCGGTCGCGCTCCTCGCGCTCGCTCGCCGGGCGAACAAGGGCGAACCCGTGCTGGCGGGCTACGTCCTGAGCGCGCTCGCCATCGCGGCCGTGGGCGTCTCGAGCTCGATCCCGGTCACGTTCGCGCTCGCGGTGGTCGGCGGCTTCTGCGGCGTCGTCTTCGTCGGCCTCTCGACCGTCGTCGTCCAGGCCATGGCGTCGGACGAGATGCGAGCACGCGCGATGGCGATCTGGGCCGGGGCCTTCGTCGGCCTGCTGCCGCTCGGCGCGCTCATCACCGCCGGCCTGGCCGCATGGTTGGGCGCCGGAGGAGCGGTCTTGGTCGACGGCCTGGCGATGCTCGTCGGCGGGCTCGCGGTGATCGCTCTGCGGCCCGAACTGGCGTGGCTTGGCTGCGCTGCCCTGCCCGAGGCCTGCGTCGCCGGCGCCAATCCCGCCGCCGTTGCCATCGAGCAGACCCGTTAGTCGACCCCGCGGACGGACTGCCCGTGCAGGCTCTGCGCGACCGTGCGCATCATCAGGACCGTCGCCGCGGTCAGGCCCGAGAAGCCGAGGACCCAGAGCGCGACGCGTACGTCGGCGTCGGGCGCCATCGCGGCGGCCACGAGCACGACCCCGCTGGTCAACGCCCCGATGCAGCTCGCCACGGCGACGAGTACGCGGTCGATCCAGGCGTCCACTATGCGGCGGTCGCCGCCGGCGTAGTGCTCGGAGCGGATGACCAGCCGCCCGGTGCGAAGCTGGCCGGCCAGAGTCTCGGCGTGCTCGGGGAGGGTCCGCAGCGCCGGCAACGCACGGACGAGCTCACGGCGCAGAACCTCCTTTGGCGTGCCCAGATCGCCGAGGCGGTCGCGGACCACGAGCTCCGCCGCCTGTCCCGGCAGGTCGAACTCAGCGTCGATCAGCTTGAGCGTCCCCTCGAGTGTGAGGAGCGTGCGTGAGAGCAGCAGCAGCGTGCGCGGCGGGCGTAAGCCGTGGCGCTCCATCACCTCGAGCACACCACCCAAGATCGCCGGGCTGATGCCGACTCCCTCGACCTCACCCATCAGCAGGCTGAGGTCGCGCTCGAGCAGTCGCATATCGCTGCGGTCGTCGCCGACGAGGTGGCGGACCGCGCGGGCGATCACCGAGCCGTCGCCGAAGGAGAAGCCGATGGCCATGCCTTGCAGGGCCTCGAGCGTCACGGGGTCCAGGCGGCCGACGGCGCCGAAGTCCAGCAGCCAGAGCGTCCCCTCGGCGTCGAGCAGGATGTTCCCTGGGTGCGGATCGGCGTGGTAGAAGCCGTCCTGGAGGATCTGGCGCAGGAACGAGCTGAGCAGACGCCGCGCGAGCTCCCGGCGGTCCGCCGGCACCGCGTCCACCGCCGCAACGTCGCTGAGCGGCCGCCCATCGATCTCGTCCATCACCAGCACTCGCGCGGTGGACAGCGTGGGATGCAGCGCCGGAACGGCGACGCCGGCATCGCCCTCCCGGCTGACACGCAACCGGGCGCCCGCCGCCGCCTCCCGGAGGTAGTCGAGCTCCGCCTCGATGTTGCGCGTGAGCTCATCCGCGAGGTCGCGCGCGCCGACGCGACGGGCTGCCTCGACGCGTCGCTCGAGGATCCGCGCGGCGACGGTCAGGACCGTCCCGTCGCGACGCACGACGTCCTCGATCCCGGGTCGCTGCACCTTGACGATGGCTCTGTGCCCGTCGTGCAGCGTCGCCCGGTGCGTCTGGCCGACCGACGCAGCGGCCAAGGGCTCGAGGTCGAACGCGCGGAAGGCGTTCTCGAGCGGCTCGCCGAGCTCGTCCTCAAGCACCGCGCGGATTTCGTCACCCGGCACGCGCTCGACGTCCGCGTGGAGCTTGGACAGTTCGTCGGTGATCGTCGTGGGGAGCAGATCGGTCCGGGTGGCGGCGATCTGGCCGAACTTCACGAACATGCCACCCGAGCGCTCGAGGACGCGTCGCAGCCTCCGTGCGAGATCGGGCGAGTCGAGCGACGCGGCCGACCGGTAGCGGACGTTGAGGAGATTCTCCCGGCGGGCGTTGCCGACGAGCTCGCGGAAGCGCCCCAGGGGCGCGAGCACCGACCGAACCGCGCGGATCGGGTGAAGCCAGCGGCGCCGCGACCGCCGACGGCGGGGCCTCCGGCGCGCGACCAGGTCGAGGACGATCGCCACGGGCAGCGTCGCCAGCACGCCGAAGAAGATGACGACCGGGATGACGATCGCGGCACTGTCGGTGTCCGCGTTGAGCGTGCCGGAAGCAGCCGCGACCCCGAAACACCACCCGATCGACGCCGCCACCACGATGCGCCACCGCGCGAGCCGGATTCCGAGCACCCGCCCGCTCATCACGGCGATCGCGGCCACCCAGAACGGCAGGAGAAGAACCTGGGCCCCGCTGATCTCTATCGGAATGACGGCCATGGATCCGGCTCGCGATCCCACCGCCGCCGGACCGGGCTCGCCGCCGCAACGCGCGCGTGCACGATCGTCACGATGCGGCAGGCCAATCCGCGGCCCATCTGACGACCCTCCCAGAGCCACGGCTCACGTGCAAGCCGTGCGGATCGCCATCCCGGCGACCCGACTCAGCTCAACGGAGCCGCCGGGCTCGGGCACCGCGTAGCCGCCGGCGGCTACGCAGCCAGAGCTGGTCGGCGCCGGCCCAGCCCGCGAAGCACAGCCCGCCGACCGTGCCCGTCACAGTCATCAGCACCCCGGCCGCCGCGGCCGCCGCAACCCCGTCGCGACCGAGGATGAGCACCGCAGCCGCGGCACCGACGCTGGGCCCGACCGGAAGCTGACCGAGCGTCACGACCGCGATCAGCACGGCAATGGCGTCGAAGAACGAGGCATCCACGCCGACGGCGTGCAGCAGCAGCCAGTTGCGGAAGATCTGCGAGAGCACGGCCAGCAGGACGAAGCCGACCACGAGGCCGCCGCCGCGCCGGCTGCGCAGCACCGCCAGGCCCTTCCAGAGCTCGCGGCCCTTGCGCAGGGCGAGATGGCGCAGTCCGGCGCTTGCGGCCGCGATCACCGGCACACCGATGAGCGGGAGCCACCACGGCAGGCCGAGCGGAACGACGAGCGTGAAGGACGCCAGCACGGCCAGCGCCGCCTCGACGGAGAGGATCGGAACCTCCGCGGCGATCAGCGTCGGCACCTGCGGACTCACCTCCGGTGACGAGTGCCGCAGCGCGGCGATGCGCGCGGCGACCCCCAACTGCCCGTTGATCACGCTGCCCAGCACCTGCATGCTCGACGCGCGATACAGGACGCGGCGCGCGACCGTCCCGCCGGCCGCCCGGATCGTCAGGTGCCACGCCTCACTGCGTGAGACGAGCGCCCCGATCTGCAGCAGCACCGTCGCCGCGAGCACCCAGCCTTTGGCAGCCGAGAGCGCGTCCACGAACTCCTGTCGTCGGCCGGAGAGCAGCCACACGAGCACCGCGGCCGTGGCCAGGGAGCCCACGACAGTGATCAGCCCGCGCCGGCGGCGCCCGAAGCGGCGCAGGCGTCCGATCAGGTCAGCGAGCGAAGCGCCGCGCCGCTCACGCGGCGACGGACCGACCGGCTCGCTACGCGCGAGCCGCACGCCCACATCCGATCCGCGCATCCGAGGGACCCATCTGAACGACGCTACAGAGCGGCGGACCCGCGGAACACCTCTTGAGTTGATCGCCGCTCCGAAAGGCCACCACTGGCCGCGCAGCCCGTCGGACGTATCGAGCGCCCCGGCACGTGGGCCTGCCCGTGCGCCTGCCCATCAGAGACTCGGAGTCGAGTTCTGGAAGATAGCGACGCCGTTAACGCGGAGAACCCACTCGCAGGTGGGTCCTCGGCCATCAGGAGATCAGGCGGCTTCCGCGGGAAGGGGACGTTCAGATGAAGGTCTCGCCCTCAGGTTGCCATCGCTATCTGACACTCCCACCGTAGCGCGCGATGTCAGCATTGTTCAGGGCACGCCGGTCCTAGGGCTGTTCGGCCGGCTCGGTGGCCCGCAGCGCCCCGGCGGCAGGGGTGTAGATGGTCTCGTGCCCGTCGTCCCAGCGGATGCGGTAGCGCGGCGAAGGTGCCTCACGCACCACCTCCTCGATGACGCCCGTCCGGGGTGGCCGGTCGGTCGACTCCGACTCGACCTGGACGCGATTGCCGACCTTGAGCTGCATGTTGTACCTCCGACTCGCCTGATGCCGGGTGATAGCACGGAACGGCGCCCAGCGGCGGCTGCGAGTCGCCGACCGGTCTCGTCATCCTCCGATCGCCGCCACCAGCCGGCCCTCGTGCTCGGTGACCTCGGTGCCGAGCTGCGCGCAGGCGCGCGTGAAACGGCCGCTGATCCAGGCGGCATCCTCGCCGCGGGCTAAGCGGGTGTGGCAGAAGTCGAGCTTGAGCGGGATCGCCTCGAACGTGCGCGGACCGTCGGTGCCGATCTCGACGAGGAACAGCAGGCCGAGGTCGTTGCGGAGCCGCCGGTCGGTCGCGTAGTCGTCGACAAAGTCGCCGAGGTCATAGAGGACGCGTTCGGCCGCCCCGTGCACCACGTGCGCCGAGTGTCCGGCAACCAGCGTCGCGCCCGCCGCCACCAGGGCGCGCGCCGCCTTCGTGAGGTAGCGCGGCGGATGGACGGTCATGTTCGGTCCCCAGTGGGGCATCACGAGCACGGCGTCGGCCAGCTCGCGTGCGGCGGCGACCGCGCCGGCGACCCAGCCGCCGCGCGGATCGGCGCGGAGATCGGCGTAGGCGATGCCCGGCCGATCGCGGCCCGCAGCGAAATCCTGAGGGTGATCGGCAGCGCCGATCACCGCGAGCCGAAGCCCCTGCGCGGCAAGCACCTGAGGGACTCGCGCGGCCGTCGCATCGGGCCCGGCGCCGACCCAGCGAACCCCGGCGGTGCCGAGGTGATCGAACGTGTCAAGCAACGCCTCGGGTCCGTAGTCCAAGGCATGGTTGTTGGCCAGCGTCACACAATCAACGCCCATCTCCGCCAACAGCTCGGCGGCCAGCGGCGGGGCCCGGAAGAAGAACGGCTTGAGCGGCGACCGCCAGCGCTCGCCGCGCGCCGATACGCAGCACTCGAGGTTGAGCAGGAACAGGTCCGCCTCGGCTGCAGCGGCGATCACGTCCGAGTCGAGCGGAGGCTGCCGGGTCCGGGCGATCGCGTCGCCTACCGAGCGACCGAGCATCGTGTCGCCGGCCAGCGCCAGCCTCACGGCACCGCCGCGATCACTCGAGCGCGGCTCTCGCGTTGTCCAGGTCGTCCGTGGCGATGACGATCTTCACGCCCCCGAAGGTCGTGTACGCGAGATCGATGTTGACGTTGGCGCCGGCGAGCTCCCGCGCGAGCTCTCCAAGGCTGCCGGGTTGGTCCGCGACGTCGACCACCAAGACCTCGCGTGAATCCGCGATGCCCATGCCCGCGCGCTGCAGCGCCTGGGTCGCCCGCGCCACCGCATCGTCGTCGATCAGCAGGTGGATGACGCCGCGACCCTCGCCGGTGAAGGCGGCAAACCCCCGGATGTTCACCCCGGCCGCGCCCGTGACTTCGCCCAGCCGTGCAAGCTCGCCGGGCCGATCGTCAAGGATCACCGTAAGGTCGGTGGGCACCGCCAGCCCATCCTCTCAGACCCGAGCCGCCATCGGTGCACGATTGGTCGTGCTTATGCCGTGGGCGATCTCGTTATTGGAAGCGACGAGCCGGGCCCTCCAAGCTGTTGCCGATACAGAGCAGATCATTCGGCAGGCTGGGACAGGTGAGCGCCCTGACCCTGGGCGGAGGCGGTGTCGGCAACGTGTGGGGACCGGTCGACCGCGCCGAGGCAGTCGCGACCGTGCGGGCCGCAGTGGATGCGGGGAGCACGATGATCGACGTCGCTCCGACGTAGCGGACGGACCATCCTTACCTCAAGTCGTGTTGACTACATGAAGACTCTAACCGCTGGCGTCGACAACCGGGCAAGCGGTCGCCCTCCAGCGCCGTACCGGGGCGCCGACTCGCCGGCCGGCGCCCCGGGTGCCGCCGCTCAGGCGGCGACGCGCCCGCTGCGGGAGCGGACGTGCATTCCGGCGGCCAGCGCCGCGGAGGCGGCGATGAGGAAGCACGCGGCGGCGATCGCGATTCCGATCGTCATCCAGGGAGTGCCGTCGTCGACGGAGGGCTGATGCGAGGCCGGGACGGCCGCCGGCTGGTCAGATGACCAGAAGACGGGCCCCAGGTCGCCGAGCGAGGTCTCCGACGTCCCCGCGAGGCTCGAGGTGCGGAGCTTGCCGCCGGGGTTCAGCTGACGGAGGTCCTGAGCTCGCTCCGAGGCCGTGACATGGCCGGCCTTGGGCGGGTCGATGGGTCGCGCGACCGCCATCGGGGCGGCGAGCGCCACGGCCGCCAGCACAACGACGAGCGTCCGGGGAAGCAGGTGCAGACTGGGCATGGGTGTCTCCTTGTTGGTGAAGGGGTCCCGAGCGCAGATCACGCTCGGGTGCGATGGCCGGCGCAGTTCGGCGCGTCGCACGTCGCCGGGGCGCGGTTCGTACGGTTGGTGACCACAACGTCGAGGCGACCGGCGCCGCCGGCCAGATCGGTGAATGCGATCGCGATCTCGCGAAACGCGCGCTCGGCGTCGAAGCCATCGCGACTGCGCTCGATGTCCTCCAGCGCCGCCCGGCAGGCGACGGCGAAGTCCTGAGGCCGCCCGGTGAGCGCCGCCACGAGCCCGGCGTCATCGATCGCCTGTCGGCGACCAGCGGTGCGGCGGCGGACGCTCTGCGGCGAAGGCACCGCGCCGTGGCGCTGTGGCCGCGCGAGCGGCCAGAGGATGAATGGGTCGATCATGGTGGCTCCGTTTCGACTTCAGGCCCGAGGTCGACGGAGCGCCGGCGCGGTGGCCGGCGCCCCATCGTGCTCGGTCAGGCGGCCACGCGACGAGCGCGGACGCGGTAGCGGCGGGCGGCTCCGGCGGCGCTGCCGCCGACGATGCCGGCGGCGGCGAGGCCGGCGCCGACGATGAGCCAGACGTCGTCGACTCCGCCGCCGTCGGACGCGGGGACCGCGGGCGCCGGCTCGACGGCCGGCTTGGCGACGGGCGCGGGGTTCGTCGGCCACGTCGGCTGGCCAGGCAGGAACTTGTCCCGCTCGGCGTTCTGCGCGGCCTCCAGGGCCCGCTCGCCGCGGTAGTCCTGGTACGGCTGCGGCGCGACCGGCCCGAACCTGTCGATGCGCTGGTCGCTCGGCGTGACGGGGTCGACGGGCTTGGCGACGGCCGGCGAGGCGGCCACGACGGTGCCCGCCGCGACGGCGACGAGCGTGTACTTCAGGGTGGTGCGGCGCGACATGCTGTAACTCCTTGCGGGGCGGTGAACGGTGTGCGACCACCATCCAGGCGCCCTGTTGCCGCGCGGTTGCAGCGCGCTGTCAGCGCCTGTCAGCGCTGCTCGGCCTCACTCCCATGCCTCGGCCTCCGCCGCCAATGAGAGGAAGGCCTCAGCCGTGCGCAGGGCCGCGGCCTCCGATGCGTCGCGCACGGCTCCTTCCGAGCCGGGGCGAGCGGTCGCCGACGGCGCCGCCCTCAGCGATTGCGCCGTCAGCCGCGGCGAAGCCGCATTGGTGTCGACGACGGTTCGCAGTGGTGCGCTCGAGCGAGCCAGGCTCGCGATGTCCGCCAGCAGCACCGGCTCATCCTCCCCCCCGCGCAGCTGATAGAGCCCGGAGTCCCGAGGATCGATCCACGTTATGTATCCGCCCTCGAGGAGATCGAGCGGGCGCTGGAGGGCACCCGTGAAGCTGTAGAAGGCCGCAGGGTTGCGGACCGGATCGAAGTACCGCGGCGTGTAGAAATCGGACACCTTCATGCCATTCACCGGGTACCAGATCGCCTGACACGGATCACAGACCTCGAGCAGGTACCGCACGCGCTCGTCGGGGTTCGTGGGATGCGGCGCGGCGATGAGACGGTTGCCAAAGGGATCGGCGAGCATCTCCAGGCACTCGTGGCTGGCCGTGACGCTCCAGTCGTCTGACACCGCGATGAGCGCGAACGGCTGGCGGGTGAACGCGTTCAGGTGTATCCCGCCCAGTCGGTTCCCCTCGAACTGCTCGACCAGCCGTGCCGCGTTGACGTCGCCGATCTCGAACTCGAGCCGGCCGATCAGCTCATCGGGATCGCCGAAGAGCACGACCGGGTGATAGTCGCTTGGCACGTCCTTGAGCTCCTCGAACGCGTCGACCACGGCCCGAAGCCCCCACAGCGGCGCGAAGTCGCGCGTCACCTGCTTCTGCACGGCGGCGGCGACCCGCATCAGGTTCCCGGACGTGATCTCGCGCGTGAGCGAGACCAGGGCGACATACTCGGTCAGGGGCATCTATGCACTCCCTTCGTGGGCGCGGGAGACTCGTACGATGCTCACGCAGTCGGGCATCGCCCACTATCTCCTCTCCCTCGGCGTTGTCAAGCCGCGCGCGATCGTCGAGGACGACCTCGTGGTGGTCGACGCGTCGCGACGGAACTGCGTCTTCATCGCCACGGCCCGTACAGGCCCGGCCTACGTGGTCAAGCAGGCCGACGCCCGGATCGCCCCGAGGTTGGCGCACGAGGCCGCCGTCCTGCGCTCGCTCGCGGCGACACCGGAGCTGAAGAACCTGGTGCCCGAGGTCGTGCATCACGACCGGGAGGCGGCCTGCCTGGTGCTCCGCACACCGGCTGGGGGCCGCGACTGGAGCGAGCACTACGACGGCGGGCGCTTCCCGCTCGCCCCGGCGCGTGGCCTCGGCGAGGCGCTCGCGGTTCTGCACGAGCTTCCCATCGACGCGTCGGAGGATCTCCCGCAGGGCTTCGACCGCATGTGGGGCCTTTCGCTGCCCGAGCCGCCGCATGAGCTGCTGCTGGACCTGAGCGCCGCGGCCTCGGACCTCGTGGCCCGCGTGCAGGCCAGCGACTTCGTGTGCGGCCGGCTGCAACAGCTGCGGGACCTTACGTCCGATGACGCGATCGTGCACGGCGATCTGCGGTGGGAGAACTGCGCGGTCGTCGCCGCCCCCGGCGGCCGGCGGCGAACCCGTGTGCTGCTCCTGGACTGGGAGCTGGCGGGCCCCGGTCCCGCGGCGTTCGACGTCGGCACCGCCCTGGCCGAGTATCTGGTCAAGTGGGTCGGATCGATACCGATGCTGGAGCCGCGCGACCCCACGCGGTTCCTGGATCATGCCCGCCATCCGCTCCGGCTTATGCGGCCGGCGATCGACGCCTTCTGGCGGGCCTACCGTTCGGCGCGCGCCCACCCGCCGGCGCCGGCGCATGTCGTCGAGCTGGCGGCGGTTCGGCTGGTGCAGGCGGCGATGGAGCGCGCGCAGCGCTCAGCCGCGCCGTCCGCGCAGGTCGTGGTGCTCGCCCAGCTCGCCAACAGCATGCTGCGTGATCCCGAGGACGCGGCGCTCGAGCTGCTGGGGCTGCACGCGTGAGCCGGTACCGCGAGCAGATCGCCGCCGCGCTCCGGGCCGTGACGATTCGCGGGCCCACCCGCTACACGTGGCTCGGGCGCGCCAGCCGGCCGCTCACGCCGGAGCTCGAGGCCGAGCTGGACGATGCCGCGCGCGCTCGGTACCTCGTGTCGTGTCTCGGCGAGGAGCTGTACTGGTCGTTCTACTGCCGCGGGCGGCCTGTGCCGGCTCGCTGGGGCGAGCCCGAGCCGGTCGCCCCAGACCCCTGGCTGGCCGCAGCGCTGTCGGACGCCAACACCGGTCGCGGGAGCTGGGAACGCGGCTGGACGGTCGAGACGCTCGAGGGACGAGAGGCCGTCGTCGCGAACGCGGTCGTGCGCGCCCGGATCCCGATGCGCGACTGCCGTGCGCCGGCCGGCGTCCATCCCGGTGCGGCGGTCAGCGTCCGGCTGCCGAGCGAGCTCCCCTCGCTGTCGCCCGGGTTCTACACGGCGGTGGGCGACGCCCCGGCGGACGTCGAGTCGCAGCCCCGCGTCGTGCGCGCGTACTGGCACGTAACCCGGACGGGGGCGCCCGCCTTGCTGCGTGCGCTCACGGGGCGGCTCAACGCCGCCGAGGTGCCGTTCAGGCTCAAGGTCGCCGATCACCCGTTCCGGCTGGACCGCTGCGACGCCGCTGTCCTGTACCTGCCCGGCGCGGGCCTGGAGGCGGTGCGCGAGACGCTGCTCGACGTCGCGGCCGGGTTGACGGCGCACCTGCGGCCCTGGATCCCGGCCTTCACGCTCCAGCTCGCTCCGGGCGTGGGGCTCGCCGAGCATGACGGGCGCGCCGAAAGCTTCGGCACCCGCCGCTGCCGGCTGCTCGCGGAAGGCATCGTGCGCGCTTACCTCGACGGCCTCACAGGGGTCGCGACGCGGATCGCGGCGGTGGCGGATCGGTTCGCCGAGGACGGCGTGCGCATCGACGCCCCGTATCGCGACCCGTCGTTCTCCGGTCGCCATGTCCTCTGAGCACGCGTTCCTCGCCGCCGCGTCGGCGATCGGCCGCCGGATCGTGTCCGACGCGGTCTGGGACGGTGGGCGGTGCAACTGGATCGGCGCGGCCGCGGATCCGAAGCAGCCGTGGCGGCTCGAATATCGCGCGCTCGGGCCCAGCCCATATGACGGCACGGCGGGAGTCGGCCTGTTCCTCGCCCAGCTCGCCGCCGTGACCGGCGATGCCGCGGCGCGCCGCACGGCGATCGGGGCGCTCCGCCACGCCGGCGAGCGCGCGGCGTCGCTGCCGCCGGCGGAGCGCGACGGGTTGCACGCGGGAGTCGTCGGCGTCGCGCTGGCGGCCGCGCGCGCGGCCGCGCGACTGAGCGAGCCAGAGCTCGCTGCCCGCGCCCGCGCGCTGGCGGCGAACCCCGGCCTGCCGTCCGGACCCGACCGCTGCCCCGACGTCATCACCGGCAGCGCCGGCTCGATCATCGGGTTCCTGGCCCTCGCCGAGGCGTGCGACGACACACGGATGATCGACCGCGCCGCGGCGGCGGGCGAGGAGCTGGTCGGCCGCGCCGCGGTCACGCGCCACGGCTGGTCCTGGGCCAGCCCCGGCCGCCGGTACCCGCACGACCTGTGCGGGCTCGCGCACGGGGCCGGCGGCATCGGCTGGGCGCTGCTCGAGCTGTTCGCCGCGAGCGGCGACGACCGGTTCGGCGCCGGTGCGAGCGGCGCCTTCGCCTACGAGCGATCGTGGCTGGATGCGACGTCGGGGATGTGGCCGGACCTGCGTCTCCCCGGCCAGCGTCGCGGCCGGGCGCGAACCGCGGGCTCGCCCGCGACCGGCACCTGGTGCCATGGCGAGGCCGGCATCGCGCTGACGCGGCTGCGCGCCGTCGCCGTCCTGGGCTCGGAGGCCGAGCGTCTCGACGCCGAGCTCGCACTCGACACGACCCGCCGCCACCTCGCGGGCCTCCTGGCGCACGAGATCGAGGATCTCTCACTGTGCCACGGCGCCTCCGGCTCGGCCGACGTGCTCCTGGGGAGCGGCGAGCGCTCGCACGAGGCGTTCGAGCTCGGACAGTTGGCGCTCGAGGGGTATGCCGGCGAACCGTGGCCGTGCGGGGTGCCGGGCGGCACGACGCCCGGGCTCTTCCTCGGGCTCAGCGGAATCGGATGGTGGTTCCTGCGACTGCACGATGATCGGGTTCCCTCACCACTCGGAACCTGGGGTTGACAGCGTCGTCCGCGGCGACGTAGGTTCGACAGGCCGGTCATGGTCCCCACAGGAGGTGTCCGTAATGGCGAACCTCGTTCCACATCCGCTCGTGACAGACGTAGGGCTGGATCTGAGGAAGGAGTTCGCCGCGCTCGACACCGCCGCTCAAGCCCTCGATGACGCCGGCAAGCCGAAGAAGAAGCGCCGTGGTGACACCACCGAATCCGGCCCGGTGAGCACGACCGACGATGAGACGCAGCACCCTGTCGAGGAGAACAACCTGGCCAGGGTCCTCGCCGATCAGGCGAACCTGCCTGATCTGAGCCTGTTCGCGGGGTACCTCGGCGGCCCCGTAGAGCACGAGGGCGCGGACTGGCGGCTGCTCTATCTCGATTCGCGGCTCAACAACTGGCTGCTCGTGCCGGAGGACCAGATCGTCGTGCACCAGCGTCTGACGGACGCCAATGCCGCCTCGGGACTGCGCGACGCGCTGTGGGTTCGCGGTTCGGCGACCCTGGTTCGCGGCAGCGGCTCGCGAGCGAAAGAGGGCCGCTTCCTCGTGGGCGAGTTCACCCGGGCGGGCGACTTCGCGGCCTCCACGACGGGCGGTACGTTCTCGGCCGCGAGCGGGCTCCTCTGCGAGGCAACGACGCCCGGCTGCTGCTGGGGCGCCAGGTCGCGCTGAAGATGTCAGCCCGCGGCGGCGAGGAACTGCTGCCGCTCTTCCTCGGTGAGCGGCCGCGGCGAGCGTGAGAGCGCGAGTGCGCGCACTCGGCCGAGGCTGCCGCAGATCTCGCAGGGGAAGACACGCACCACCTCGCCCTTCCCCAGCGTCGCGACCTTTCCGTCGCGGCTGAGCGCCACGTCGTAGAGCTCACCTTCGGCGGACTGCAGCGCCGCGAGCGCCTTTCCCGTGCGCGCGTCGAACAGGCGGAGGCTCCCGTCCGCGCCTGAGCTGAGCACCTGAGCGTCGTCGGGGGTGAAGACTGCGGTGGTGACCTCGTCCTGGTTGCCCTGCATCCTGACCAGCTCCCGGCCGGCCGTGTCCCAGATGCGGAGCGTGCCGTCGGTCCCGGCGCTGAGGATCCGGTCGTCGCGGCTGATGTCCAGCGCGTTCACCGGGCCGCGGTGGCCGGTGAGGACCCGGGGCCGCGCCGGGCGATCGACGCGCCAGACCAGGATGTCGCGTTTGGGGGCCGCGGCGACGTACTTGCCGTCGGGACTGAACACGGCGCCGTAGACCGTCTTCGGTGTGCCTTCGAGCGGTACTTCGCGCCCGGACGCCAGGTCGCGCACGACGACGTTGCCGACGTCGTCCACGTAGACGATTCGCTTCCCGGTCCCGTCGAAGTCCACGTTCTCCATCGTGTGGCCGCGCGGCAGCTGCACCGCGACGCTCGCGGACGTCGCCGCGACCGGCCAGATACGCGCGCGCGAGGAGTTCGTGATGAGGACGGTGTCCTCGGCGGGAGAGAATTTGGCGAGCGTGACTCCGTCGGGCCCCTCCAGGCTCGCCCGGACCCGGCCGGTGGTCGGATCCCACACCCGCACGGTGCCGTCCTCGCTCCCGCTCGCGACATAGCGGCCGTCGCGGTTGAACTCGATGTCGTTGGTCAGGCTCGGGACGGTCCACGCCTGCGTCCGGCCGGCGTTCCACATCCGCACCGTGCCGTCCTCGGCTGCGCTGACGACGCGATCGCTCGTAGGTCCGAAGCCGACGTCGAGCACGCGTGCCCGATGACCGCGCAGTACGGCGACAGGCGGCCCGCCCTCGGTGCTCCAAACGCGGACAGCGCCGTCCCTGCCGGCAACGGCGAAGCGACGGCCGTCCGCGCTGAAGGCGCCGGCGGTCAGCTCGCGGCCCTCACCGCTCATCGCCGGCTGCTCCGCACCGGTCCGCGCATTCCAGAACCGAATCCTGCGGTCGTCCCCCACGCCCAGGATCCGTGTCCCGTCCGGGCTGAACGCGACATCGGTCTCCGGCGCATCGCCGGCGTGAATGACCTGTCCGGTACCACCGTCCGCAAGGTTCCAGAGCCGGACGGTCCCATCCTCGCCGGCGCTCACGACGCGGCTGCCGTCGGCGCTGATGTCGACGCCGTGGACCGCGTCCTGGTGGCCGCTCAGACGCTGGACCGGCTCGCTCCCGTCCGTGGCGAGCACGCGCACGATCCCGTCGCCGAGCGCCGCGGCGATCCGCCGGCCGTCGCCGCTGAACGCGAGATCCTCGACGCGAGCGTCCTTGACATGCAGCACGACCCGCGGCGCGGCCAGCGAGCCGTCGGTCACGAGCACCGTCCCATCCGCGAGCCCCAACGCGATCCGGTCGCCCTCGGGCGAATAGCGGGCACTGACTATCTCGCGCTTACCGGTGCTCAGCTGCGCCACGGGCCGGCGCGCCGCGACGTCCCACACGAGCGCGCGCCCGTCGCCCCCGCCGGTCAGCACGTGCTTGCCGTCAGGGCTGTACATCGCGGCGTTCGCATCGATGGAGTCGGCCGGCAAGGCCTTGAACGGGTGGAACGCGAGCGTCGCCCCGCGCAGTGCGGTGGCCGCCTGGTCGGTCGGGGACGTGTCGAGCGCCCAGAGGGCCAGCCGCGTGGCCAGCTCCGGGTCGGCGGCGACCTCCTTCTCCGACTGCAGTGCGAGCTGGCGGGAGATCGCGATGTTCCGCTGGCGGTCTGCGTCGCGGCGCTGCGCAATCGCGACGAGGGCGACCGCGCCGATGACGACGATGCCCAGGGCGAGCGCGCCGAACGCGATCGCGAGGTGGCGGCGGTGCGCTCGGCGGTCGCGGCGCTCCCGATCCAGGCTGGCGTCGAGGTAGTCGCGCTCGGCCTGCGTCGGTCCGGGGTCCGCGCGCTCCGCCCATTCGCGTGCCTCGGCCAGCGGGGCGCCGCGCAGCAGCGCGTCGTCGTCGCGGTCCAGCCGCGACCATTCGCGAGTGGCGGAGCTCACGCTCCGGTGGATCTTCAGGTCGTCGCGTCCGGCCTCGATCCACTCGCGGAGGCGAGGCCACTCGCGCATGAGCGCCTCGTGGGCGAACTCGACCGTGCCGGCGGTGAGGGTCAGCAGGCGGGCGTCGGCGAGCAGTCCGATGACCGACGCGACGGCCCCGCTGCCGTCCTCGAGCTCGTCGACCGGCAGCCGCCGGCGCTCGACCCCGCCCTCCGGCTCGACGGTGGCCAGCCGCAGCAGCACGCGGCGGGCAAGCGCCTGCTGGGTCTCGTCGAGCCGGCCGAACCCGTCCTCCGCCAGCCGCGCGACCGCGCCGTGTACGCCGCCGGTCTCCTCGTAGGCGGCCAGCCGCAGCCGCCGCCCGTCGCGCCGCTGCCAGAGCTCGAGCAGCGCGGTCGAGAGCAACGGGAGCGCACCGGGCTCGTCCTCGACGTCGCGCACCAGCGTCTCGACGAGGTCGGGCTCGACGTGCAGTCCGGCGCGCTGCGCCGGCCCCACGACCGCCCGCCGGAGCTCCTCCCGCCGCATCGACCCGACGAGCACGTGGTTGGCCGCGAGCAGGCGCGCAAGCCCGGGATAGTCGGCGCAACGCCCGTAGAAGTCGGAACGGATGGCGATCACGACCACCGCGCGCGGCTCACGCTGCGACGCGCGCACGACCTCGGAGATGAACCGGCCCCGTTCCGCCTCGTCGCGGCAGACGGTGAACGTCTCCTCGAACTGGTCGACGGCGAGCACGAACCGGCCATCTGCGACCGTGTCGATTCCGTCGCGCAGCTCCCGGAGCGGATGCTCGCCGGGCCGGATCAGCACCTGTGGCCAGTCGTCGCTCTGTGGCAGCACCCCGCCGGTCAGCGCCGGCAGCAGTCCCGCCCTCACCACGGACGACTTGCCGCTGCCCGAAGGCCCGACAACGCCGAGGAGCGGTGCGCCGACGAGTCGTGCCACGAGCGCGGCGACGAGCCGCTCGCGACCGAAGAAGTACGGTGCGTCGGTCGCCTCGAACGACGCAAGACCCTTGAACGGGCAGACGACGGGGTCCGCGTCGCCGTCACCGGGCCAGTACCGATCGCGCGCCGTCTGAAGCTGGACGACGCCGCCGGCAAGCTCGTCCTCCATCGCGCGCAGCTCCTCGCGGCCTTCCGCAGCACGGCCGGCGATCGCGCTCACTCGCTCCCGCGCCTCGAGGCGGGCCCATCGGCTCGCGGCGGCGTGCACACGGCTTGGGACGCCGCCGCTCTCGCTGAGCAGCCGCTCGACGGGCAACTGTTCGGTCGTCTGATCCGGCGCATACAGCGCCGCGATCGCGCCGATGCCCGCCGAACCGAGGCGCTTGAGGTACAGGACCCCATCCGTCTCCAGCGCGGTCAACGGCTCGGGGTCCGTCGCCGTCGTGAGGACCAGGACCTGTGGTCCGGACAGCTCGCGCACGGCTGCCATCACGTCGGCGCCGGCGCGATCGAGATCATCGGCGATGACCAAGAGCGGCCGTGTTCCGGCGCGCGCACCGCCGAGCGCGTCGAGGCACGGCTGCGCCGGGCGATCGCAGGAGGCGTAGACGACCGCGGCTCCGGCGCGATGCGCTTCGAGTGCCAGCTCGGCCGCCAGCCGCGTCTTGCCCATCCCGAGCGCGCCGGCGAGCACGACAAGCCGACCTTGCCCGGAACGCGCCTCCTCCCACCGGTCGCGCAGCCAGCTCAGCTCGGCCTCACGGCCGACGAGCGGCGCGGTTCCCGCAGCTTCGAGCTCGCGCGGGAGATCCAGGGCCGCGGTGCGATCGAGGGCGGGATCCTGATGCAGAACGGCCTCGTGCATCGCGCGAAGCTCCGGTCCGGGCTCGACGCCGATCTCGTCCGAGAGCGTCTGGCGTGCCTCGCGGTAGGCCTCGAGCGCCTCGGTCTGGCGCCCGCAGCGGTAGAGCACGAGCATGAGCTGCGCAGCCAGTCGCTCGCGCGTTGGATGCTCAGCCACCAGCCGGCGCAGCTCCGAGACGAGCTCGGCGTGCCGGCCGGCGGCGGCGTCGGCCTCCACGCGCAGCTCGAGCGCGGCGAGTCGCTGCTCCTCGAGCCGTGCGATCTCGGTGTGAGCGAACGGCTCGTACGCCAGGTCGGCGAGCGGCCGCCCGCGCCAGAGGCTCTCAGACTCGCGCAGCGTGGCCGCCGCCTCGTCCGGGCGCCCTGAGGCCAGCACGCTGCGGCCCTGCTCGACGAGCTGCTCGAATCGCTCGGCGTCGAGTTCGCCCGGCAGCACGCGCAGCCGATAGCCGGCCGGCGTCGTCGTCACGATCTCGCCGTCGCCGAGTGCCTTGCGCAGACGGGAGACGTGCACGTGGACCGTCCGCACGGCACCGGCGGGCGCCTCCTCCCCCCAGAGCGCCCCGGCCAGGCGCTCGGCGCTCACCGGCTCGTTGGCGTTCAACAGCAGAACAGCGAGGACGGCGCGCGGTTTCCTGCCTCCCAAGGTGACGGCGTCACCGCGATCGCTGTGCACCTCAAGAGGGCCAAGGATCCGGAATTGCATCGTCTGGGGTGACGCTATCCGGGTTCGGGTGCCGTTGGGAAGGTCAGTTGATCGCTTTGCAGCCCACTACAAACCGGCGGTTCGCGCTCTGGGGCGGAACGGCGCCGCGCGCAACCCGACCGTAAGCGCGTTGCAACCGTGCCGGCGCAGGCTCGGCAGCATGCATCCCGCTCTCCTCACCCAGCTGGTTCCCATCGAGCGCCCCGCCGCGATCACGCTCCGGCCGCGACTCCCGCGCTATCACCGTTCCTGGTGGCGGCGCAGGCGGCGCCCGCGCGTCCCCGCCCTCGGCATCGCACGCTGAGGTCCGGATCGGCGACGGGGGTAGCCTCTGCGTCATGGCGAAATGGCCCGAGAACCCAGACGATCCGGTCGACCCGGCG
>DATDKF010000149.1:0-2307 GCA_036520135.1 Solirubrobacteraceae bacterium
CTCGGTCACGTCGACGTCCGCCAAGGCGGGAAGACCGTCGCCACAGCGGCGCTGATCGCGCAGTCGGCGGTGCCCGCGGCCAACACCGCACAGCGCACGAAGGCGGCGGCCGGCAGCCCTTGGCTGCTGATCGGCGTCGCATTTGCCCTTCTTGTCGCTACGGTCCTGCTGGCCGCACTCCGGCGGGCGCGGATCACCCGCCGCCGGCGGCCACGCCAGACCAGCGCCGCATGATCGTCACCGTCACGCTCAACACGGCCATCGACAAGACCTTGTCGGTGCCCAACTTCCGTCTCGGACGGCGCCACCGCACCGTCGAGCAGACGACGATGCCGGGCGGCAAGGGTGTCAACGTCGCGCGCGTGCTCAAGACGCTCGGCGCGCCGGTGATCGCCACCGGAATGGCCGGCGGCGCGACCGGCACCCGGATCGTCGAGCAGCTCACACAGCTCTCGGTGCTGAGCGACTTCGTGCGCATCCGCGAGGAGTCGCGCACCAACACCGCGGTGATCGACCCGACGACCGGAGAACAGACCGAGATCAACGAGCGCGGCCCGAAGGTCTCCGAACAGGAGGCCGAGCTGTTCGTCGACAAGCTGCTGTACCTGGCCAAGGGCGCGAGCATGTGCGTGTTCGCCGGCTCGCTGCCGCGCGAGGTCGACATCGACGTCTACGCGCGGCTGATCCGCGAGCTGCGGCGCCTCCACGTGGCGACCGTCGTCGACACCGACGGCGACCCGCTGCGGCGCGCGGTCCGCGCGGAGCCCGACGTGGTCTCGCCGAACGTGCTCGAGGCCGAAGAGCTCGTCGGCCACGAGTTCAACGACGACGAGGACCGCGTGATCGCGGTGCGCGAGATGGTCGGCCTCGGCGCCCGCGAGGCGATCATGACGATGCCCGACGGCTGCTTCGCGCACATGCTCCCGTCCGAGCCCAACGGCGAGCCGCGCCTGTACCGCGTCCACGTGCCGCCCGGCACGGTCGAGCCGCGCGCCGCCGTCGGGTCCGGCGACGCGTTCCTCGCCGGCTTCGTCGCGGCCCGCTACAACGGCCGCCCGACGGCCGAGTGCCTGGCCTACGGCGCCGCCTGCGGCGCCGAGTCGACCCAGCACCTGGGCGCCGGCGTGCTCGATCCTGACCGCGTAGAGCGGCTTCTCGACGAGATCGCGGTCGAACGGCCCGAAATACCGACTGAGGTGGGCTAACGTGGGTGGCGGTCCCGTCCGCCCGCACCCCTAGGATTCCTGAATGGAAGTTGAGATCGGCCGCGGCAAGAAGGCGCGCCGCGCTTACGGATTCGACGACGTCGCCATCGTCCCCTCGCGCCGCACGCGCGACCCCGATGACGTCGATATCACCTGGACCCTCGGTCCGTACCGCTTCGAGCTGCCGCTGCTGGCCTCGGCGATGGACGGCGTCGTCTCGCCCGAGACGGCCGGGATCGTCGGCAAGCTCGGCGGCCTCGCGGTCCTGAACCTCGAGGGCATCTGGACCCGTTACGAGGACGCGGACGCCATCCTCGAGCGCATCGCCTCGCTCGACCGCGAAGAGGCGACGCGCGAGATGCAGGAGATCTACCTCGAGCCGGTCAAGGAGGAGCTGATCACGCAGCGGATCGAGGAGATCAAGGCGCACGGCGTGGTCGCGGCCGCGTCGCTCACCCCCCAGCGAGTGGAGCGCTGGCACGAGCGCGCGCTCGACGCGGGGCTCGACATCCTCGTGATCCAGGGCACCGTGATCTCCGCCGAGCACGTCTCCAGCCAGGGCCACGTGCTCAACCTCAAGGAGTTCGTGCGCGAGATGCCGGTGCCGGTCGTGCTCGGCGGCTGCGCGAGCTACTCCACCGCGCTGCACCTCATGCGCACCGGGGCGTCCGGCGTGCTCGTCGGCGTCGGCCCGGGCGCCGCGTGCACGACGCGCGGCGTGCTCGGCATCGGCGTGCCGCAGGCCACCGCGATCGCCGACGTGCAGGCGGCCCGCTCCCAGCACATGCTCGAGACCGGCGAGTACTGCCGCGTGATCGCCGACGGCGGCATGCGCAACGGCGGCGACGTTGCGAAGGCGTTCGCCTGCGGGGCGGACGCGGTGATGATCGGCTCGCCGCTCGCCCGCGCGTACGAGGCGCCCGGCCACGGCTTCCACTGGGGCATGGCGACCTTCCACCCCTCGCTCCCGCGCGGCGCGCGCGTGCGCACCACGCAGAACGGGACGCTGCAGGAGATCATCACGGGCCCGGCCCGCGAGAACGACGGCACGTTCAACCTGATGGGCGCGCTGCGGACGTCGATGGCCACCTGCGGCTATCAG
>DATDKF010000150.1:0-23339 GCA_036520135.1 Solirubrobacteraceae bacterium
GGGGTGTTCCGGTCGCGGTCGCTGGTGGGGGGCAACCTCGTGCTCTTCGCGCTGGGGACGATGGGCTTCGGCGTGCCGTTCATCCTCACCCAGTACGCACAGGAGGTCCTTGGCTGGTCGCCGATCCAGTTCGGGCTCGCCTCGGTCGTCATGCCGGTCACGGCGGTGATCGGAACCGCCACCGCGCAGGCGATCGCTACCAAGGGCGGCATCAGGCGGGTCGCGGTTGTCGCCATGGCGCTCACCGGCCTGGGCAGCCTGCTGCTGACGCAGGTGTCGGTCGCCGGCAGCTACCTCGGCGACCTCTTCTTCGCCCTGCTGATCCTCGGCCCGGGCATCGGCGCCGCCTACGTCGCCGGCTCGATCGCGTCGCTGACCGGCGTGGCCGAGAGCGATGCCGGGCTGGCGTCGGGGCTGAACAACGCCTCTTTCCAGATCGGCGGGGCGGTGGGCGTGGCCATCCTGTCCTCCGTCGCCGTGTCCGGCGCGCACGGCGCCGGGTCCCTGGCCGCGCTCACCGACGGCTACCGGTCCGCCTTCGCCGTGGCGATCGTGGTCGCGGCGCTCGGCGTGGTGGCGGCGGGACTGCTGCTCGGTACACGTCGCGAGGCGAAGGCCGTCGCGGAGGCCGAGCCGGCCGTCGCCTGACGTCAGTTGCGCCAGGCGAGCTCGACGAGTTCGCCTGGCGCCGGGGCGCCACGCGCCCGCGGCCGCGCTCAGGCGGGACGATAGAATGTAATCGTAATGAGCAAGTTCGCGTTGCGTTCACATCTCACTTCCACGCATCGGCGAGCGCGGTTTCTGGTCGACTACGCGGCCACCGGCCGGTCCCACGAGCCGTACGCCTGGCGCTCCGACGATGTCCCGCTTCGCTTCGCCAGTCTCTCGGCGGTCCTCACGGACGAGGCGGCTGCACGCACCGACGACGTCGACCGGGTCGTCGAGGCGCTCGACGAGGATCTGGCGCTCGCCACGTCGCAAATCGAGGTTTCGCCGACGCTGATGCGGTTCGTCGCCGATCGCAGGACGCGAGATGTGCTGGTGAGCCATGTCCTCGACGTGCTCGCGCTGACCGCACGCGAGACCGCTGGTCCGTACCCGCGCATCGACGTGCACCTGCTGCTGCCCGGGTCCGACGTGCCCGAGACGACGTTCGACGCCGACATCGCGCTCGTCTTCCGCAGCGCAACGGGCGAGGGCGACTCGCTCAGCGACCTGACGAGGGCGATGACGCCAATGACGAGGGTGCCGACGGCCCCGGTCGTGCTGCAGGCTCGGCGCAACGCGCAGGCGCGCTCCGCTCTGCTCGAGGAATTCGGCGCCCTCACGTCGGCGCAGGTGGCTGAGCTCGCGGGCTCGGGGGCCAAGAACGCATCGGCGCTTGCAAGCCGCTGGCGTCGCGAGGGACGGCTGGTCGCCGTCGAGCATCACGGCACGGTCTACTTCCCGGCGTTCCAGTTCGACGACGACGGCAAGCCGAAGCCGGCGGTCGGCGAGGTGCTCGAGCAGCTCGGGACCGCGGACCTGAGCGCGTGGCAACAGGCTCTGTGGTTCACCACGGCGAACGGCTGGCTCGACGGGCGCCGGCCGGTCGACGTGCTCGACGAGAGCTCCGGGGCCGTGGTGGCCGCCGCGAGCGAAGCGGTCCGCGAGCCGGTGGGTTAGCCGGCACCGTGATCCCGCGACCGCCGCCCCAGCTCGATCCGGTGATCGAGTCCTGGGTCGCGGGGCGCGAGATCGTTCGCTGCCACGCGCCGAGTCAGCACGAGCGGCAGTTCAACGACACGCCGCGCCTCGCGCGGTTCCGTCCGCTCGTGCACGGCGGCTCGATCGTCCCGACCATGTACGGAGCCGACGACCTGCCGGACGCGCTCTCCGAGACCGTCTTCCACGATGTGCCCGTGCGCGGCCCGGACCGCAGGGTGCTTCGCGGCCAGATCGAGCGGTGGGTGTGGTCGATCGTGACGCCCAGGCGGGACCTCCGGCTCGTCGCGCTCCACGGCGCCGGGCTGAAGCGCATCCAGGTCACGCACGGAGAGCTGATCGAGAGCAACGCCTCGGAATACGCGGACACCGTGCCCTGGTCCGCCGCATTGCACGACACGGCGGCGGCGCCGGACGGCCTGTGCTGGCGATCGCGGCAGCACAACGACTCGCTCGCCCTGATGCTGTTCGGGACGCGGGTCGCCGAGACGGACCTACAGATCGTCCGGCGCGCCCAGTCGCTGACCTCCGGCGCCGGCCGCGACGCGGTCTTCGAGTTCGCCGAGGCCGCCGACATCGCCATCGTCACCTGACGCCTCAGGCGACGGCGCGGCATGCGGCGCGCAGGGCGTCGAGCGCGGGGGCGCCGCCCGCGGCAGCCGTGGCGAGCAGGGTCGGCATCTCCAGCGGCGGCTCGGTGGGCGTCCGGAACACGACGCCGCCGGCGGCGTCGGCGAGCAGGGCGGCCTGGGCGGCGTAGTACACGGTCCAGGTCGGGGGGCCGGCGGCGATGGCGGCGAGCATGTCCTGGTCGTTCATCGCGGGCGCGAGGCGCGGCTCGAAGCCGGCCGCGCGGCAGGCGCCGACGATCAGGTCGAACAGCGGCGGGTTGGTGTCGCGGGCGGGCAGGCGCAGCGGGACCTCGTGGAGCTGCGCGAGCGCGAGCCGGTCCGCGGCCGCGACCGGGTGGCTCGCGGGCAGGGCGACGGCGATCGCCTCACTCCAGACCGGCTCGAGGCGCAGGCCCGGGTGGCTCGTCGCGCCGCGCAGCAGCGCCGCGTCGAGCGTCCCGTCGGCGACCTGGCGCAGGCGGTCGGCGGCGGGGACGCGGACGAGCTCGACCGTCATGCCCGGCGCGCGCTCCTCCAGGTCCGCGAGCAGCCGCGGCAGGCGGTGGCCGAGCCCGGTGCTCGTCCCGAGCCGCAGCGTGGAGGCACCGGCGCCGCCGACCGAGTCGCGAGCGCGCCGGGCGGCGGCGAGCACCGCGCGCGCCTCGGGCAGGAACCGCTGGCCGGCGGCGGTCAGCGCCACGTGGTGCGTGGACCGCTCCACCAGCGTCACGCCGAGCTCGGCCTCGAGCCGGCGGAGCTGCTGGCTCACCGCGGGCTGGACGATGTGCAGCCGCTCGGCGGCGCGGCCGAAGTGCAGCTCCTCGGCGAGGGTGACGAAGTAGTGCAGCTGGCGCAGCTCCACCGGCGATCACGATCCATGATGACCGTGCGAGCGAACCGGCCATTGCCCGGCCCGCTTCCGGGCGTTGCAATCGCGGCATGACCTCCACCACGCCCAAGCAGGTCGTCCAGCGCTATCTCGACGCGCTGCTGGACGGCGACATCGACACGATCCGCGACAGCTTCGCCGAGGACGCCACGTGGACGATCTACGGCGACCTCCCGATCGCCGGGCCCTGGGAGGGCCGCGACCGGATCGTCGACGACTTCCTCAGCACCGTCGGCGGCACGCTGTTCGAGGCCGGCACACAGTCGTTCGAGTTCCCGACCCTGATCGCCGAGGGCGACACCGTCGCGCTCGAGTGGCGCGTTCGCGCCCGCACGGTCGGCGGCGCCGACTACGACAACGTCTACTGCGGCATCTTCACCGTGCGTGACGGCCGGATCAGCGCCGTCCGCGAGTACCTCGACTCCGCGTACGCGGCGCAGACGTTGTTCGCCGCGGATCAGGCCTTGGCCCAGTAGTCGCGCGCGGCCTTGCTGGCCTCGAGCGCCTCCCGGGTCTCGAAGCCCGGCGCCAGCGACGCCTCGGTGCCGGCGAGCACCTCGTGGTGGTCGATGTTCAGCATCCGCAGCCAACTCTGCTGGCCGAGCGTCAGGCCGACCATGCACCCCAGCTCGACGAGCTCGGGCTCGCTGAAGTGCGCGTGCATCCGCTCCCAGAAGGCGTCGTCGGTGTCGAGGTGCCACACGATCGCCTCGGCGTAGGCGAGCGCCGCCTTCTGGCGCTCGTCGAACGCGTCCGCGCTCTCGAAGTTGAGCAGCTCGTCGTACTGGCCTTCGGCGAGGCCGAGCGAGGCGCCCTTGACCGACCGCTGATTGCCGCAGTACTCGCACCTGACGCTGCGCGAGACGTAGACGCGGCAGAGCTCCTTGAGCGCATGGTCGAGGACGCCGTTGCGGAACAGGTCATCCCACGCGTTGGCGAAGAACCAGAACGCGGCGGGGACGTGCGCGCGCACGGCCGAGCTCTCCGGACGCGGAGTGCCCTCCCGCGCGCAGCGCTCCATCTCGGCCCGCATCTCCGGGCTCATGTCCTCGAACGGGACGTAGCTGATGCGCTGGCCGGCCATCGACTCCGGGGGAGTCTACGACTCACTCGCGGGTCAGTGCAGCACGGCCTTCAGCGCGATCAGCGCCAGGCCGATCAGGCACACCGCGATCGCCTGCAGCAGCGCCGCGGCGACGCCGGCGCCGGAAAGACGCGCGGCGCAGAACCCGTAGAAGGCGATCAGCCCGGCGCCCGACCACTTGGCGACGGTGAACGCGGTGTCCAGCTCGAGGACGTCGAGAGCCGCGAGGATGAAGAACACGGCCGGGAACCCGACGCCGGCGGCGACCGCGGCGCCGTCGATCGCGATCTGGCGCAGCTCGCCGTGCAGCCGCCGGCGCAGCTCGCTGCCGACCAACTCGCTGTAGACCTCGGCGAGCGCGACCGCGACGGCGGTCCCGATCACCAGGCCCGCGACCACGCCCGCGCCCGGCGGGTGGCTCTCCAGCGCCACTACCAGCGCCAGCCCGATGATCGCGCCGTAGATCACGCGCGCGACCTGGCGCGAGGCGATGTGCGCGCGGATCGCGCGCCGGAGATCGAGTGCGACCACCAGCGCGGGGTATACACCCCTGCGCATGGCGTCGTACGCCCTCAACGAGCGGGCCGTGGAGCGAGCACGGGAGCTGATCGCGGCCCGGCAGTACGTCCTGGACAGCGAATGGGGCGACGTGCAGCCGACCGCCGCGCAGGAGAACGCGTTCCTGGAGTCGCACTCATGGGACGAGTACGCGGCCTGGCACCTCGGCCTGACCGAAGGCGCGACGGACGGCACGAAGGCGCGCTACGCGTTCGTGTACGGCGACTTCAGACGGCTGCACCGCACCGGGCTGATCGCGTGCGTGTACCGCGCGTCGATCTGGCGGCACAAGGCGGTCGAGCTCGCGGCGCACGATCTGCTGCAGGAGCTCGATCGAGCCAGCGCACGCTCGAGCTGATCCGCCACGGCGTCGGCGGCGCGAGGAACTCGCTGCGCTCGCTTTGCGTGGCGCGGCGGAGCACGAACCGGTGGCCGGCGACGGTCACCGTGTCGCCGCGGACCGCGTACGTCAGCCGGTCGAGTCGGCCGTCGCTGCTCACCGGCCGGCGGGCGGCGCCGAAGAACGCCTGGCAGGAGGCGCCGACCGACTCGCGCCGCGCCTGGCCGGTGAGGTAGCGGCAGGCGCTCACGCCGTCGTTGTCGACGACCGCGCCGAGGAACCCGCGGACGGTCCCGCGCAGGCTCGCGCCCGGCCGCACCGGCGGATGGGCGACGCTCGGCACGGCGAGCGGCACGAGCAGCGCCGCCGCCGCGACGCCCGGGACCACCCACGCGGCGTGCGGATGGCGCGCCTCCGCCGGGCGGTCGGGCAGCATCGCGAGCAGGCGGCTGATGACCAGGCCGGCCAGCGCGAGCGCGAGCAGGCCCGCCCCGATCGCGACCGCCGTGCTACCCGTGCGCGCGAGCCAGCCGACCGCGCCGACGACCGCGAGGGCGCTGAGCGTGAACGAGGCGAGCAGCATGCTGCGTCGAGCATCCGCCCCGCGGCCGCCCGCCGCCATCCCGCGACCGGCTGACGCCGCGGATGAAGCGCCCGTCGTCCGGTAGCGTCGTGCCATGTCCAACCTTCCGATCTCGCACCACGAGCGCGTGGAGCACCATCGGCACCACCGCTGGCACGTCCACCTGCACGGTCGTTCGGAACCGGTCTGCGTCGAGCTCCCCGAGGAGGAGCGCCGGAGCCTCGAGATGACCGACGAGGAGATCCACGCCTACCTGCCCACCGCGCTGCAGCGGCATCTCGACGAGAACCGCGACGACCAGCTCCCCGGCGAGGAGTACCACGACGCGAGCTGGGACGCGCCGGTGCGCGTGATGCAGACGCACTTCATGGCGTGATGAAGACGCTGCTCGAGGGTGGCGCGTTCTTCGAGTCACCGCGCTGGCACGAGGGCCGCTGGTGGGTGTCGGACTTCTACCGGCACCTCGTGCTCACCGTGACCACCGACGGCCGGGCCGAGGAGGTCATGACCGTCGAGGGCCAGCCGTCAGGGCTCGGCTGGATGCCCGACGGCTCGGTGCTCGTCGTCTCGATGCGCGACCACCGGATCCTCCGCCGGATGCCCGACGGCACGGTGAGCGAGCACGCCGACGTGACCGAGTACTGCGGCGGGCACCTCAACGACATGGTCGTCTCGGGCGAGGGCCGCGCGTATGCCGGCAACTTCGGCTTCGACCTGATGGGGTTGGGCGACCCGTCCCCCGCCGCGCTGGTCCACGTCGCGCCCGACGGGACCGCCGCCGTCGCCGCCGAGGACATGCTGTTCCCGAACGGCTCGGTGATCACGCCGGACGGCCGGACGCTGATCGTCGGCGAGACCGCCGGTGCCCGCTACACCGCGTTCACGATCCAGGACGACGGCTCGCTGAGCGACCGGCGCATCTGGGCGCAGGTGGCGCCGACGCCGCCGATCACGACGCTCGCGGAAACGCTGTCGAAGCTGCGCTTCGGCCCCGACGGCTGCGGGCTCGACGCCGAGGACCACATCTGGGCCGCCGACGAGGTCAACGCGCGCTGCGCGCGCGTGGCGCCCGGCGGCGAGATCGTCGCCGAGATCGGGATGCCGGACGGGCTCGACGTGTTCGCGTGCATGCTCGGCGGCGACGACGGCCGGACGCTGCTCATGTGCGCGGCGCCGGACTTCGCCGAGGCCAACCGCTCCGCGGCGCGCGAGGCGGTGCTGCTCACGACCACCGTCGACGTCCCGCGCGCCGGGCTCCCATAAGGGCCGCGATGGCCGACGCCGGGCGGCTGCCGGCACGCGTCGCCTCGGGCCTCGAGGCGATCAGCCGCGTGGCGCGCGCACTCAACGCGCCCGGGACGCTGTACGAGGTCGCGGACCGCGCGCTCGAGGCAATGCGCGTGACGCTCGACCTCGAGGCGACCGTGCTCTACCTCCCGGACGCCGGCGGGCGACCGCTGCTGACCCGCTTCACCGGTGAGCCGGGCGCGCGCGAGCAGCTCGACTTCGACCCGGCGGCGTGGCGGCTGGCGATCGCCGGCGGGCACCCGATCGTGTTCAACGAGCCGGCCGGCTGGCTCGTGCCGAATCCGTTCGAGCCGCCGGCGGCGCACTGGCTCGCGGTACCGCTGGCCACCGCCGAGCGGCTCGTTGGCGCGGTCGTCGCCGCGCGCGCCGAGCCGGTGGCGCTCGACGCGCTGAGCGGCACGGTGCTGAGCCTGCTCGGCGACCAGCTCGCGGCCGGGATCGCGAGCGCCCAGCTGCGGCTCCAGCTCCAGGGCGCGGCGGTCGCGCGCGAGCGGCTGCGGGTCGCCGCCGACGTGCACGACGGGCTCGCGCAGGACCTCGCGCTGGCCGTGCGCGAGCTCGCGTTCCTGGACA
This sequence comes from Solirubrobacteraceae bacterium, assembly GCA_036520135.1. Classification (GTDB taxonomy): domain Bacteria; phylum Actinomycetota; class Thermoleophilia; order Solirubrobacterales; family Solirubrobacteraceae; genus DASSUW01. Next base: position 7,651 of record DATDKF010000150.1, read on the forward strand.
GCGACCCGGCGCCCGCCGCGGCCGCGGCCAGCCGCGCGCGGCTGCGCGCGGCGGTCGGCTCCGCCCACGCCGTCGTCCGCGACCGGCTGGTCGACCTGGCGAGCACGCTCCCGATCGGCGGGACGCGGGCGGCCGTCGAGGAGGTCTGCGCGCGCTACTCGCTGCGCGGGCTCCCGGTGCGGCTGGCGGCCGGGCCGGCGATCGGCGAGGCGCCCCCGGCGGTCACCGCCGCAGTCGCGCGCGTGCTCAACGAAGCGCTCGCCAACGCGCTCAAGCACGCCGCCGCCGCGGCCGTCGAGGTGCGCCTGGATGCCGAGGACGGGGTGATCGCGCTCACCGTCGCCGACGACGGCGAAGGCTTCGACCCGGCCGCGGCCGCCGGCGCCGCCGCCGGCCACCTCGGGCTCGCGCTGATGCGCGCGCGGGCGAGCGAAGCGGCCGGCGAGCTCGCGGTCACGTCCGCGCCCGGCGCCGGCACGACGATCGCCGCCCGCTTCCCAATACCGTCTGCGCCGTGAGCCTCGCCGACGCGATCCCGGACGGCGCCGGACAGATCTCCTGCCCGCACCTGGCGATGCTCGTGCAGTCGGCGGACGAGCTGCACCCGGCGCTGGCGGCGTTCTACTCGCTCGGCGCGAGCCGCAACGGCTGGCTGCTGCACCGGTCGCTGCCGGGCGGCCTCGCGGCCGACCGCGCCGGCCTGATCGCGGCGGGGCTCGACGTCGAGGCCCTGGAGGCGGCCGAACGGCTCGCGCTCACCGAGGTGCCGGTGACCGAGCCGCCCGAGCGCTGGGCGGAGCCGTTCCTGCCGCTGATCGACCAGCGCCTGGGCGACGGCTACGACGCCGTCTGGTGGTCGCGCTTCCCGGTCGGCGTCACCGGCCGCGAGTTCGACGTCGCGCTCGACTACGACCGCGCCTGGGACGCGGCCATGCACGGGCGCCGCGCCGTGTCGCTGTGCCTGTACGTAGTCGGCACGCACGGCTCGGAGGCGGGCGCAGCCGAGCAGCTCGCCGCGATGCACGACGGCGTCCTGCGCGCCACGCCCGGCGGCGCCGAGCTGATCAGCGGCCGAGCGTACTGATGAGCCGATGGGCGCGATCGGGGATCGCGCCCAGCCGTTCGCGGACGGCGGCGAGCCCGGCGCGCAGCTCGGGATCGCCGACCTCGACCGGCCGCATCGAGTCCTGCAGCTCGGCGAGGATCTCGTCCGCCTCCTCGACCGCCTCGACGGCGATCTCGACGAACGCCCGGACGCCGCGTGACGCGGCGCCCGGGGAAACCGGCTCGAAGGTGCGCCCGGCCTGCAGGCCGTGGCGCTCGGCGAAACCGGAATACGTGCGCTTCGCGCGCCCGTAGGCCGCCTGCGCGGGGCGGAAGAGGCCCTCCTCGAGCGCGTCCGCGGTCCGCTCGTCGAGCTGCTCATAGGCGTCGCCGAGCGCGCCCAGCGCGCTGCCCAGCGCGTCGATCGCCTCGGCGATGGTCTCGAGCAGCTCCTCCCGGGCTTCCCGCGTGACGTAGGCCACGCTCAGCCGGCCACCTTCGTCCAGCCCTGCAGCATCGCCGCACCCGCGAACGCCGCGGTGCCGGCCGCCGCCGAGTGGAACGTGCGGAACACGCGCAGCTCGTAGACCAGCCGCGGCTGCTTCTTGGAGTACTTCTTCCGCGCGTCGAACTGGACCTTGTACTTGCCCGGGGCGGCGTTCGAGGAGACGATCCGCTTGCGCGTCTCGAAGACGCCGCAGACGCCCTGCGGCTTGCCGAGCGACACGTTCGAGCGGACCCCGTGCCCGCGCACGTGCATATACGCCTTCGGCCCGTTGATGAAGCCGTAGCCGCGCAGCTTGCGCTTCTTGCCGGCCGGGCCGTTGGCGGGCTTGACGATGACCTGATGGATCGTGCCGGTGAACGAGACGCTCCCGGTGAGCGCCGGGTTCGTCTTGTCGGTGGCGGTCATCGTGTGCGTCTTGACGGCCTTCATGGCGCCGAACTGCAGGCTCGTGGTGAAGTTGCCGGCGGCGTCGGCCACCAGGTCGAAGACCGCGGCGCCGTCGACGGCGATCCCGATGGCGCCGTTCGGCGTGTACCCCGTGCCGGAGAGGGTGTCGGTCTCGCCCGTGATGTAGCAGGGCTTCACCGGGGTGATGCTGACCGTCGAAGCCTGGCTCGTCGCGGCTGCCGCCGCCATGCCTCCCGTGGCCACCATGAACGCCGTCGCGAACCGTCGCAAGAGGGATCCTCCCGTTGAGTCTGACTGCCGCCCGCGAGAGTAGCGTCACGGCGGCGCCCGCTCCACCCCTGTGAGCCGGCGAGGCGCGCCCCGTAGTGTTCATGCGGTGAGCAGCGAGCGGCGGCCCGCGATCGTGGCGGTGGACGACGAGCCAGCCGTGCTGGCCGCCGTCGCGCGCGACCTGCGGCGCGGGTTCGGCGAGCGCTACCGGATCCTGCGCGCGGGCTCGGGCGCCGAGGCGCTGGAAATGCTCGGCGAGGTCCGCCGCCGCGGCGATCAGGTGGCGATGCTGATCGCCGACCAGCGGATGCCGGGCATGCCCGGGACCGAGTACCTGGTCAAGGCGCGCACGCTGGTGCCGGACGCCAAGCGCGTGCTGCTGACCGCCTACGCCGACACCGAGGCGGCGATCGCCGCGATCAACGACGTCGCGCTCGACTACTACCTGCTCAAGCCGTGGGACCCGCCGGAGGAGCAGCTGTTCCCGGTCGTCGAGGATCTGCTGACTACATGGGAGTCCGGCGCCGCGCTCGAGGCCGGCGGCGTGCGGGTGATCGGGCACCGCTTCTCGCCCGAGTCGCACGAGCTGCGCGACTTCCTGGCGCGTAACCGCGTGCCGGCGCGCTTCCTCGACGTCGAGCGCGACGGCGAGGCGCGCGAGCTGCTGAAGGTCGCCGGCGTCAGCGACGACCGGCTGCCCGTCGCCCTGCTCGAGGACGGCAGCGTGCTCGAGCGGCCGACCACGCTGGAGATCGCCGAGCGGGTCGGCGTCGCCGGCCGGCCGGCGTCCGACCACTACGACCTGGTCATCGTGGGCGGCGGCCCGGCGGGGCTGGCGGCCGCGGTGTACGGCGCGTCGGAGGGGCTGCGGACGGTGATGGTCGAGCGCGAGGCGCCCGGCGGCCAGGCCGGCCAGTCGAGCCTGATCGAGAACTACCTCGGCTTCCCGGCGGGGCTGAGCGGCTCGGACCTGGCGCGACGCGCGATCACCCAGGCGCGCCGGCTCGGCGCCGAGCTGCTCAGCGTGCAGGACGCCGTCGCGCTGCGCGTCGAAGGCGCCGGGCGGTTCGTCGAGCTCAGCGACGGCGGCTCGCTGAGCGCCCACTGCGTGCTCGTCGCCTCCGGCGTCACCTACCGCCAGCTCGACACGCCGGGGTTCGCCGAGCTCACCGGCGCGGGCATCTACTACGGCGCCGCGGTCACCGAGGCGCGCTCGTGCGCGGAGCAGCACGTGGTGATCATCGGCGGCGCCAACTCGGCCGGGCAGGCGGCCGTGTACTTCAGCGCGCATGCGGCCAAGGTCACGATGCTCGTGCGGTCGCGGCTGGAGAAGTCGATGTCGCATTACCTGATCGAGCACATCGGCAAGCTCGCCAACGTCGAGGTCCGCACCGGCAGCCAGGCCGTGGCGGCCGAGGCGCGCGACGGTCACCTCGCACGGCTGCGGGTGCGCAACGGCGGCGGCGCCGAGGAGGGGCTCGACGCCGACGCGTGCTTCGTGTTCATCGGCGCAGCGCCGCGCACCGACTGGCTCGCGGGCGTCGTCGCGCGCGACGAGCTCGGCTTCATCCTCGCCGGGCCGGACGTCGGCGACGGCTGGCCGCTCCCGCGCGACCCGTATCTGCTGGAGACCAGCGTGCCGGGCGTGTTCGTGGCCGGCGACGTGCGCGCGCGGTCGATCAAGCGCGTAGCGAGCGCGGTCGGCGAGGGGTCGATGGCGGTATCGCTCGTCCACCAGTACCTGGTCGACGCATGAGCACCTACACCGTCGCCGACCTGCGCCCGGTCGACCTGTTCGACGACCTGACCGACGACGAGCTCGCGCTGTGGGCGCAGGTCGCCAAGCCCTACGACCGTCACGCGGGCGAGGTGCTCGCCGAGCACGGCGAGGTGCCGACCGGGGTCGTCCTGCTGCTCGGCGGCACCGCGCAGGCGCTGATCATCGAGGGCGGCCGCACCGAGCCGGTCGGGCGCCAGCACTCGCCGACGTGGATGGGCGCGATCGCGGTTCTGACGGGCACCCCGCTCGGCGTCCGGATGACCGCCGAGAGCGACTGCCGCGCCGCGCTGATCGAGCCCGAGGACTTCCGCCGGCTGGCGCTCGCCCAGCGGTCCGTCCACGGCCGCGTGATGCGCCAGGTCGCGCCGGTAATGAGCCGGGTGACGGCGATCGAGCAGAACCGCGAGCGGCTCGCCTCGCTCGGCACGATGGCCGCCGGCCTCGCGCACGAGCTCAACAACCCGGCGGCCGCCGCCCAGCGCGCGGCGGCGCAGCTCGCCGAGGCGATCGACGTCGTCGGCGCGGCGGTCGGCCACTTCGTCGAGTCCGGGGTCGAGCGCAGCGAGGCGGAGACGCTGGTCGCGCTCCAGCACGAGGCGCTCGCCGGCGCCTGCGACCTGACCGCGCTCGACGCGCTCGACGCCGCCGATGCCGAGGACGAGCTGACCGAGCGCCTCGAGGCGCTCGGCGTCTCCGAGCCGTGGCGGCACGCCGAGCCGCTGGCGGCGGCAGGCGTCGACGCCGCCTGGCTCGAGCGGCTGGCCGCGGCCGCGGGCCCGGCGACCGACGCGGCCGTCGGGTGGGTGGCGGCGACGCTCGCCGCGCGCGGCCTCGCGGCCGAGCTGCAGGAGTCCACGCGCCGGATGTCCGACCTCGTCGGCGCCGTCAAGTCGTACGCCTACATGGACCGCGGCGAGCTCGTCGAGGTCGACCTGCACGAGGGCCTGGAGATGACGCTCAAGGTCCTCGGCCACAAGCTCAAGCACACGTCGATCGAGGTCGTGCGCGAGTACGACCGGTCGCTGCCAAAGCTGACCGTGCGCGGCTCCGAGCTCAACCAGGTGTGGACCAACCTGCTCGACAACTCAATCGACGCGCTCGGCGACAGCGGCACGATCACCGTCACCACCCGCCGCGACAACGCCTGCGCGCTCGTCGACATCGGCGACGACGGGCCCGGGATCCCGAGCGAGCACCGCGAGCGCGTGTTCGACTCGTTCTTCACCACCAAGGACGTCGGCGCCGGCACCGGCCTCGGGCTCGCCACGGCCCGGCGCATCGTCGTCGACCGCCACGACGGCTCGCTGACGTTCGACTCCGAGCCCGGCCGCACGACCTTCCATGTCTCGCTCCCGATCCGTCAGGAGACACCCTGATGCCCTGCACCCACCTCGACCACATCCACGTCACCGAACTGCCCGACGCCGTCGACGGCTGCGAGGACTGCCTGGCCTCCGGCGGCCAGTGGCTCCACCTGCGGATCTGCCTGGAGTGCGGGCACGTGGGCTGTTGCGACAGCTCGCCGAACCGTCACGCGACCGCGCACGCGCGCGCCACCCACCACCCGATCATCCGCTCGCTGGAGCCGGGCGAGGACTGGTCGTGGTGCTTCGAGGACGAGGTCGGGATGCGGATCCCGCAGGTCCACGGCGAGACGCAGATCCCGCCGTCACCGCTGGGCTGAGCGCCGCACCTGCTCGTAGACGGCATCCGGGTCGCCGCGGCCGTCGACGCGGCACAGCAGGCCACGCTCGTCGTAGTGGGCCACCAGCGGCTCGGTCTCGGCGTGGTAGACGCGCAGGCGCTCGCGCACCGTCTCCGGGTTGTCGTCGCTGCGACCCTGGTGGCGGCCGAGGATGCGGTCCTCGACGACGTCGTCGGGCACGTCGATGAGCACGGCCGCGGTCAGCTCGCGCCCGTGCTCTGAGAGCACGTCGTCGAGCGCGCCGGCCTGCGCGACCGTCCGCGGGAACCCGTCGAGCAGCACCGGGTGATCGCCCACGCCGGCGATCGCGTCGCGGACCATCGCGACGATCAGCTCGTCGGGGACGAGCTCGCCGCTGTCCATGTACTCGCCGGCGCGCCGCCCGAGATCGGTTCCCTGCCGGCGCGCCGCGCGGAGCAGCTCGCCGGTCGCCAGCGGCTTGAAGGCGAGGTCCTCGATCAGCCGGGCGGCCTGCGTCCCCTTGCCCGACCCCGGCGGCCCGAGCAGCGTGATCGTCGGCTGCACCGGCGCATCATCGCGGCTCGGGGCCCGGCCCGTCGGGCGAGTCCACGCCTGACAGACTGCGGGCATGGACCAGCGGCCGCTCGGCGACTCGGACATCCGGGTCTCGGTCATCGCGCTCGGCTCGTGGCTGACCTACTCAGGCGGCGTCGGGCGCGAGCAGACGGAGGCGTGCACGCGCGCGGCGTTCGACGCCGGCATCACGTTCTTCGACACCGCCAACGTCTACGGCCGCGGCGCGGCCGAGACCGCCTGGGGAGAGATCCTCTCCGGCTACGCGCGCGACTCGTACACGCTCGCCACCAAGGTCTACTTCCCGATGGGCGGGCGCGACCGCGGCCTCTCGCGCGAGCAGATCCACAAGCAGATCGACGGCTCGCTGGCGCGGCTGCAGACCGACTACGTCGACATCTACCAGTGCCACCGCTACGACGACGACACGCCGCTCGAGGAGACGATGGAGGCGCTGACGGAGGTCGTCGACGCGGGCAAGGCGCGCCACATCGGCTTCAGCGAGTGGCCGCCGGACCGCATCCAGGCGGCGCTCGACATGCCCGGCGTAGTCAAGTTCGTCTCCAGCCAGCCGCAGTACTCGGCGCTGTGGCGCGCTCCGGAGGCCGAGGTGATCCCGCTGTGCGCCCGCAACGGCATCTCCCAGATCGTCTGGTCGCCGCTCGCGCAGGGCGTGCTGACCGGCAAGTACCAGCCCGGCGAGGCGCCGCCACCCGACTCGCGCGCCACGTCGCGCCAGATGAACCGCTTCATCAACCAGTGGCTGACCGACGAGCTGCTGGAGGCCGTCCAGCGCCTGCGGCCGGTGGCCGACGCCGCCGGGCTGACGATGTCCCAGCTCGCGCTCGCGTGGGTGCTGCGGCAGGACAACGTCGCGGCGGCGATCGTCGGCGCCACGCGGCCCGAGCAGGTGCACGAGAACGCCGCGGCCGCGGGCGTGACGCTCAGCGACGACACGCTGGCGGCGATCGACGACGCGATCGGCGCGGTGGCGATCCGCGCTTAGAACAGCGGCGGCGTGGTGAGCAGCGGCTCGATCCGCCAGCCGCCGCCGGGCGCGGCGGTCGCGTGCCAAAGCTCGTCGAAGCCCTCCTCGGGCGCCGGCCTGACGAAGCGGCGGGCGGTGGTCGCGACGTTGCCCGGCGGGATCCGCGCCGCGGCGCCCCGCTCGGCGTTGCGCGCGAACGCCTCGGCGGCGCCGACCTCGACCAGGTAGCCGACGACCCTGAACCCGGCGGCGCGGGCCGGCTCGACGTAGCGCGCGCGGTCGGCCGGCGTCGGGTTCGTGTTGTCGACGACGAACGGCCGCCCTGCCTCCAGGCACTCCTCGACGAGCGCCGCCTCACGCGCGCGGCTGCGCAGCTCGTCCAGGCTCACGCGCACGTGACCCGCGAACCGCTCGCGGCACAGTGTCGTCTTCCCGCTGCCCTGGAGCCCGCACAGCACTACGGCCTCCATCGGCTACTCGCCGATGTCCTCGTCCCACACCTCCGGCGCGCGGGCGATGAACGCCTGCAGCAGGTCGAAGCACTCCTGCGAGTCGAGGTCGATCACGTCGACCCCGGACTCGCGGAGCCAGTCGATCCCGCCCTGGAACGTCCGCGACTCGCCGACCACCACCGTCCCGATGCCGAACTGGCGGATCAGCCCGCTGCAGTACCAGCACGGGGCGAGCGTGGTCGCGATCGTCACGTCGCGGTAGGAGCGGCGGCGACCCGTGTTGCGGAACGCCTCGGTCTCGCCGTGGGCGGACGGGTCGCCGCGCTGCACCCGCTGGTTGTGGCCGCGCCCGAGCAGCTCGCCGGCGGAGTCGAACAGGGCGCCCCCGATCGGGATGCCACCCTCGGCCTCGCCGGCGCGCGCCTCCTCGAGCGCCACCGCCAGCATCGAGCGGTGATCGGCCACGGCTACCGCATCCGCTTCCGGTTGGCCCGGTGGGCGAGGTCAGTCAGCCTCGGTTCGATCCGCGAGCCGCTCGTGCCGGCCGCCGGCGGGCGCTTCATCCCCGGCATTCCCCGACTCCTCTCCTGGCTTGGGCGCGATCGTACACTGGACCGCCGTGCCGACCGTCCAGGGCCTGCTGTTCTCCTACGCGCTCCACCCGCTCCCGCCGGGGCGGATGCCGTTCCGCCGCTGGCGGTGGGAGCTGTGGCACGGCGCGACGATGATCGCCGCCGGCTGGCGGCTCTCGCGCCCGCAGGCGGCGCGCGCGCTGCGCCAGCGCGCGGCCGAGTTCGGACACCGCCTGTTCGGTCTTCCGGCGCCGGCCGGCGAGCCCGGCGGCGCGGCCGGCGACCTGCAGCCGGGCAGCGCCGAGCGGCTCGCGATCGGGCCGATCACCTGCATGTTGGTGCCTCGCGCGCTGGAGCGGCCCGCGGTGGCGCCAAGCGGGTCATAAGCGGGCGACAAGCGGCATGTAACGCCACCGCAACCCCGCGCGCGGAAGGTCGGCCCCATGAAGTCGTTCCCCCCGCCCCACTCGAGCACGAAGCGCGCCCGCCCCGCCGCGTACCGGACCCCACGCGTCTCGCCGAACCCGACGATGCGCTCGACCGTGCTGCTCTCCCTCCTGCTGTGCCCCGACGGCGGCGCCGAGACCCATCGGCACGGCCAGGGCTCTCCCAACCCGCCCACGCGCTGACATGAGCCTCGTCATGGATGACGCGCAGCCCCTTCGGACGATCGTCGCGGACGACGATCCCCTGGTCCGGCGGCTGATCCGGGACACGCTGCAGCTGGACGGCGTGACGGTGATCGCCGAGGCCTCCAACGGCCGCGAGGCGGTGGAGCTGGCGCTCTTCTACCGCCCCGACGTCGTGGTGATGGACTACATGATGCCCGAGCTCGACGGCATCGAGGCGACGCGCCGGATCTACGAGCAGGACGCCGCGATCCGCGTCGTGCTGCTCACCGGTGCGGTCGACGACGCGGTCGGCCTGCGCGGCCTGCGCGCGGGCGCCGCCGGCTTCCTCTCCAAGGACATGGCGCTCGGATCGCTGCCGCGCGCCCTGCGCGGCGCGCTCGAGGGCGAGGCCGCGATCTCGCGGCGTCTCGCGATGCAGCTCGTCCAGCACTACCGCACCGCGCCGACGGCCGGCATGGGCCTGCGCCCGGTGCGCAGCTCGCTGACCGATCGCGAGTGGGAGGTCCTGGACCTCCTGTCCGGCGGCACCACGAACGAGGACATCTCGCGCGTGCTCGTGCTGTCGACCGAGACCGTCCGCTCGCACCTGAAGAACCTGTACCGCAAGCTCGGCGTCCGCTCGCGCGAAGAGGCCGTCGAGGCCGCCGTGCGGATGCGCGAGCTCGGCGGCGTCGCCGCGTAGCGCGCTAGGCAACGCCCGCGTCGTGCGCGAGCAGCGCGATCTGGACGCGGTTGTCGAGATCGAGCTTCTGCAGCAGCCGCGACACGTGGGCCTTGACGGTCGCGACGCTCATGAACAGCTCGGCGGCGATGTCGGCGTTCGACTTGCCCTGGCCGATCGCGACCGCGACCTCGCGCTCGCGGTCGGTCAGGCGGTCGAGCAGCTCGCGCGCGCGGGCCTGGCGGCTCGCCACGCCGTCGTCGGCGACGTGGGCGATCAGCCGCCGCGTGACGGCGGGCGAGAGCATCGCCTCGCCGGCGGCGACGAGCCGGATCGCGCGGACGATCTCCGGCGGCGGCGTGTCCTTGAGCAGGAAGCCGGCCGCGCCGGCGCGCAATGCGCGCAGCACGTGGTCGTCGGCGTCGAACGTCGTGAGCACGATCACCGGCGGCGCGTCGTCGCGGCGGCGCAGCGCCTCGGTGGCGGCGAGGCCGTCGACGCCGGGCATGCGGATGTCCATCAGCACGACGTCGGGGCGGTAGGCGTCGACCGCCGCCGCGACCTGCGCGCCGTCCGACGCCTCGGCCACGACGCGGACGTCCTCGCTGCCCGCGAGCATCATCGACAGGCCGGCGCGCACGAGCGCGTCGTCGTCGACGATGAGCACGCGGATCACGTCGCCCACGGCAGCCACGCCCACAGCCGGTAGTCGCCCGCGTCGGTGCGGCCGTGCTCGAGCCGGCCGCCGGCCAGGCTCGTGCGCTCGGCCAGACCGACGATGCCGGTGCCCGCGCCCGGGATCTCGAGGGCGGCGAAGGCGCCGACCGGCAGCCGGTTGCGGATCTCGAGCGTCAGCCCGTCACCGGGCGCGCCCGCCACGCTCACGTCGACCGCGGACCCGCGCGCGTGCTTGCGCGCGTTGGTGAGCCCCTCCTGCACGATCCGATACGCGTTGCGGCCGAGCCCCTCCGGCACCGCGGCCTCCGGCGGCAGTGCCCAGTCGTACTGCACGCGCATCCCCGCGGCGCGCGACTCGTCGATCAGCGCCGGCAGGTCGGCGAGCGTCGGCTGCGGGCGCTCGGGCCGGTCGCCGTCCGGCACCTCGCGCAGCACGCCGATCACCGCGCGCAGGTCCTCGAGCGCCTGGTGCGCGCTGGTGCGGATCACGCCGGCCGCGCGGGCGACCTCCTCGGGCGGCGCGTCGGGCCGGAACTCCAGCGCCCCCGCGTGCAGGCTCAGCAGCGAGATGCGGTGGGCGAGCACGTCATGCATCTCGCGCGCGATCCGCGCGCGCTCTTGCGCGCGCGCCTGCTCGACGCGCAGCTGCTGCTCGGTCTCGGCCCGCTCGGCGCGGTCGCGCAGCGAGAAGACGAGCTGGCGCCGCGCGCGCACGAACATGCCCCAGACGATCGCGACGGTGACGATGAGCACTGACAGCACGATCCCGACCCAGTAGGGCGTGCTCGACTGCGGGAAGATCGCGATGTAGACCGGTTGGGTGACGATCACGGCGGCGGCGATCGGTGCGACGGTCCGGAACGGGCGGTGCACCGCCACGGTGAACAGCGCGACGATCGCGGCGCCGCCGGCGGCCGACGAGTACGCCGCGACGACCACGAGAGCGACCGCCAGGTGCACCGGCCACCGGCGGCGCCAGAACAGCGCCACGCATGCGGCCGCCCCGGACACCATGTCGAGCAGCACGAACCAGTCCGGGAAGTCCTGCCGATCGTGCGCGTCCGCGAACACCGCGAGCCCTATGAGGACGGCGATCAGGAACGCGAGCACGTCGACGACCCAGTCGCGCGTGGACCGCCCACGGCCCGAGCGCTCGTCCTCCGGCACGAGGACGGACGGCAGTAGGCGCGGGTACTCGAGCTCGCGGCTCACGGGGCAAGCGTAGGCGCGTGCGCCCGCGCGCGACAGCGACCGAGGTCGATCCCGGCATCGACTTTGGTCGGTACGGGATGACCGTTCGGCGGATGGACGGGGAGCGCCCGTGCGCCGATGCTGGCGCCATGATCGCCGTCGATCACCTGACCAAGCGCTACGGCAGCCAGCTCGCCGTCGACGATGTCTCGTTCCGCTGCGAGCCCGGCACCGTCACCGGCTTCCTCGGCCCCAACGGCGCCGGCAAGTCCACCACGCTGCGGATGATCTGCGGCCTCACGCCGCCGACCTCCGGGTCCGCCAGCGTCCTCGATACCAGCTACCGCCACCTCGACAACCCCGGGCGCCGCGTCGGCGTGCTGCTCGACGCGTCGGCCCAGCACTCCGGCCGCACCGGGCGCGAGGTGCTCGCCGTCTCGGCGCAGGTCCTCGGCGTGCCGCGCACGCGCGTGGACGAGCTGCTCGAACGCGTCGGGCTCTCGCGCGCCGCGGCGCGCAAGCGCGTCGGCGCCTACTCGCTCGGCATGCGCCAACGGCTCGGCATCGCCCACGCCCTGCTCGGCGACCCGCAGGTCCTGATTCTCGACGAGCCGGCCAACGGCCTCGACCCCGAGGGGATCTTCTGGATGCGCAGCCTGCTGCGCGAGTTCGCCGACCGCGCCGGCACGGTCCTGCTCTCCTCGCACCTGCTGCGCGAGGTCGAGGCGGTCGCCGACCAGCTGATCATGATCGGCAACGGCCGGATCGTCGCCGAGGGTGCCAAGAACGAGCTGCTGGCGGCCTCCGGCGTCGTGGTGCGGGGGCTCGACACCGCGGCGCTGCACCAGGCGCTCGCGGACGCGGGCCTGTCCGCCACCCCCGGCGCGGACGGCGCCCTCCTCGTCGAGGCCGAGGCGGAGGTCGTCGGCCGCATCGCGGCCGCCGCCGGGGTCGTCCTGCTCGAGCTGCGGCCCGCCGAGAGCGGCGGGCTCGAGGAGCTGTTCCTGTCCCTGACCCGCGAGGAGGCGCTCGCCGCATGACCGCTCACGCGATTGAGACTTTCCCCCGCGCGGGCCTGCCGCGGCTCGCGCGCGTCGAGCTGCGCAAGATGGCCGACACGCGCGCCGGCTTCTGGCTGCTGCTGATCATCGAGCTGCTGGCCGCGGCGATCGTCGCGATCACCGTGATCGCCGGCGAGGCCAAGGACCAGAACTTCCACGCCCTGTTCCAGGGGACGCTGTGGGTCGTCTCGCTGCTGCTGCCCGTGCTGGGCATCCTGTCGGTGACCAGCGAGTGGGGCCAGCGTACGGGCCTGACGACGTTTGCGCTCGTGCCCGAGCGCGGGCGGGTGATCGGGGCCAAGCTGCTGGCGGCCGCCGGGCTCGCGCTCTACGCGGTGGTCGCCTGCCTGATCACCGCGGCGATCGGCAACCTGTTCGCCGGCGGCAGCTGGGACCTGCCGCTGTACGCCGTCGCCCACGGCGCGCTGTTCGAGCTGATCGGCGTCCTCGGCGGCGTGGCGTTCGGCCTCGTCTTCCTGCACTCCGCGCTGGCGATCGTCCTCTACTTCATGCTGCCGACCGCCTGGGCGATCCTGTTCGAGACGATCCACGCGCTGGACAAGCCCGCCGACTGGCTGGACACGAGCCGCACGTTCGCGCCGCTCGTCGAGGGCGGGATGACCGGCACCGCGTGGGCGCACCTGGGCACCTCCGTCGCGCTCTGGGTCGGCGCCTTCCTGGTCGCCGGACTTTGGCGCCTGCGGCGTACCGAGCTCAAGTAGAGTCGGGCCGTCGCTCTCAGGGGGAGGAGAACCATGGCCGGTACCCGCGCGCTCGCTGCGCTGCTCTTCGCTGTGCTCGCAACTTCCGCCGCACCGGCATGGGCTCACGGAGGTGGTCAGGCCCACCACAGCCTGCGCGAGGCGGTGACCGACCAGAACTTCTACTTCGTCATGGCCGATCGCTTCCAGAACGGGAGCACGGCCAACGACCAGGGCGGCCTGCCGCCCGGCAAGAGCGAGGGCCAATCGGGCTTCGACCCGACCGGCAAGGGCTGGTACCACGGCGGCGACCTGCAGGGCCTGCGGTCGAAGCTGGACTACATCAAGCGTCTCGGCACGACCGCGATCTGGCTGACGCCGAGCTTCAAGAACAAGGCGGTGCAGGACAACAACGGCTTCCCGTCGGCCGGCTACCACGGCTACTGGATCACCGACTTCACGCAGATCGACCCGCACCTGGGCACCAACGACGACCTGCGCGCGCTCGTGCGCGACGCCCACGGGCTGGGCATCAAGGTCTACTTCGACATCATCTCCAACCACACGGCCGACGTCATCCGCTACCAGGAGGGCGGCGCGCCGGCGTACATCTCGAAGGACCAGTACCCGTACCGCACCGCCGCCGGCACGGTGTTCGACGACCGCGACTTCGCGGGCACGAGCAGCTTCCCCGCGCTCGCGCCCTCCGGCCAGCCCGCGTGCCCGCCGTCGGGGCCGCTGCAGAGCTTCCCGTACCACCCGTGCGTGCCGGACGGCACGCCGCCCTACCTCCTGAACGAGCAGAACGTCAAGGTCCCCGCCTGGCTCAACGACGTGAGCCTCTACCACAACCGCGGCAACACGACCTTCGTCGGTGAGAACTCCCAGTACGGCGACTTCTTCGGGCTCGACGACCTGTTCACGGAGAACCCGAAGGTCGTCGACGGGATGATCGACATCTACAAGTTCTGGATCCGCGAGTTCCGCGTCGACGGCTTCCGCATGGACACGATGAAGCACGTCGACGACCCGTTCTGGCAGCGGTTCGCGCCCGCGATCGAGCGCTACGCGCGATCGCAGGGGATCCGCGACTTCTACATGTTCGGCGAGGTCGCGGAGGACTTCGACGTCAACATCACCTCGCACTACCCGATCCACGACGACGTGCAGGGCGTCCTGGACTTCCTATTCCAGATGTCGGCCGTCGACTTCGCCGCCAAGTCACTGCCCACCGACTCGCTGCGCGACTTCTTCCTCAAGGACGACTACTACACCGACGGCGACTCGAACGCCTACAACCTGCCGACTTTCCTCGGGAACCACGACCGCGGCCGGATCGGCATGTTCGTCCGCAACGCCAACCCGGGGGCGAGCGAGGACGAGCTGCTCCGGCGCGACCGGCTCGCCCACCAGCTCATGTACTTCGCGCGCGGCAACCCCGTCATCTACTACGGCGACGAGCAGGGCTTCACCGGCGCGGGCGGCGACCAGGACGCGCGGCAGGACATGTTCCCGTCGCAGTCGCCGCAGTACAACAACCTCAGCGACCCGATCCCGGGCGATGACGGCGCCGGCAACAACGACAACATCGGGTCCGATGAGACGCCGATGGACGACAACTTCGACGAGGATCACCCGCTGTACCGCGGGCTCAAGCGCCTGGCGGCCGTGACCGAGCGCCATCCGGCGCTGCGCGACGGCGCACAGCAGAGCCGCTACTCGTCGAGCGCTCCGGGCGTCTACGCGTTCTCGCGCATCAGCCGCTCGCACCGGCGCGAGTACGTCGTCGCGCTCAACAACGCCGAGACATCGGCCTCGGCATCGATCCCGACCTACGTCGGCCACAGCCGCTGGAAGAAGGTCTACGGCAACGGCCCGCGGCGGCTGTGGAGCGGCGGCGACAAGCGCCTCGACGTCACGCTCGCGCCGCTGTCGGTGGTCGTCTACAAGGCCAAGCGCC
The DNA here is from genome assembly GCA_036520135.1 of Solirubrobacteraceae bacterium. GTDB lineage: Bacteria > Actinomycetota > Thermoleophilia > Solirubrobacterales > Solirubrobacteraceae > DASSUW01. Next base: position 22,796 of record DATDKF010000150.1, read on the forward strand.
ACATCCCGCGCAGCCGCTCGGCGCCGTCGATCTCGCTCGACGTGCCGGCGACGGGCCGCGACCGGCTCGAGGTGCGCGCGAACCTCGGCGCGAGCAAGTTCTCCGAGGTGACGTTCCTCGCCAAGGTCGGCCACGGCTCGTGGAAGGACATCGGGACCGACGACAACGCGCCCTACCGGGTCTTCCACGACGTCTCCGACATCGCGCCGGGGACGACGGTCCGGTACCGCGCGATCGTGCTCGACAACGCGCATCACAAGCGCTCGAGCGGTGTGCGCAGCGCGACGATCTCACAGCCCTCGATCGAGATCACGGCGCCGCCCGAGGGCTCCAACGTGCGCGGCGCCACGGACGTGTCGGCCAATGTCGTGCCTGAGCACTCGACCGACGTCGTGGTGTTCGAGCGCCAGATCGGGACCGGTCCGTGGACGGTCGTGGCGCGCGACGACTCGTCGCCGGTCTACTCGTTCCACGACACGTTCTCGCTGGACCTCCCCACCGGCACGCCGATCCGCTACCGGGCGACGCTGAACGGCGTGGTCAC
>DATDKF010000151.1:0-9674 GCA_036520135.1 Solirubrobacteraceae bacterium
GCCCTGGCAGCGTCATCATCAGTCCATGACCCGAGTGCTGGTGGTCGACGACGAGCCGGCCGTGCGCGTGGCGCTCGAGCGGGCGCTGCGGCTCGAGTCCTACGACGTCGAGCTGGCGGCCGACGGGCGCGAGGCGCTCGATCGTCTGGCCGCCGGCGTGCCGCCAGACGCGGTCGTGCTCGACGTCGCGATGCCGCACGTCGACGGGCTCGAGGTCTGCCGGCGGCTGCGTGACGCCGGCGACCGCACGCCGGTGCTGATGCTGACCGCGCGCGACGCGGTCGACGACCGCGTCGCCGGGCTGGACGCCGGCGCCGACGACTACCTCGTCAAGCCGTTCGCGCTGAAGGAGCTCAAGGCGCGGCTGCGTGCGCTGCTGCGGCGCACCGGCCCCACGGGCGGCGCCGGCGGCGAGCTGCGGTTCGCCGACCTCGTGCTCGACCCGGTGGGCTACGAGGTGTGGCGCGGCGAGCGCAAGATCGAGCTCTCGCGCACCGAGTTCCACCTACTGGCGCTGTTCCTCGAGCACCCCCGGCAGGTCCTGACCCGCTCGCAGATCTTCGAACGCGTGTGGGGGTACGACTTCGGCGCGGGGTCGAACGCGCTCGGCGTCTACGTCGGCTACCTGCGCCGCAAGACCGAGGCCGGCGGCGAGCCGCGGCTGCTGCACACGGTCCGCGGTGTCGGCTACGTGCTGCGGGAGAGCTGATGCCACTGCGCCGGCGCATGGCGGTTGCGACCGCGGTGGCGGTCGGCATCGCCGTGCTGCTGGCGGCGATCGTCGCCTACGCGGTCGTGCGCGGCGAGCTGCGCTCGCAGGTCGACGACCAGCTCACCGACCAGGCTCTGCTCGTGCAGCGCGCGGAGGGCGGCGTGCGCGAGGAGATCACCCGGCGGCTCGAGCGGTCCGACAGGCCCCCGCCGCCCGGCCGCTTCCGCGGCATCCCGGCACTGCCGGTGGAGCGCGGCGGCACGGCCGACTACGTCCAGCTCGTGCCGGGGACCGGCGACGCGAGCATCCGGCTCGGCACCGGCGGGCCGCTGCCGGTCGGCGAGCACACGCGCGCGGTAGCGGCCGGCGAGGCGGGCGGATTCCTCTCGGACGCCGACGTCGACGGCGACCACGTGCGCGTGCTGACCGTGCCGCTGGAGGGCGGCGGCGCCGTCCAGCTCGCTCGGTCGCTGGAGTCGACCGACCAGGTGCTGGCCCGGCTGCGCTGGGTGCTGCTCGCGCTGATCATCGGCGGCATCGCGCTCGCCGCGCTGCTCGGCCGGCTGGCCGCGCGGCACCTCGTCGCGCCGGTCGCGCGCGTGACCGAGGCGGCGCGCCACATCGCCCAGACCGAGGACCTCGGGCGCCGGATCGAGGTCACGAGCGCCGACGAGGTCGGCGAGCTGGCGATGCGCTTCAACGCGATGCTCGACACGCTGGAGGGCTCGATCGCCGCCCAGCGCCAGCTCGTCGCCGACGCTTCGCACGAGCTGCGCACGCCGGTCACGTCGCTGCGGACGAACATCGAGGTGCTGGCCGAGAGCGAGCTCGAACCGGCCGAGCGCGCGCGTGTTGTCGCCGACGTACAGGCACAGGCCGAGGAGCTCGGCGAGCTGGTCGCCGACCTGATCGAGCTCGCGCGCGGTGACGAGCCCGATCCGGTGCGCGAGGACGTGCGGCTCGACGCGCTGGTGTCCGAGGCGATCGAGCGGGCGCGCCGCCACGCGCCCGGCGTCGCGTTCGACGCCGTCCTCGAGCCGGCGGTCGTCGAGGGCGTCCCGGACCGGCTCGCGCGGGCAGTCAACAACCTGCTCGACAACGCGGCCCGCCACGGCCGGCACGTCGAGGTCCGCGCCGGCCCGGCCGGTATCACGGTCCGCGACGACGGCCCCGGCATCGACCCCGCCGACCTCCCGCACATCTTCGACCGCTTCTACCGCGGCGCCCACGCCCGCGGCCGACCGGGCACCGGCCTCGGCCTGGCGATCGTGCGGCAGGTCGCCGAGCAGCACGTCGGGTCGGTCGCGGCTGCGAACGCGGAGGGCGGTGGGGCGGAGTTCGCGCTGCGGCTGCCGGGCGTTGTGAACGTCAACCCCGGGCATTGAGGGGAGGGTCGGGAGGGGGTGGCTAACGAATGTTGCCTCCTGGGCAACAAACGTAGTCCACCCCCTCGATCCCGCTTCCCTACCCAGCCGAAGTTGGCTCACAGACCAAGCGCGGCTGGTAGCTCAGCCGGCGCCCCCACGATCGGGTCCGCGCCCGCGGCCCGCAGCTCAGCCTCGTCGCCGATCCCCCACAGAACCCCGACGCAGCGCAGGCCGTTGGCGCGGGCGGCCTCGGCGTCGTGGCGGCGGTCGCCGACCAGCGGCGCGTCGGCGCCGGGCGCGAGCACGAGCGCGGCGAGGGCGCGGGCGACGGTGACGGTCTTGACCTCGTCGGGCGCGTCGAGCTCGGGGCCGGCGATCGCCTGCAGGTGCGGCAGGAAGCCCAGCCGCGCGCACAGCGGTTCCGCGAACGCGCGCGGCTTGGTCGTCGCGACCGCGGTCGGCACGCGGGCGGCCACCGCGGCCAGCGCCTCGCGCGCGCCCGGCACCGCGACCGTCTCCTCCAGGCTCGAGACCGCGTACCGCTCGCGGTAGGCCGCGAGGCAGGCGGCGGCGCGCTCCGGGCCGGCCAGCTCGGCGAACGCGTCGATCAGCGGCGGCCCGATGAAGCGCTCGAGCTCGGCCGCCGGCGGCACCGGCACGCCCTGCGCGCGCAGGCCGTGCTCGATGCAGCGCACGATCGCCACGCGGGAGTCGATCAGCACGCCGTCGAGGTCGAACAAGACCGCGACCGGCGTCACGCGAGCCCTTCGGCGAGCTCGCGGCCGAGCGTCTCGCCGGCGACCTCCATCGCGTCGAGGTCGGTCGCCTCGAACACGCGCATGAGGTCGATCATGCGCTTGCCGAAGGGGTCCAGGGCGTCGGTGCCGACGATCGCGTGCAGCGGCACGCCGGCCTGGCGCGCGCGGGTGCCGATCTCGCCGACGAGCTTGCCCTGCAGCGTCTGCTCGTCGAGCTTGCCCTCGCCGGTGACGACCGCGCGCGCCGCGCGCATGCGGCGGTCGAAGTCGAGCGCGTCGAGCACCCACGGGGCGCCGGGCTCGAGCACGGCGCGGTGGACCGCCCACAGCCCGCCCGACAGGCCGCCGGCGCAGCCGGTCATCGGCACCCCGCGCGGGTCGCGCGGCCAGCCGGACGCGAGCTCGTCGAGCCGCCGCTCGAGGCGCGCCACCATCGCGTGATCGGCGCCCTTCTGCGGCCCGAACACCTTCGGCGCCTGCTCGAACGGGGTGCGCACGTCGCACAGCACGACGAGCCGGGCGCCGCCGAGGCCGCCCGCGTCGTCGATCGCCTCCAGCGCGCCCGCGCCGCCGTCGGTCGTCGCCGAGCCGCCGACCGCGACGATGATCACCGCCGCGCCCGCCGCCGCTGCCGCGGCGGTCAGCTCGCCGGTGCCGTAGGTCGAGGCGGCCCAGGCGTCGCGCTCGCCCTCGGCGACCAGCGCCAGCCCGCTCGCGGTGGCGGTCTCCACGATCGCCGTCCCGCCGTCCTCGACGAGGCCGAAGCAGCCGGTCAGCTCGCGCCCCAGCGGGTCGTGCGTGTCGGCGGCCACGACCTCGCCTCCGAGGCCGGGTAGCAGCGCGTCGAGCGTGCCCTCGCCGCCGTCGGCCACCGGGCACAGATCCGGCGGTATCAGCCCGGCGCGCTCGAGCCCGCGGCCGATCGCCCCCGCCACCTGCGAGGCCCGGAACGTGCCCTTGAACGAATCGGGGGCGACGAGAACGGGTCGCTCCGGCACGGGCATCGGGGCATCGTGGCAGGCTTCGCCGCGCGGCGAGACCGAGTGTGTGACATACCGAGGCGACTCGGGCCATACCGGTTACATGGCCAGCACCCCGATTCCCGCTGCCTTCCCCACCGCCGACGAGGAGGCGCTCGTCGCCCTCCAGGGCGCGGTGGGCGTGCTCGCAGCCAAGTGGAGCGTCATCGTCCTCGCCCGCCTCGGCGAGGGGACCCATCGGTTCAACGAGCTGCTGCGTCAGATCGACGGCGTCTCGCGGCGCATGCTCAGCGCGACGCTGCGGCAGCTCGAGCGCGACGGCCTGGTCGAGCGCCACGTCTATCCACGCGTGCCGGCGCGGGTCGAGTACGAGCTGTCGCCGGTCGGCGAGCACCTGCTCGTCGCGCTCGTCCCGCTCGCCGGGTGGGGCCTCGAGCATCAGCGCGAGGTCAACGACGCGCGCGAGCATTTCGACCGGCTGCAGCGCTGGCGTACGCAGGGCGAGGAGATCACCGCGCGCTCCGCCAGCACCCCGCGAATTGTGTAGGGACAGCCCCTCCCGCCGTCGCGCTGCGCGGCGCCGTGGCAGAAGGGACAGTCCCTAGGACAGCAGCTGGTCCTGCAGGCACTCGGCCGGCGGCTTGTCCTCGCGCCAGCGCGTGATCTTCGCCCCGTGGCGGATGCGGTCGTTGCTCGTGTGGTCGAACGTGACCTCGACGACCAGCTCGGGACGTAGCTCGATCCATTCGAGCTCGCGGTCGTTGGCCCAGCGGCTCGGGTCGCCCATTCCGCGCTTGCCGGTCTCGTAGGGCTTGAGCTTGGCGGGCAGCTCGCGCTTCTCCTTGGCCGAGAAGCCCGACGTGTGGCCGACCGGGTGCAGCCGGCCGTCCGCGTTGTGCAGCCCGAGGATCAGCGAGCCAACGGTGCCCTCCTCCTTGCCGGGCCGCCAGCCCATCACGACCGCGTCGATCGTCCGCACGCGCTTGATCTTCCTCATCCCGGTCCGCTCGCCCGGCCGGTACGGCGCGCCGACCTCCTTCGCGACCACGCCCTCGGCGCCGTCCAGCCACTCCTGCGCGCCCTCCGCGTCGGTCGTCGACGGCGTGAGGTCGACCGGCTTGTCGACCAGCGCCTCGAGCCGCGCCCGCCGCTCGGACTGCGGCAGCGCGAGCAGCACCTCGTCGCCGTCGGAGAGCACGTCGAAGGCGACGAAGCGCGTCGGGGTCGTCTCGGCGAGCATGTCGATCCGCGACTTGGCGGGATGGATGCGCTGGCCGAGCGCGTCGAAGTCCTGGCGGCCCTGGTCGTCGAACAGCACGATCTCGCCGTCGAGGACGTAGCGGCCGGCGGGGAAGATCAGCTCGGGGAAGTAGCGCGTGAGCGGCTTGCCGTTGCGCGACTGCAGGTAGACGCCGTCCCCGTCGACGAACGCGATCGCCCGGAAGCCGTCCCACTTGGGCTCGTAGCTCCAGCCGTCGCCCTGCGGCAGCGTCTTGGCGGAGCGGGCGAGCTGCGGGAGCACCGGGGGCTTGAGCGGAAGCGTCATGCCCTCAGGAAAGCAAAGAGCCCCTGCGGTTGACAGGGGCTCGAGCGGGGGAGAGAGGGAGAGAGGGAAGCTCTAGGAGAGCGGACGGCGCTCGGCGAAGCCGGGCCGATCCTCCGCGCCGAACTTCAGCGCGCCCGCCACCCCGAGGGTGAGGATGAGGATGGGAATGATCATGCCCTCAGTATCGGCGCACCCCAGCCATCGCTGTATGCTTGATTGACTAGAGCATCGGAAGGCTAAGCCTATGACTCTCCAGCAGCTCACGTACTTCCTCGCGGCCGCCGAGCGCGGGTCGTTCTCCGCCGCCGCCGAGTCGCTGTTCATGGCCCAGCCGAGCCTGTCCGAGCAGATCCGGCGGCTCGAGGCCGAGCTCGGCGTGGCGCTGTTCGCGCGCGGCGGGCGCGGGCTCGAGCTGACCGAGGCGGGGCGGCTGTTCCGCCCGCACGCCGAGCGCACGGTCGCCGCCGCGCAGGAGGCCGCCGAGTCGGTCCGCGAGGTGCGCGACATCACCGGCGGCACGGTCGCCTTCGGCACGTTCGGCAGCGCCCATCACTACCTGCTCGCAGGGCTGCTGCAGGACTTCCGCACGCAGTACCCGAACGTGCGCGTCCGGGCGATCGGCCAGAACTCGGCGGAGGTCGCCGACGCGGTGCGCGACGGCCGGCTGGAGGCCGGGCTGGTCGCTCTGCCGATCGACGACCGCGGGCTCGACGTGCGGCCGGCGATGCGCGAGGAGGTGCTGTACGTGAGCGCCGACGCCGAGCGCCTGCTCGAGCCGATGACGATCGAACGCCTCGCCGCCGCGCCGCTGATCCTGTTCGACGCGCGCTTCGGCGCCGACGACCCGATGCGCCGCCAGCTGCGCGAGCGCGCCCAGCAGGCCGGCGTCAAGCTCGAGCCGCAGATCGAGGTCGAGTACGTCACCGCCGCGCTCGAGCTGTGTGCTCGCGGGCTCGGGGACACGGTCACCTCGCAGCAGATGATCCGCGCCCGCGGCCTCGCGCGCCGGCTCGCCGGCGTGCGGTTCGAGCCGCCGCTCTACGACACCTTCGCCTTCATCACGCGCCGCGACGCGCACCTGTCGCCGGCCACCCGCGAGTTCATGCGGCTCGCCGAGAAGCGCGTGCGCGCGCTCGAGCCTCAGCTCGCCTAGCCCTCGAGCGGCTCCTCCAAGGTTACGCGCACCGTTCCTCCCTCGCTGGGCGCTGCGGTGCGGGTGCCCAGGAACTCGCCGGACACACGCCAACGGCCGACCGAGCGTGGGGCGAAGCGCAGGCGCCCGTGACCCGCTATGACGGCGGGCCGTGGGTTCGAGTCGAACAGCCAGCCGGCGAGCGGGTCGAAGCGCTCGATCACGAGAGCGGCGCGGCCGGAGACCGCAGGCGTGACGGTGAGATCGAGCGTGACTGCGCCCCCGGGTGCCACGGTGGTGCTGCGGCCGCCGTCGACCAGCATCCGCGAGTGGGTGACGGCGCGCGCGAGGCGGCGCAGCGCATAGGAGCCGGCGGCGCCGTCTCGCGCGCGGACGACCGCGAAGTAGCGCCCAGGCCCGATGCGCCGCTCGATCAGCTTCGCGCCGGTGGAGCCGCATGCGCACTCGAGGCGGCGCCCCGAGTCGGTCATCAGTCGCAGGTCGAACTCCCGGCCCGTGGCGAGGTGCAGCGCCAGGACGCTCGGCCGGGCGATCGTGAAGCGGTAGAGGTCGATCGCGTCGAGCTCGCTGCCGTTGAGGCGGCCGCGCACCCGCGTGTCGTTGGCGAGCCGAAGGCCCGGCGCCGTGTCGTCCGCCTCCGCGAGACCGGCGCGGAGCCGGTACGAGACGCGATCGCGCGAGGCGCGCGGCGCGCGGACGAGGACGCTGTAGGTGCCCTTCGCCGGCGGCACGAAGACCGTGTGAGCGTCGCAGCGGAGCCTGCGGATGGGGTCGGAGCCGAACGAGTCCGCCCCGTCGTAGAGCTCGGCGGTCGCGCAGCGCCCCCCGGACGAGACGAAGTTCAGCCGGTAGGTGCGGCCGCGCTGGACCTTGATCGCCCAGGCGTCGTCTGCGTTGGCGAGCCGGTCGACCACGGCGCGTGCGCCCTTGCGCGGCAACCGCTTCCCCGGGAAGCTCGCGGGCGGGTCGGGTACCACTACCCGCAGCGAGAAGCTGCCGTCGGCAGAGTTCTCGCGCGCTCCGACCCGGATCAGGTAGTCGGTGCCGCGCGAGGCGTCGATGTCGATCGTGGCGGCGCCGCGGCGATTCGTGTTCTTGCACGTGACCGGGGTGACCTGGGACCGTTCGCGCTCGTAGACGTCGATGGAGGCGTCGAGATCGCCCGAGGCGTCGAGGGCGATGAGGATCGAGCGGCTCACCGCTGCGGTGAACCCGTACCAGGCCGAGTTCTTGGTCGCTGCGCACCCGCTCGTGAGCTCGGCCGTCTCGAGCGTCGCCTCCACGGTCGTGCCGCGCACGCTGGCCGGCAGCGGACCGAGTGCCTGCGCCGCAGCGCGCGCGTCGTTGGGTGGGGGCGCCGCAACCGCGGCCGGGGCGGCCAGGAGCATCGACGCTCCCGCACTGACGAGCACAACCCAACGGGCGAAGCAGGTCACTGCGCCACCTCCTCGGCCGGCATGTCTCTCCACGCCGACCCTATTCCGGAGTGCTCGGAAAGGTCAACCGGTCAGTCGTGTCTCGGCGCCGCGGTGCCGCCGCGCAGGCGGCGCAGGATCGCGTCGGTCGTGCGCGGGGCGAGGCCGTTGAGGCCGAGCAGGCGGACGACCGGCGGGTGGTGGACGGCGCGGCGGTCGCGTTCGACGCCGCGCAGGATCGCGGCGGCGAGGCGCCCGACGCCCGCGGCCGCGTCGCCGCCGTGGTACCAGTCCGGCAGCGCGTCCTTCTCGTGGGCGTGCAGCGCGGTGCCGATCTCGCCCGGGAAGACCGTCGTCACCGACACGCCGGAGCCGCTGAGCTCGTGGCGCAGCGCCTCGGCGAAGCCGCGCTGCGCGGCCTTCGTGCCGCCGTAGCCGGCCGCCCACGGGAACGCGCGCAGGCCGGCGCCGGAGGAGACGATCACGATGTGGCCGTGCGCGCGGTCGATCAGGTGGCCGAGCGCGGCGTCGACCGTGTAGACGGTCCCGAGCCAGTTCACGCGCGTCATCCGCTCGACCAGCTCGACGTCCTGGCCGAGGAAGGGGCCGTAGTGGGCGATCCCCGCGTTGGCGACGACGAGGTCGAGACCGCCCGCGACCGCGACGAAGCGCTCGACGGCGCCGTGCACCTGGTCGCGATCGCCGACGTCGGCGGGCAGGGCGACCGCGCGCGGGCCGAGCTCGGCGGCCATTGTGTCCAGCTCGCGCTCCGACCGCGCGAGCAGCCCGACGGCGGCCCCGCGCGCCGCCACCGCCTCCGCGACCGCCCGGCCGATGCCACGCGAGGCGCCGGTCACGAACGCCCGCGTCGTCGCGTCGATCCGCATGCGGACGGAGGATATGCTCAGGCCATGTCCCACGATCACGCGACCGTCGCCGAAGAGGAGTACCTGCAGACGATCTTCTGGCTCCAGGAGGCCGGGCTGCCGATGACGGGCGCAAACGTCGCGCGCGCGATGCAGCTCTCCGCCCCGACGGTACACGAGATGATCGGCCGGCTGGAGCGCGACGGGTACGTCACGCGCGGCACGGACAAGGTGCTCGCGTTCACCGACCACGGGCTCGAGCACGCGCAGGGGATCGTTCGCCGCCACCGGCTGATCGAGCGCTTCCTCACCGACGTGCTGGGGATCCCGTGGGACGACGTGCACGAGGAGGCCGAGCGGCTGGAGCACGCGATGTCGCCGAAGCTCGAACAGCGGATGCTCGCCGCGATCGGCGACGCCAAGACGTGCCCGCACGGACATCCGATCTCGCCGGGCGATCGCATCCAGGGCGTGCCGCTCGCCGACGTCGAAGCCGGTGCCAAGGTGACGGTCCTGCGCTTCGAGAACGAGGCCGAGAGCCTGCTGCACCTGTTCAAGAACGAGGGTCTGGCGCTCGGCAAGGAGGGCAAGGTCGCGGAGGTCGACGCCGACCACGTCGTCGTCGCATTCGACGACGGCGACGCCACGCTCACGCGCTCGGTGTCCGAGACCGTGTCGGTGCTCGCCGACCCTTCGCCGCCGCCGCGCACCGCGCTGCCCGAGCAGCTCGTACTGGCGAAGGAGCGCTACGGCCGCTAGGTGACCCGCGACCGCGCGGCGTCCACGAGGCGCTGCTCGCCGCGCTCGACGAGCCGGCGCAGGCGGTCGAGCGCGTCGTACACGTCGGTGAAGCGGGTGTAGAGCGGGGCGACGCCGA
>DATDKF010000152.1:0-9397 GCA_036520135.1 Solirubrobacteraceae bacterium
CGTCCGCCAGCCGGTGCACGTGGGCGTCCGGCACCCACTCGTCGCGTTCTATCGGCCGAAACTCGCCAACCTGGTCGAGTCGGCACGGCGAGTGGAGGTGCAGGAGGATCGACTCGTTGCCCGAGAACCCCTCGTAGCCGAGGACCTCCTCGGTGAGGAGCTTGCCGTCGCGCCGCGTCTGCGCGTGGCGCTTGGCCGGGACGTCGCCCAGGCTGTGGTAGCGCATGGCTAGAGGTTCCCCCTGCGCTCCTGCTCACGCTCGATGGCCTCGAACAGGGCCTTGAAGTTTCCGTCGCCGAAGCCGCGGGCGCCGTGGCGCTCGATGACCTCGAAGAACATCGTCGGCCGGTCGCCGATCGGCTTGGTGAAGATCTGCAGCATGTAGCCCTCGTCGTCGCGGTCAACGAGGATGCCAAGGCGCCGCAGGTCGTCCAGCGACTCCTCGATCTCGCCGATCCGGTCCGGCACCTCGTCGTAGTAGGTGCTCGGCACGCTCAGGAACTCGATCCCGCGGGCGCGCAGCTCGGACACGGTCTTGACGATGTCACGGGTGGCGACCGCGATGTGCTGCGCCCCGGCGCCGCCGTAGAACTCCAGATACTCGTCGATCTGCGACTTGCGCTTGCCCTCGGCCGGCTCGTTGATCGGGAACTTCACCCGCCCGTTGCCGCTCGTCACGACCTTCGACATCAGCGCCGAGTACTCGGTCGAGATCGCCTCGTCGGTGAAGTGGAGCATCTCGGTCATCCCGAAGACGTCCTCGTAGTACTTCACCCACGTCTCCATCTCGCCGAGCTCGACGTTGCCGACGATGTGGTCGATCGCCAGCAGCCCGACGTCCCCGCTGCCGCCCTCGCGCGCGCGGTAACGCGGCATGAACGGGGCGGGCGGGGGATAGTCCGAGCGGTCCACGAACGTGTGCAGCGTCTCGCCGTAGGTCTCGATCGTCGCCAGCCGCAGCGTGCCGTGGTCGTCGGTCTCCTCCCACGGCTCGCGGACGCCCTTGGCGCCGCGCGTGGTGGCCTCGCGGTAGGCGCTGGCGACGTCGGGCACCGACAGGGCGATGACCTTCACGCCGTCGCCGTGGCGCGCCTGGTGGGCGCCGATCTCGTGATCGGGCGTGAGCGCGCCGGTCAACACGATCCGGATCCGACCCTGCTCGAGCACGTGCGACGTGCGATCCCGCACACCGGTCTCGAGCCCGGCGTAGGCGACCTCGCGGAAGCCGAGCGCGTGCACGTAGAAGTACGCCGACTGCAGTGCGTTGCCCACGTAGAGCTCCACGTGATCGATGCCGTGCAGCGGCATGAAGTCGCCGGTGTGCTGATCCCCGGGGGCGACGACGGGCTGGGTGCTCACGGTCAGGCCTCTCTCTCGCTCGAAATCGTGATCTTCATGGTTGCGCTGTCCGGCTGCGCCCACAAGCGCGATCCGTTGCGTCGCCTGCCACAATCAGTAGGCTCATGGATGACATCGACCGGCAGATCGTTGCGCTCCTGCGTCAGAACGCCCGGCGCTCCTTCCAGAGCATCGGGATGCGCGTCTCGCTGTCCGCGCCGGCGGTCAAGCGGCGCGTCGACCGGCTCGAGGCCGACGGCGTCGTGCGCGGGTACACCGCCCAGATCGACCCCGGTCGCTACGGCTGGGGCACGCACGCATTCGTGGCGCTCTACACCGAGGGGCGGATGGCCGCCGCCGAGGTCCGCGAGGCGGTCGAGCGCCATCCCGAGGTCGAGGCCGCCTACACAGTGGCGGGGGAGGCGAGCGCGATGCTGCACGTCCGCGCGCGCGACACCGCCCACCTCGAAGAGGCGCTCGAGCGGCTGCGCGACCACCCCGGCGTGACGCGCACGCAGACCCAGATCGTCCTCTCAACGCTGTTCGAGCGGCCGTTCGAGGAACCCCCAGGGGGACAGTCCCACCTGTAGCGGCGTCTGCAGAGGAGCGGCAGGGGGATGGGACAGTCCCCTTGTAGCGGCGTCTGGAGGGGAGCGGCAGGGGGGACTGTCCCCATCGTCACTCGCCGCCCGACACGGTCGAGTTCAACAGCGGCGGCTACGGGTTCTGGGCCGTCGTCCGGCACCCGGTGACGGCCGTGTGAGCTACGCCGCTCGCCGCGCGTTCTCGATCCGCACGACCAGCGCCACGGACACGACGATGATCGCCGCGCCGACGATCGTGATCGGCGTGACGACCTCGTCGAGGATCAGCCAGCCGAGCAGGATTGCGACCACCGGGTTCACGTACGCGTAGGTGGCGACCTTGGCGATCGGCGCGTTCTGGAGCAGCCACGCGTAGGCGGTGAACGCGAACCACGAGCCGACGGCGATCAGGTAGACCAGGGCGGCGACCGACCGCGTCGAGAACTCGCCGACGTCGACGTCTCCGGCCTCGCCGAGCGCCAGGCCGACCGCGACGATCACGAGCCCGCCGAGCAGCATCTGCCAGGCGGTCGACACCAGCGGGTCGCGCGGCAGCCGCAGCCGCGGCGAGGCGAACGAGCCCGACGCCCACATCAGCGCCGCGCCGACGACCGCCGCCAGCCCGAGCACGGTCGCGTCGCCCGACTGCTCGCCCGGCCGGATCAGGAGCGCCACGCCCGCGAAGCCGACGAGCACTGCGCCGACGCCCGCGCCGGACACTCGCTCGCCGGAGGCGCGGCGGAGCAGGACGACCCACAGCGGAACCGAGGCGATGAGCAGTGCGGCGAGGCCCGACGGCACCTCCTGCTCGGCCACCGACACCACCGCGTTGGCGCCCGGCAGCAGGATCCCGACCAGCAGCGCGCTCAGCAGCTGCGGGCGCGTCGGCCGCACCGGCCCGCGGAACGACAGCGCGGCGACCATCACCACCCCCGCCACGAGAAAGCGCACGCCGGCGCCGAGCAGCGGCGGCACGGTTTCGACCATCACGCGGATGGCCAGATACGTCGAGCCCCAGACCAGGTAGACGGTCCACAGGGCGCCCCAGACCTTCCACGCCGGCGCCGGTTCTGTCACACGATGATGATGCCCGCCAAACGCCATCAGCACAAATGAACGTTCGCTAGGGGTGGTATAAGTTGCGGTGATGCTCGACGTCCGCCGCATGCGCGTGCTGCGCGAGGTCGCGACACGCGGCTCGTTCTCCGCCGCCGCCGACGCGCTGTCGTTCACGCAGTCCGCCGTCTCCCAGCAGATCGCCGCGCTCGAGCGCGAGGCGGGCACGACGCTGGTCCAGCGCAGCGCCCGCGGCGTGCGGCTGACCGAGGCGGGCGAGGCCGTCGTGCGCCACGCCGAGGCGATCATGGCGCGCCTCGCCGAGGCCGAGGCCGAGCTGGAGGCGATCGCCGGCCTGCGCGGCGGCCGCCTGCGGATGGCCTCGTTCGAGTCCGCCGGCTCGACGCTGATGCCGCTGGCGATCGCCGCGTTCCGCGCCCAGCACCCGGCCGTCGAGCTGTCGATGAGCCTTTCCGAGCCCGAGGACTGCATCCCGCAGCTGCGCAGCGGCGACCTCGACCTGGCGATCGTCTTCGAGTCGGCCGCCATGGACGTCGACGACAGCATCGAGCGCGTCCACCTACTCGAAGACCCGATGTACCTGGCGCTGCCGCCGGACCACCGACTCGCCCAGAAGCGCCGCGTGCGGCTCGCCGACCTCGCGGGCGAGCCGTGGGTCGCCGGCTCGGCCGACTGCGAGTGCAACCGGCTGATCGCGCAGGCCTGCGCCGTGGCCGGCTACCAGCCGCGGATCGCCTTCGAGACCGACGACTACAGCGCCATGCAGGGATTCGTGGCCGCCGGGGTGGGCGTGTCGCTGATCGCCGAGCTCGGGCTCACGACCGTGCGGGAGGACATCGTGGTGCGCGATCTCGGCCGCGAGACCCCCGTCCGGCAGATCTACGCGGCGACGCTCGCGGAGGGCTACCGCGCGCCCGCGACGCACGCGATGCTCGACATCCTGCGCGACGTCGCGCAGCGGTACGAGTCGCGGCGCCCGAAGCTGCAGCTCGTCAGCTGATCGACCTCTCATCCACGTAGCTCACGCGCCCACGCCGCCCGTAAGCGCCGCTTGCGGGAGGCGACAGCGTTCCTCGTCGCGCACCCCTCGCGCGCGCGTGACGATCGGTGGCCTACGGTCGTCGACCGGCGGGGGGCCGCCGGATAGGAAGGAACCTCATGGATCGAATGCTGAAGGGGGCGTTCATCGCGCTCGCTCTCGCCGGCGCAGTCCTCACGGGCTGCGGCGGCGACTCGGGTGGCGGCGGTGGTGAGAAGTCGACGGGAGCCGGCGCGCCGGTCGAAGGCAAGACCGGCGGCAAGCTGACGGTGCTTTGGACGGATGACGTCGACAACATCGACTGCGGCATCAGCTACTACCAGATGGGCTACATGGTCTGCTACGCGACGCAGCGCCCGCTGTACTCGTGGAAGCCCGAGGACGGCACGACGCCGGTGCCGGACCTCGCGACGGCCGACCCGCAGGTGTCCGAGGACGGCAAAACCGTCACCGTGAAGATCCGGACCGGCGTCAAGTTCAGCCCGCCGGTGAGCCGCGACGTCACCTCCAAGGACGTCAAGTACGCGATCGAGCGCGGCTTCTTCAACACGGTCCAGAACGGCTACGCCGGCGCCTACTTCGGCGACATCGTGGGCGCCAAGGTCGGCGCCAAGCCCGGCACGAAGATCAAGGGCATCGAGACGCCCGACGACCAGACGATCGTGTTCCGCCTCAAGCGCGGGACCGGCGGCGTGCTCGCCGGCGCGCTGGCGCTGCCGCTCACCGCGCCCGTGCCGCAGGAGTACGCGGCCAAGTTCGACGTCAAGCAGCCCTCGCTCTACGGCCAGAACCAGGTGGCGACGGGCCCGTACATGATCGAGAACAACGCCGCCGGCAAGGCGATCGGCTACGAGGCCGGCCGCCGCATCCACCTCGTCCGCAACCCGAACTGGGACAAGACCAACGACTACAAGCCGGCGTACCTGGACGAGATCGACATGCCGCAGGGCAACGACGACACGACGGTCGCCTCGCGGCGCGTGGTCGACGGCAACCACATGCTGACCGGTGACTTCTCGCCGCCGCCGCAAGTGCTCGCGCAGGTCGTGCGCAACAGCGCCAAGAAGGACCAGCTCGCGCTGTTCCCCGGCGGCAGCGCCCGCTACGTGTCGATGAACACGACGATCAAGCCGTTCGACGACATCAACGTGCGCAAGGCCGTGATCGCGGGATTCAACCGCGACGCGATGCGCCTCGTGCGCGGCGGCGAGCTCGTCGGCGACATCCCGACCCACCTGCTCCCGCCGGGCCTGCCCGGCTTCGAGCAGGCCGGCGGCCTGAAGGGCCCGGGGCTGGACTTCATGTCGCACCCGGCCGGTGACGCGGCGCTGTCCGCCGAGTACTTCAAGAAGGCGGGCTACGCGTCGGGCAAGTACGAGGGCAAGCAGACGCTGCTGATGGTCGGCACGTCCGAGGGCGTCGCCGAGAAGGCGGCCGAGGTGGCGAAGGAGAACTTCGAGAAGATGGGCTTCAAGGTCCGGCTGCGGCTCGTGACGCAGGACGCGATGTACACGCGCTTCTGCAACTCGCCGCCCGCCAAGGTCGCCATCTGCCCGAACGTCAGCTGGGGCAAGGACTTCGCCGACGCTCAGACGATCCTCGACCCGACGTTCAACGGCAAGAACATCGTCCAGCAGGGCAACTCGAACTGGCCCGAGCTGGACGTGCCGGCGATCAACGAGGCGATGGACAAGGCCGAGCTGCTCACCGACCCGAAGGAGCGGGCCGCGGCGTGGGCCAAGATCGACACTATGGTGACCGAGCAGGCGCCGCTCGTGCCGTGGATCTGGGACAAGCAGGCGCTCCTGCGCTCCGCCGACACCAACGGCGCCGTCAGCGAGTTCAACTCGATGTGGGACCTGGCGTGGACATCGCTGAAGTGACGGGCGACTGATCGACCTCCCCGAGGGCGGGGAGCCGGAGATGCAGTTCGGCTCCCCGCCCGCGCGGCGGCGCCGCCGCCCACACGGCGCCGCCGTGCATCTCCGCCACCTGGCGGACGATCGCGAGGCCGAGGCCCGAGCCGGGGAGCCGGCGGGCGTCGGCCGAGCGATAGAAGCGGTCGAACACGTAGGGCAGGTCGGCGTCGTCGATGCCCGGGCCCTCGTCGCGCACGACGATCTCACCGTCGGCGCCGAGCTCGACCTCGACGATCGCGTCGTCCGGGCTCCACTTGCGCGCGTTGTCGAGCAGGTTCATGACCGCGCGCTCGAGCCGCAGGCGATCGCCCCGCACGCGGCACGGGTACAGCGCCGAGACGACCCGCACGCGCGGCCCGCGCGCCCGCACCCGCTCGATGCAGGCCATGACCAGCACGTCGAGCTCGAGCTCCTCAAGGTCGCTCTCGGGCGGGCGCTCGCGGGCCAGCTCGACGAGGTCGCCGACCAGCGACGTCAGCTCGCGCAGCTGCGACAGCAGGTCCTCGCGCAGCTGCCGCCGCTCGCTCGGCGGCAGCTCGTTGGCGCGTGAGAGCAGCTCGACGTTCGCCTGCACGGTCGTGAGCGGCGTGCGCAGCTCGTGCGAGGCGTCCGCGATCAGCTGCCGCTGCGCGCGGCGCGACTCCGCGAGCGCCTCGAGCATGTCGTTGAAGCTGCGCGCCAGGCCCGCCAGCTCGTCGTCGCCGATCGCCTCGACGCGGCGCGACAGGTCCTGCGTGGCGGCGACGTAACGCGTGCCGCGCATCAGCCGCCGTACGGGCTGCAGCGCGCTGCGGCCGACGAGGCCGCCGAGCAGCGCGGCGAGCCCGATGCCGGCGAGGCTGACGCCGGCGAGCACGGCCGCGAGCCGGCGCATCGTCGCGTTGACCTCCTCGAGCGACCGCGCCGCCTGCAGCGCCTGGCCCTCGGCGAAGCGCGAGACGTAGACGCGCACGTTCGCGCCGGACAGCTCGGAGTCGTAGAAGAACGGCTGGCGGAGTCCCTGGGCGACCGCCACGACCTCCGGGCCGGCCTCCAGCAGCGCGTTCTGGCCGAGCGGCGGCTGGATCCGCCCGGCGCTGGAGACGACCTGGGCGTAGCCGTTCTGCTCGCCGAGCGGGGAGGAGGGGAGCAGCAGGCGGAAGGTGCGGCGCACGGTCTGGTCGGGGAGCCGGCGACGCGTCGTGGTCTCGTTGGACTGCGGGACGGGCGCGGTCGCGACGCTGCCCGCCAGCGAGCGCAGCCCATCGTCCACCGAGTCGCGCAGCTGCGCGCGGACGGAGACGTAGGTGACGACCGACGCGAGCGCCACGGCGAGCGAGACCGCGAGCGCGGCGAGCAGCATCAGGCGGCGGCGGTAGGACATCGCTCAGCCCCCGAGCATGAAGCCGACGCCGCGGACGGTGTGGATGAGGCGCGCCTCGCCGCCCTCCTCGGTCTTGCGCCGCAGGTAGCCGACGTAGACGTCGAGCGAGTTGGAGGTCGCGCTGATGTCGTGGCCCCAGACGCGCTCGTAGATCATGTCGCGCGGCAGGACCTGGTCGGGGTTGCGCAGCAGCAGCTCGAGCAGGCGGAGCTCGGTGCGCGTGAGCTCCAGCGTGCGGTCGCCCCGGCGGGCGCGCAGCGCCGCGAGGTCGAGCTCGAGGTCGAGGTAGGCGAGCCGCTCGCCGTTGCCGTCCTCGGGCGCCGCGCGCCGCAGCAGCGCGCGGACGCGTGCGTTGAGCTCGTCGAGCGCGAACGGCTTGACCAGGTAGTCGTCTGCGCCGGCGTCCAGGCCCGCGACGCGGTCGCCGATCGCGTCGCGCGCGGTCAGCATCAGGACAGGGGTGCGGTCGCGGCGCTCGCGCATGCGCCGGCAGACGGCGAGGCCGTCGAGGCGCGGCATCGCAACGTCGAGCACCACGGCGTCGTAGTGCCCGGCCATGAGCCGCTGCAGCGCGTCGGTTCCGTCGCCCGCGCACTCGACCTCGTAGCCCTCGATGGTCAGCGCCCGGCGGAGCGTCCGGGCCAGCGCTGGGTCGTCGTCCACGACCAGGAGCTTGTGGGAAGGCCGCTGCACCTGTCCCGATTATCGGCGGTTTCTTAGGGAGTTCTCACAACTGCCGTCGATGTTCCCGCCGAGGGCGCTCGATGAATCTCACTCGACTGCAGACGTTCGTCGAAGTGGTTCGCCGCGGCACGTTTGCCGGCGCGGCCGATGCGTTGTCGTTCACGCCGTCCGCCGTTTCGCAGCAGATGGCCAAGCTGGAGGCCGAGATCGGCACGCCGCTGCTGGCCCGCGAGGGCGGCGCCGTGCAGCTCACCGAGGCCGGCCGGCTGCTGCACGAGCACGCGCTCGGGATCGTCGACGCCGTCCACCGGGCGCGGATCGGGCTGATCGCGCTGCAGGCCGCGCAGGTCAAGCGCCTGCGGATCGCCGCCGATCCGGTGGCCGCCGCGGCGGTCGTGCCGCGCGCGCTGCGGCTGCTGCGCCGCCGGCTGCCTGGTGCCGAGCTGATGCTCGAGGAAACGGCTGCCCCCGAGGCGCTGCGCGCGTCGCGGGCCGACGTCGGCGTCTGGCTGGCGCTCGCCGAGGAGGCGCACGACGCGGCGCTCGCCGAGACGGTGCTCGTCCGCGGGCCGATACTGGTCGCGCTGCCCTCGGACCACCCGCTCACGCACCTGGCCGAGCTCGACGACGAGGCGCTCGCGGCGACGCCGCGGATCTGCGGCGACAGCCGCTGGCGCGTGCAGAGCCTGCGCACGACCTTGGCGCTCGTCGCCGCCGGCGAGGGCTACGCGCTCGTGCCGGCCCCGGCCGCCGACCCGCTGCCCGCGGGCGTGGCGCTGCGCCCGCTCGCCGGGGCTCCCGCGTGGGAGCTGCGCGCCGGGCGGCCGGCCCACGACGTGCCGTCCGTCGGCACGCTGGCGGCGATCGAGGCACTGCGCGCCGCCGCCGGTCGTGAGCGTCGCTCATCGCTGACAACAGCAATGCTGGTGGCGCGGGGCTGAGCCCCGCGCGACGATCGGCCGGCTGGATCCACTGGACTTCGGAAGGTCCTCCGCGTGCCGGCGTGGGGGACCCCCGGAGATCCGATTCAGGGCCTGCTGCGCAGTAGGTCCCATGAGATTTCACCTCCCCGCGATCCTCCTCTCCGGCGTCGCCCTGGCTCTGGGCGTCGCCGCCTGCGGCGGCGATGATGACCCCGCCGCTCCGCCGAAGCCGGTCGCGCAGGTCGACCAGCTCTCCGGCCGCTCGACGGCGGTCACGCTCGACGGCGGCTTCGTGAAGGCGTTGCAGACGCTCAAGCTCACGCCGGCCCCGCTCGGCGACGCGACGATCAGCAAGGCCGGCGTCGCGTCGTTCCCGATCACCGGCGGCAACGTGACCTACTACCAACCGGGCAGCGTCTCGCCGTTCGTGCAGGGCGAGATCGACCACGACGGCGCCGGGCTCAGCCTGA
>DATDKF010000153.1:0-6323 GCA_036520135.1 Solirubrobacteraceae bacterium
CGCCGTCGTGTTGAAGTCGGTGACCAGCGACTTGAGCTGCTCGCGGTTGCGGTCGAGCGCCGCAGCGGTCGCGCCGGCGTTCTTGATGTAGCCGGACAGGTCGTGCCCGGTCTCGCCGCGCATGGCGTCGGAGACGATCGCGGTGTCGCGGTAGGCGGGCTCCCAGTACGGGATCGAGGCGTTGAAGCCCTTCGCGCCCTTGCCTTCCAGACCCTTGCCGTACTCGCGGAGCAGCGTCTTGAGGTCGTCGCGCGTGTCGGACTGCAGGGCGGTGACGACCTCGTCGAGCTGGACCGGCGTGGCGGTCTGCTGGACGGGGATCGTCGCGCCGTCCTTGAGCTCGGGTGCCGACGGCGAGCCGGACTCCAGGTCGACGAAGAAGTTGCCCTCGAGGAAGATCCGCGGGCGGATCTTGGCGGTCGCGTCGGAGTGGATCGGGCGGCCCTTGTCCTCGATCTGCATCGTGAGGACCGCGCCACTTCCGGCTTCGCCGTCGTCACCGGGGGCGGCTTCGCCTTCCCCTACGCCTTCGTGCGCGCGCTCGATCCCGGTGACCTTGCCGACCTGCACCCCGGCGATCCGCACCGGCGAGCCCGGCCGGATGTTGTTCGAGCTCGCGAACGCCGCGCGCAGCTCGTAGTGGCTCTGGAACGGGATCGCCTTCGTGACGCCGAGGTACACGAGCACCGCGATCACGCCGAGCGCGACGAGCCCGAGGGTCACGTTGGAGCGCGGGAGCCTCACGGGTGCTCGCTCCTCGGCAGCTCGGAGTACACGCCGGTCTCGGGCTCGGCGGTGAACGTCTCGCCCCGCGGCACGCGCGCGCGGCCGGTGAACGTCGGGCCTTGCAGACCGGGCGAGCGCGGGTCGCGCGCGATCTTGTACTGCTTCGGGAAGAAGCGCGCCTGGCGCTCGACGTAGCCGCGCTGACCGGCCTCGCAGTCGGCCTGGCCGTTGGGGGCGACGGCGGCGCCGTACGGCTGGTCCTGCGCGTACTGCGGCGTGCCGGCGGCGTTCTTGCCGTTGGCGGGCTCGTCGGCGCCCATCGAGCCGAGCGAGTCCTCCTGCGGGGAGGCGAAGTTCACCAGCGCGCGCTGCGCCGAACCGGTCGTGTCGGGCTCGGAGAAGTGCTCGGCCAGGTAGGTCCAGAAGTAGTTCCAGCCGTTGCAGACCGTCACGTACGGGCCGTAGAAGCGCAGCTGCGGGTTGAGCGTCGTGACCGTCGCGGTGAGGCCGCGCAGGGCCGCGTCGGTGCCCGGCTGCTCGGCGAGGTGGCGCACGGTGCCGAGCGTCTTGCGGACCTCCTCGTTGAGCGCCGGGACGCGCTCCTGCACCGGCGTGCCGACCTCGACCGCGCGGTTGAGCGGCGGCAGCGCGCCGCGCAGCTCGTGCGTCGCGCCCGACAGGTCCTTCGAGAACGCGGTCACGTCGTCAAGGAACGGCTGCTGGACCTTGAACGACGCGACCGCCGTGTCCAGCGTCGACGGCGACTTGTCGATCAGGTCCTTGAGCGCCTGCGGGTCGCGCCCGAGCGCCTCAAACGTGTCGGCCGCCGACGTGAACAGCGCGGCGTTCTGCTTCGACACCGGCGCGACGATCCGTGCCGCGTCGCCGAGCTCGCGGACGAAGCCGCGCAGGTCGGTCTCCGGGGCGCCGAGTGTGTGCATCACCGGCTGCAGCGACTCCATCAGCGGCGGCAGGTCCTCGAGCGTGCGCCCGACGTCCCCGCCGCGGCCGGCGAACGCGTCGCCGAAGCCGCGCAGGTTCTCCTGCGAGGCGCGGCGCGTCTTGGCGTCGAACATCTTGTAGACCTGGTCGAGCTCGGTCGAGTACGACGCCTGGGTCGGCGGCATCACGTCGCCGTTGCGGAACATCTCGCGGCTGCGGCCGCGGGTGAGCTCGACGTACTTGACGCCGAGCGCCGAGCGCGGCCGGATCCGCAGGGTGGAGTCCTTCGGCACGGCGCCGTGCGCCGTGTCGAGCTCGAGCGTGAGCTCGGCGCCGGTG
Source organism: Solirubrobacteraceae bacterium (assembly GCA_036520135.1). GTDB lineage: Bacteria > Actinomycetota > Thermoleophilia > Solirubrobacterales > Solirubrobacteraceae > DASSUW01. The sequence goes on from DATDKF010000153.1 coordinate 2,008, forward strand.
GTCCCGTCGGGCAGGCGGACCGGACGCATGTCGGTGACGACGCCGACGCGCGAGCCGCCGCTGCGCACCTCGTTGCCCTTGATCAGGTTGGCGCCGTTGGCGACGCGCACCTTGACGGTCTCGGTCGGCACGAACGGAAGGCCGTTGTTGGCGTTGTAGGCCAGGAACACGGCCACGGTCGTCACCAGCACGGTGACGGCGCCGACGAGGACGGGGTTCGACGCGAGCCTCATGGCGCGAGCAGGAAGTCCAGGAGCGTCTGCGCGTCGGCGGCGCTCGTCGGGGCGGGCAGGGGCGATGCCGGCAGCTGCGGCAGCGCGGGCGTGGCGGGCAGGTCGGGAAGCTGGATGCCGAGCGTGTCCTCGAGCTGCTGCTTGAGCTTCTCGGCCTTGCGGCGGGCCTTCTCGATCTCCTTCTTGCTCTTGCCCTGGAGGTCGTTCGCGTTCGGCGCGTTCGGCGTACTCGGAGCGCTCGGGGCGCTCGGCGCCTTCGGCGTGTCGGCCGGCCGCTGCTTGCTGTGCTGCTTGAGCTCGGTCGGGGCCTTGTCGTGCGTCTCCTGCGCGCCGGTGTAGCTCGGGTCGGGCTGCGTGATGCCGGGCTGGTGCGGGCCGAGGATCGCGGCGCAGCGCACGTAGAAGCCGGGGTCCTTCTTGAGCTTCTCCTTGAGGGTCTGAAGGTTCTGGTAGTCCGAGCACTCGGACGCGAAGAGGTTCACCTTCAGCATGTAGCCGTTGGAGTCAAAGGCGTTGATGGCCATCGACTGGTCGTAGACGTACTGCAGGAGCGCCTCGAAGCCCGTGTAGCCGTTGCCGCCCGGTGACCGCGGATCCTTCTCGACGGCGCGGTTGCGGTCGTTGAGGTCCTTGAGGACGATCGCGAGGTTGTTCGCGAGCTCGGGCGTGTTCGTGGAGAACCGGTTGAGCTCGGCGATCGTCGGCTTGACACTGTGCAGGGCCGGGCGGCCGTCGCGGCTGAGCTCGGCGAGCGACTTGAAGCTGGAGCGGCTCGCGTCGGCGAAGTCGGGCAGGTTCTCGAGCAGCGTGGCGAGCTGGCCGGAGGAGGCGTTGAGGTCGGCCAGCGCCGGCGACTGCGCGTCGGTCGCCTGGCCGAGCTTGGCCATCGTCGGCTGCAGCTCGCGCAGGAACGCGGGCAGCCGCTGCAGGCTGGCGGCGATCTGGCGGCGGCGCTCGGCCGAGGCGGCCGCGGTCTGGTGGGTCTCGGTGACGAAGCGGCCGACGTTCTTGCGGTTAGCCGCGAGGTCGCCGATCACCGCGTCGGCGTTGCGCGTGAGGTCGGCGAGCGTCTTGTTCTGGTCGGCGAGGATCGCCAGCACCTCGTCGGTCTCGCGCAGCGCGGGGACGGCGCGGTGGACGGTCGCCTGGATGTCGCTCGCGCGGCCGCCGACGCCCGCGCCCAGCTCGTCGAGGATGATCCGCAGCCGCTCGTGGTAGGGGCGGCGCATGATGTTGTTGACGAGGTCGAGCGGGATCGTCGACGCGGTGCGCTCGACGGGGAGCGTCGCGCCCGGCTTGAGCCGCGTGGCGGCGGTGCCGGGCCGGCAGTCGACGAAGTACTCGCCGATCAGCGACTGCGGGCGGGTCTCGCAGAACGCGTCGGTGCGCAGCGAGCCGAAGCCGCTCTTGTCGATCGCGATGTCGACCAGCGCATGCTTGGTCTTGGGGTCCACGCGCATGCCGGTGACGTGGCCGGCGCGCACGCCGGCGACCTTGACGTCGGCGCCGTTGACGATCCCGAACGCGTTGTCGAGCTCGATCGTGTAGGCGGGGCGGTTGGGGTCGTCGGAGGAGCCGAGCGAGGCCGTCGCGACGGCGGCGGCGCCCGCGGCGAGCACGACGACGATGACGAGGAGGCGGCGCACGCGCTACTTCCCCGGGAGCGTCTGCGACGCGTCGCAGTTGTAGTCCGGCGACGGCTTCCACGGCCGCGAGCCGTCGGCCGACGGGTGGTCGCCGCCGCCGGGGCAGCGGTTGCGCTGGTTCGTCGTGGCGGCGGCCTGGAACGCCTGCTCGCGCAGCTCGGGTGGGACCGGCGTGAGCTGACCGCCGGCGAGGGTGAACGCGCTCGCGTAGATGCCCACGCGCGACGCGGCGCCGAGCGCGTCGTAGGTGCCGGAGTGGCTGAAGTCGTCGAACCAGCCGAGCAGGTCGACCGTGTACGGGCGCAGGAACGCGACCTCGGGCGTCGCGTCCTTGATCGCCCTGGCCGAGGCCGGGAACGCGCCGTCGCGGTCCTTGCCGTTCTCGTGGACGTCGCGGACCGTGACGTCGCGCAGCGGCGGCTGGCCGTTCGTGAGGTCGACGAGGTCGTTGCCCTTGCCGGGCTCGGAGAGCAGGTGGCTGAGGTCGTTGAACGTCGGCCGGGCGTCCTGGGCGAGCGGGCGCAGCTCGGCGAGGAACGGGCGCAGCTTCTTGGCGACCGGCTTGGAGTCGTCGACGAGCGGCTCGAGGTCGTCGAGCGCCGCGCGCAGGTTCAGGAACGTCGTGTTGGCGCGCCGCAGAAGCGGCGGGAGCTGCTCGACGGACGAGGCGAGCGCCTGCTGCTGGGAGCCGATCGCGTCGGTCGTCGTCGCGAGGTGATCGACGAGCCCGGCGAGGTCGTCGTGGCGGTCGGCGAGGTCGGTGACGAGCTGGGAGGAGGAAACGACGAAGCGGCCGAGGAGCTTGGAGTCCGAGTTCAGCTCGCGGAACAGGCGCGACGAGGCTTGCAGCGAGGGATTGAGGTACAGCAGGCCGGCATTCATCCGCTCGCCCTGGCCCTTGTGGAGGTGAGCGGAGCCCTTGATCACCTGCTGGAGGTCCTTGCGGGTCTTGGGGTCGAACGTGTTGAAGATCTCGTCGAGGTCGACGGCGGTGGTCGTGGCGTCCTGGTCGAGCACGCCGCCGTCGGGGATCGCGGGCGCGCGGTCGTTCGGGAGCCGCAGGTCGACGTAGCGGTTGGCAACGCCGGACAGCGACGCTTGGCGGACGGTCGCGAGCGTGCCGCGCCGCAGCGGCGCGTAGTCCTTGTCGATGCTGAGCGTGAGCTCCGCCTGACCGTCCGGCGTCAGGTGGATGTCCTCGACCTTGCCGGCGGGGATGCCGGAGGCCTGCACGAGGTTGCCCTTGACGATCTGCGACGCGTTCTCGAAGCGCGCCTTGACCGTGTAGCCGCCACCGGCGCCGCCCAGCAGGACGACCGCGGCGAAGGCCGCGGCGGCCACGATGGCGGCGAGCGCGATGACGCGCGCGATTGGGGCTGTTCCTCGCAACGTCCTCCTGCTCCCTTGCCGAGAGCACGAACGGAGGCGTTCAGGAAAACTTGCGGTGAAGCGCTCCCGCGTCGACGTCCGTGACGCGCACGACCTTGTCGCGCGAGCCGTGCCCGCGGACGATCTCGACCCTCGACGGCGCGACCCCGACCGCCTTGGCGATCAGCCGGCACAGCGCGGCGTTCGCCCGGCCGTCGACCGGCGGCGCGGTCACGCGCACCACGAGGACGCCGTTGCGCTCTCCCACGATCTCGTCGCGGCGGGCGCGCGGCTGGAGGCGGACGGCGAGATCGCCCATCAGGTGCCCGGGGTGGGACTCGAACCCACAATGCTCATGCGAGCAGCGCTTTTTAAGAGCGCCGGCTGTGCCAGTTCGCCTACCCGGGCGCGACGACATCGTACGGACACCTTTAGGGGCTCGGAAGAATCCGATCGCTACAGTCGAAGGACGCAACTTTCCCGTCGCGCGCGAGTTGGTGCCGCCGACGGGTCGAATCGCTGCGCCTTGGAAGCTTCCGCACTACATCACCCAGCCGGCATCGCCGGCATGCACGGGCGCTCGCCGCTGCTGCGGCTGCAGTCCGACGAGCGGCTGATCGCGCTCGTCCGGCGCGGCAACCACCATGCGTTCGAGGCGCTGGTCGCGCGCTACCAGGCGCGGCTGCTCGCGTTCTGCCGGCACATGCTGTCCTCGCGCGAGGACGCGGAGGACGTGCTGCAGGAGGTCTTCGCGGCGGCGTTCAACGCGATCCTCGCCGACAACCGCACGATCAACGTGCGGCCGTGGCTGTACCGGATCGCCCGCAACCGCTCGCTCAACCACCTGCGGCGCACGCAGGCCGTGGGCGTGGACTCGATGGACGTCCACCTCTCCGACAATGGCCAGACGACCGCCGACAAGGTGCATCGGCGGGAGGAGTTCCGGCTGCTGATCGCCGACGTGCAGGAGCTGCCGGAGACGCAGCGCACCGCGCTGCTGCTGCGCGAGATCGACGCGCTGTCGTACGAGCAGATCGCCGAGGCGATGGAGACCACGGTCCCGTCGGTC
>DATDKF010000154.1:0-2866 GCA_036520135.1 Solirubrobacteraceae bacterium
GATGGACACCGACCCGGCTGCGGCGCGCAGGCTGGTGGATGAGGCGCACCAAGAAGCGAAGATGGCACTGGTGGAGATCCGCAACCTGGTGCGCGGCATCCACCCGGCGGTGCTCACCGACCGCGGCCTGGGACCAGCCCTGCGAGCGCTGGTCAAACGTGCGCCGGTGCCCGTCGAGATCACCGAGCTGTCGGCGAGCCGCGCGCGGCTGATCGAGGCGGAGGTGGCCGAGCGCCGGCGGCTCGAGCGCGACCTCCACGACGGCGCGCAGCAGCGCCTGCTCGGGATCAGGCTCGCGCTGCGGCTGGCGCGCTCGCGCGTCGGCGAGGACGACGACGAGGTGCAGGAGCTGCTGCGCGAGGCGGACGCCGAGCTGATGACCGGGCTCGACGAGCTGCGCGCGCTCGCGCGCGGGATCCATCCGGCCGTGCTCACCGACGAAGGGCTCGCCGCCGCGCTCGCGTCGCTCGCCCGCCGCGCGACCGTGCCGGTCGAGATCCGCACCATGCCCGAGGAGCGCCTGGACGCGCCGGTCGAGGCGGCGGCGTATTTCGTCGCGTCCGAGGCGCTGGCCAACGTCGCCAAGCACGCCCACGCCTCGAACGTGACGATCTCGGTCACGCGCGCGAACGGCTGGGTGCGGCTCGAGGTCGCCGACGACGGCGTCGGCGGGGCCGACGTGAGCCTCGGCAGCGGGCTGAGCGGGCTGCGCGACCGCGTCGAGGCGCTCGACGGGCACCTGGAGATCACCAGCCGCGCGGCCGCCGGCACGCAGCTGCGAGCGGAGTTCCCGTGCGCGTGATCCTCGCCGACGACGCCGCCGTGATCCGCGAAGGCCTCGCGCGCCTGCTCGCCGAAGAGGGCGTCGAGATCGCCGCCCAGGTCGGCGATGCCGGAGCGCTGATCGCGGCCGTCGAGCGCGATCCGCCGGACGCGGTGGTCGTCGACATCCGCATGCCGCCGACGTTCTCGAGCGAGGGCCTGGAGGCCGCGCAGGCGATCCGCGACGCCCACCCGGCGGTCGCCGTGCTCGTGCTCTCCCAGCACATCGACGCCGCCTACGCGATGAAGCTGGTCGACGAGCGCGCCGAGCGCGTCGGCTACCTGCTCAAGGACCGGATCGCCGACGTCGCGGCGCTGGTCGAAGCGCTGCGGCGGGTGTGCGCCGGCGAGACGGTCGTCGACCCCGGGCTGGTCGGCGAGCTGCTCGACGCGCCGCGGCACGAGGACCCGCTCGCCGAGCTCACGCCGCGCGAGCGCGAGGTGCTCGCGCTCGTCGCCGAGGGGCGCACCGACCGTGGCATTGCCGAGGCGCTGTGGCTCTCGCCGAAGACGGTCGAGACCCACGTGCGCACGATCTTCCGCAAGCTCGATCTGCCCAGCGCGCCGAGCGAGAACCGCCGCGTCCACGCCGTACTGGCGTTCTTGGACCGAGATGGTTGATTCCACGACCCCCGCACCCGCCCGGGGGCCATGGAATCAACCATCTAGGGTCCCGCGCGTGACCATCGACCGCTCCCGCCTCCAGCGGCTGCTCGCCGACGAGCGCGCCGCCTTCGCCGCCGCGCACCCGCGCAGCGCCGGCGCCTACGCCAACGCGCAGCCGAACCTGCTCGGCGGTGTGCCGATGACCTGGATGAACATGGCGGCTGGCGGGTTCCCGCTCTACCTCGCGCGGGCGCGCGGCGCGCGCGTGACCGACATCGACGACCGCGAGTACGTCGACTTCGCGCTCGGCGACACCGGGGCGATGGCCGGGCACTCGCCGCGGCCGACGGTCGAGGCGATCGTCCGCCGCGTGCAGGACGACGGCGGGATCACGGCGATGATGCCGACCTCCGACGCCGCCTGGGTCGGCGCCGAGCTGGCGCGACGCTTCGGCCCGCCGGTGTGGTCGTTCACGCTCACCGCGACCGACGCCAACCGCTGGGCGATCCGCCTCGCCCGCCAGGTCACGGGCCGCCCGAAGATCCTCGTGTACGCCTACTGCTACCACGGCAGCGTCGATGAGACGTTCGCGGTGATCGGGCCGGACGGGCGCGCGGTCGCGCGGCCCGGGAACGTCGGCGCGCCGGTCGATCTCGCCGTCACCACGCGCGTGGTCGAGTTCAACGACCTCGAGGCGCTCGAGCGCGAGCTCGCGCACGAGGACGTCGCGGTCGTGCTGATGGAGCCGGCGCTGACGAACATCGGCATCGTGTTGCCCGAGCCGGGCTACCTCGAGGCCGTGCGGCGGCTGACGCGCGAGCACGGCACGCTGCTGATCGACGACGAGACGCACACGTTCTCGGCCGGCCCCGGCGGCGCGACCGCCGCGTGGGGGCTCGAGCCCGACATCGTGACGATCGGCAAGTCGATCGCCGGCGGGATCCCGATCGGCGCGTACGGCATCTCGCGCGAGCTGGCGGAGGCGATCGGCGCGGACGAGGAGGCCGACATCGAGGACGTCGGCGGCGTCGGCGGCACGCTGGCCGGCAACGCGCTCTCGCTCGCGGCCGCGCGCGCGACGCTCGAGTCGGTGCTCACCGAGGAGGCCTTCGAGGGCATGACCGCGCGCGCCACGCGCTTCACCGCGGGCGTCCAGCGCGTGATCGACGACGCCAGCATGCCGTGGACCGTGACCCAGCTCGGCGCGCGGTCCGAGTACCGCTACGCGGCACCGGCGCCGCGCACCGGCTCCGAGTCGGCGGCCGCGGCCGACATCGAGCTCGACGACTACCTCCACACGTACCTCGCCAACCGTGGCGTACTGATCACCCCGTTCCACAACATGGCGCTGATGTGCCCGGACACCACCGACGCGGACGTCGACCGCCACACCGAGGCGTTCGCCGCCGGCGTCGCAGCGCTCTCGGTCTGATCTCCC
>DATDKF010000155.1:0-13016 GCA_036520135.1 Solirubrobacteraceae bacterium
TCGTGCGTCGGATATGTGCGGGAGCACGTGCCGTCGGCGGCGGGGCGGCTGTACGAGCTGACCGAGCTGCTCGTCGACCGGCTCGGGGTGACCGATGTCGGCGCGTCGTTCCCGCACCGCGTCACGCTGCATCCGACGTGCCACTCGCTGCGGATGCTGCACGTCGGCGAACGGCCGCGGCGGTTGCTGGAGGCGGTCCGCGGGATCGACCTGGTCGAGCTCGGCGAGGCGGACGAGTGTTGCGGCTTCGGCGGCACGTTCGCGGTCAAGAACGCCGACACCTCGATGGCGATGCTGGGCGACAAGCTGCGGCGCGTGCTCGACACGCGCGCGGAGGTGTGCACGGCGGCGGACAACTCGTGCCTGATGCACATCGGCGGCGCGCTGCGGCGCCAGCGGGCGGGGGTGCGGACGATGCACCTGGCCGAGATCCTGGCGGCGACCGAATGAAGGGTTTCCCGGCGGCGGCGCACGAGACGCTGCAGAACGCCCAGCTGCGGCGCAACCTCGGCAAGGCGACGACGACGATCCGCGCCAAGCGGCTGCGGGCGATCGGCGAGGTGCCGGACTGGGAGGCGCTGCGCGACGCCGGCGCCGCGATCAAGGCGCGGGCGATGGCGACGCTGCCCGAGCAGCTCGAGCGCCTGGAGGCGGCGGTCACGCGCGCGGGCGGCGTCGTGCACTGGGCGCGCGACGGGGCGGAGGCGAACGCGATCGTGGCGTCCGTGGCGCGCGCGCACGGCGCGCGCGAGGTGATCAAGGTCAAGTCGATCGCCACCGACGAAATCGGCTTGAACGAGGCGCTGGCGCAGCAGGGGATCAGCGCGATCGAGACCGACCTGGCGGAGCTGATCCTGCAGCTCTCGCACGATAAGACGTCGCACATCCTCGTGCCCGCGATCCACCGCAACCGACTGGAGATCAAGGCGCTGTTCGAGCGCACGATCACCGACGAGGCGCTGGGGATGGAGGCGTCGGCGATCGCCGAGGCGGCCCGGCGGCATCTGCGGGCGAAGTTCCTCTCGGTGCCGATGGCGGTGTCGGGCGCGAACTTCGGGGTGGCCGAGACCGGCACCGTGGTGGTCGTCGAGTCCGAGGGCAACGGCCGCATGTGCACGACGCTCCCTCGCGTGCTCGTGACCGTGATGGGGATCGAGAAGGTCCTGCCGGAGTGGCGCGACCTCGAGGTGTTCCTGCAGCTGCTCCCGCGCTCGTCGACGGCCGAGCGGATGAACCCGTACACGTCGCTGTGGACCGGCGTGCGGCCCGGCGACGGGCCGCAGGAGTTCCACCTCGTGCTGCTCGACGGCGGCCGGACCGACGTGCTCGCCGACGAGCTCGGGCGCCAGGCGCTGCACTGCATCCGCTGCTCGGCGTGCCTGAACGTGTGCCCGGTCTACTCGCGCGTGGGCGGGCAGGCATACGAGTCGGTGTATCCCGGCCCGATCGGGGCGGTGCTGTCGCCGCAGCTGTTCGGGCTCGACAAGTACCCGACGCTGCCGTGGGCGAGCTCTTTGTGCGGCGCGTGCTACGACGCCTGCCCGGTCAAGATCGAGATCCCGTCGCTGCTCGTGCACCTGCGCGGGCGCGTCGTGCGCGAGCAGAAGTCGCGCTTCTCGCCCGAGCGCGCGGCGATGGCGACCGCGGCGTCGGTGTTCTCGGCGCGGGGGCGCTACGAGCGGGCGCAGAAGCTCGCGCGGCTCGGCCGTGGGCCGCTGGCGCGCGCCGCGCTGCCGGGCTGGACCGCGATGCGCGAGCTCCCCGACCCGCCGAAGCAGACGTTCCGGGAGTGGTGGCGCTCGCGCGAGCCGTCGTCCGGAGGCGGCGCGTGAGCGCGGCGCGCGACGAGGTCTTGAGCCGCATCCGCGGCGCGCTCGGCCCGGCGCCGGCCCTGCCCGACGTGCCGCGGGCGTATCGGGGCGTGGGGGAGGCGGCCGCCGGCGACGTCGTCGGCCTGTTCTGCGAGCGGGTCGCGGAGTACAAGGCGACGGTCACGCGCGTCGCGGCGGGCGGGCTCGCCGACACGGTCACGCGGCTGTGCGAGGGGCGCGGCGCGCGCCGGATCGCGGTGCCGCCGGGCGGCCCGGACGCGCTGCGCGGCGTCGAGGTCGTGGTCGACGACCCGCCGCTCTCCCCGCAGGCGCTCGATCAGCTCGACGGCGTGCTCACCGGCTGCGCGCTGGCGATCGCCGAGACCGGGACGATCGTGCTCGACGGCGGCGCCCGCTCCGGCCGGCGCGCGCTGACGCTCGTCCCGGACTGGCACGTCTGCATCGTCGAGGAGGCGGCGGTCGTCGCCGGCGTCCCCGACGCGGTCGCCGCGCTCGCCGAGGCCGCCGCCGACGGGCGCCCAATCACGCTGGTGAGCGGCCCGAGCGCGACCTCGGACATCGAGCTCGACCGCGTCGAAGGGGTGCACGGCCCGCGCACGCTCGACGTGGTAGTCGTCTCGGCATGACCCAGCGCGAGAAGGCCGAGACGTTCCGCGCCCTCCACGAGGGCGATCCGTTCCTGTTCCCGAACCCGTGGGACGCCGGTTCCGCGCGGATGCTCGAGGCGGTCGGGTTCAAGGCGCTGGCCACGACCTCGTCGGGCTTCGCCTTCACGCGCGGGAAGCTCGACGGCGGGGTGACGCTCGACGAGGTGGTCGAGCACGTCGCGCTGCTGTGCGGCGCCACGTCGCTGCCCGTCGCGGTCGACCTGGAGAACGGCTACGGGGCGCCCTCGGTCGCCGTCACCCGCGTCGCGCAGGCAGGCGCGGTCGGCGGCTCGATCGAGGACTACGACCCCGCGGGGCGGCTCTACCCGGTCGAGGAGGCGGTCGAGCGGGTCTCCGACGCGGTCGCGGCCGCGCGGGCGCTCGACTTCCCGTTCACGTTCACGGCCCGCGCCGAGGGTCAGCTCCGCGACCCGGACCTCGACGACACGATCGCGCGGCTGCAGACGTACGAGCGGGCCGGCGCGGACGTGCTGTTCGCCCCCGGCCTGCGCACGGCCGACGAGGTGCGCGCGGTGTGCTCCGCCGTCGGGCGGCCGGTCAACGTGCTCGGCCACCGCGGCCTGACGATGGCCGAGATCGTCGAGGCCGGCGGGCAGCGCGTGAGCGTCGGCGGCGCGCTGACCTGGGTCGCGGTCGGGGCGGCGTTCGAAGCAGCCGAGAAGCTCCGCGACGGCGACCTCTCGGTCCTCACCGCCCGCCTGCCGCTCGCGGACTGGCTCACGTAAAGGGGACTGTCCCCTTTATGCGCGGTCCGGGCCGGCGACGTGCGTATGCAGGAACGCGACGCCGGGGGAGAGCAGCGCGCGGGCGGAGTCAGTACTCGGTCGTGCGCGCGCGGTGGCGCGGGTGGGCCTTGTAGCGCGGGGCGGCGCCGCGGTGCCAGAGCACGTTGTCGACCGCCGTCGCGGTCGTCGCGCCGTGGGCGGCGACGAGCAGTTCGACCGCGTCCAGTGCGCAGGCGCGGATCTCGACCTCCTCGGCCGAGTCGTGCTCGATCAGCTCCTCCGCGTCGATGCGGGCGACGAGGCGGGCGTCGAACTCCAGGACGCCGTCGATGCGCAGGACGTGGGGGACCAGGTTGTCGGCGAACAGCGTCAGCGCCGGGAGATCGTCGACGGGCGCGATGCCGGCCAGCGCGAGGTCCGCCGCCGCGAGCTGGGCGCGCTTGAACAGCGGCACCTCGTAGCCGTCGTAGACCGACACGTCCCGCCAGGTCGGCCAGCTCCCCAGGTAGGCCGCGAGCCGGACGGCGGAGCCGCCGCCGCTGCGGGCGAGCGCCAGGAACGAGCCGCTGTGGGCGTCGCGCACCCGCTCGCCGAGCTCGCGCAGGTGGCGCGCGAAGTGGCCCATCAGCACGTGGCCGGGCTCCTGGCCGACGGCGGCGGCGATCCGCTCGGGCGTCATCGCCGCGAGCGCGTCCGCGCTCCACGGCCCGTGCGCGCGCACGCCCGCCTCGACGGTCCGGAAGCCGGACATGCCGGCCGCCTTGCGCAGCGTCGGGAACCAGCCAGAGCCGAAGTTGATCGCGTTCAGCGTCAGGCTGAACGCGGCCCGCGCCTCGTCGCTCGCGCCGCCGAGGTCGGGCGCGGGCGGGCCCTCGGCGGGCAGCGTCGCCGCGTACTCCGCCACCGCCGGCTCGACGATCCGCACGTGGCGCGCGCTCGCCGCCACGCGCGCGCAGGCGGCGCGCACGTCGTCGGTGAGCGTCACAGGCGATCCGTGAGCCGGCGCGCGCTCTCCTTGATCTGGTCGACCAGCCGCGGCCGGCTGCGCACCGCCAGCGAGCCGAGCGCGCCGGAGTAGTGGATCCGGATCAGCGGCGCGCCCTCGCGCGGCGTGCCCTCGACCCGCAGGTCCTGGCTGGAGAGCGGCGCGCCGCCGGTGACGTGGATCTGGACGCCCTCGGAGACCAGCAGCTCGACCGATCCGAGCACGGCCTGGGCCTCGATCTCGACCACGGGGCCGGGGAGGACCGCCTCGCGCAGGTCAAGCCGGACGCTGCCGAGGATCGCCGAGAAGCGGTTGCGCGGCGCCAGCCGCCAGCGGCCCTCGCGGACGAGGTTCGACAGGACCGCCCGGTGCACCTCGGGGCCCTCGTCCCGCGCGGGCAGCGCGGGGGCCAGGCCGGCGGTCGCGGCGGCCACGTCGTCGCGGGTGCGAGCGCGGTGCACCAGCTCCGCGCGCTCGGCCAGATCGTCGAGCGTCAGGCGGCCGTCGACCGACGCCTCGCGCAGCAGCGCGAGCGCGATGTCCCGGTCGGCGTCGCTGGCGAGGAGGGGGTCGGCCACGTCCGCGGAGGGTACTTCCGCACCGCCCGCTACCGTCAACCGAGCCATGCCGGACACCGCAAAGATCGACGCTCTGCTGGAGGGTCTGAACGAGCCCCAGCGCGACGCGGTGACCCATGGCGAGGGCCCGCTGCTGATCCTCGCCGGCGCCGGGTCCGGCAAGACGCGCGTGCTCACGCACCGGATCGCGTACCTGCTCCGGACCGGCCAGGCGCGCGCCGACGAGATCCTCGCGATCACGTTCACCAACAAGGCCGCGCAGGAGATGCGCGAGCGGGTGGAGCTGCTGGTAGGCCGCGCCACGCGCGCGATGTGGGTCATGACCTTCCACTCGGCCTGCGCCCGGATGCTCCGCGCCGACGCCCATCGGCTCGGCTACACGCGCCAGTTCACGATCTACGACGCCGCCGACTCGCGCCGCCTGATCAAGAAGTGCCTCGACGACCTCGACATCGACGTCAAGCGCTTCACCCCGCGCGCGATGCAGTCCCAGATCTCCGACGCCAAGAACAAGCTCCGCTCGGCCGACGACTACCGCCAGCTCGTCGGCTCGTTCTTCGAGCAGACCGTCGCCGACGTCTACGAGCACTACGAGCGCGAGATCCACCGCATGAACGCGATGGACTTCGACGACCTGCTCTTCCGCGCCGTCAACCTGCTCGAGCTCTTCCAGGAGGTCCGCGACCGCTACTCCGCGGCCTTCCGCTGGATCCTCGTCGACGAGTACCAGGACACCAACCACGCCCAGTACCGCTGGCTCCAGCTCCTCGCATCCGAGCACCGCAACCTCGCAGTAGTCGGCGACGACGACCAGTGCCTGATCGAAGGCACCCCGATCACGATGGGCGACGGGTCGATCAAGCCGATCGAGGCCGTGCAGGTCGGCGACGAGGTCCTCTCGTGCTACGGCAGCGGCGACTTCCGGCCGGCCCGCGTGACGCGTACCCACCGGGGCGAGGAACCATTGGGGATCAGGATCAGGACGGCCGGTGGCCGCGAGCTCGTCAGCACGCCCGAGCACACCCACTTCGCGGGCTTCCGGGTGGGTCACACGCCGCCGATGCACCTGACCTACCTGATGGAGGGCGAGAAGGGCTTCCGGGTCGGCGTCACCCGGACCTACGAGGGCCGCGACAAGGCCCGGTCCGGCCTGGCCGTCCGCAGCATGCAGGAAAACGCCGACGCGAGCTGGGTCGTGCGGATCCACGACTCGGACGCCGAGGCGCGGGCCAGCAAGGCCGAGCTCTCGCTCACATACGGCATCCCGACGCTGCCCTTCAGGGCGCGCCGGCGGGGCGCGCCGAACGGTCTTGTCGGCGACCAGGCGATGATCGACCGCGTCTTCGAACGCGTCGAGAGCACCGCGGGTGGGCTTGAGCTGCTCGAGCGGGAAGGCCTGGATCTCGACGTGCCGCACTACATGCCGCGGAGCTTCGAGGGCCGCCGCCGCAATGTCACGCTGACGCTGTGCGGTGACCGTCGCGGGCGCACCCCGATGCATGGAATCGCGATCGGCGGCCGCGACGAAGGTGCACGGCGCGCGCTCGAGTCGGTCGGGTTGGGCGTCCGTCCCGCGAAGGAGGGCTCGCAGAGCTGGCGCTACGAGTCGGTGTTCAAGGACTGGGACGACCTCATGGACGTCCTGCGGCGCATCCAGACGGTGCTGCCGGTCTCCGTCCGCTGCGTGGCACGCCTCGGTCGCCGCGAGAGCGGTGAACGCAACACCCTGCCGTTCATGCCCGCCGGCTCAGTGCTGCCGGGGATGCATGTGTTTCTCGCCGACGGCGGCTACGACCTCGTGGAGTCCGTCGAGCGCGTCGAGCTCGATCGGCCCGTGCACGACCTCAACGTGGAGTCCACGCACAACTTCGTCGCGGACGGCGTCGTCACGCACAACTCGATCTACAGCTTCCGCGGCGCGGATATCCAAAATATCCTGGGGTTCGAGGAAGACTTCGTCGACGCCCACGTAGTGAGGCTCGAGCAGAACTACCGGTCGACGCAGACGATCCTGTCGGCAGCGAATGCGGTTGTGGCGCACAACCGCGGACGTAAGACGAAGGCGCTCTGGACCGACATCGGGGAGGGGGACAAGATCCGCGTGCGGGAGCTCGCGGACGAGCACGCCGAGGCGCGGTTCGTGGCCGCCGACATCGAGCGGATGGTCGACGAGGGCGTGTCGCGCAGCGAGATCGCGGTCTTCTACCGGACGAACGCGCAGTCGCGGGTGCTCGAGGACATGCTCGTGCGGGCGCAGATCGGCTACCAGGTCATCGGCGGCACGAAGTTCTACGACCGCGCCGAGATCAAGGACGCGATCGCGTACCTGACGTTCCTCGTCAACCCGCAGGACGCCGGCGCGTTCACGCGGATCGCCAACTCGCCCAAGCGCGGGCTCGGGCAGACGTCGCTGTCGCGCGTGCTCTCGTACGCCGACACGATGGGGATCCCGGTGTGGGACGCGGCGGCGAGCCCCGACGACGTGACGTCGCTCGGCACGGCGGCCGTGAAGGCACTGCACCGCTTCATGAGCACGATGACCCGCCTGAAGGAGCGCGCGGAGGATGCGCCGGTCGGCGAGCTGCTGCAGGAGACGCTCAACGAGACCGGCTATCTCGAGGCGCTGGCGGCGGAGCGGACGATCGAGGCGCAGGGGCGGATCGAGAACCTCGAGGAGCTCGTGCAGGTCGGCCGCGAGTACGACAACACCAACCCCGAGGGCTCGCTCGAGGAGTTCCTCCAGCAGATCTCGCTGCTCGCGGACGCGGACACGCTGCGCGACGACGAGGGCCTCGTGACGCTGATGACGATGCACAACGCGAAGGGCCTCGAGTTCCCGATCGTGTTCATGCTCGGGATGGAGGACGGCGTGTTCCCGCACTCGCGCGCGCTCGACGAGGGCGATGTGGAGGAGGAGCGCCGGCTCGCGTACGTCGGCATCACCCGCGCGATGCGCGACCTCACGCTCACGTCCGCCCGCCGCCGCAACGCGTTCGGCGCGAACACCTACGGAGTCCGCTCGCGGTTCATCGACGAGATCCCGGAGGAGCTCACGGACCAGGCCGAGCGCGCGGCCGCCGGCCTACCGACCGGCCGCGTCGCGTCGTGGTCGGGCGCCGCGGCCGCTTCCGCGGAAGCGTCGGGGCGCGTCGACTCCGCCGGCCAGGTGTTCCGCACCGGCGACGACGTCGTGCACGCCCAGCTCGGCGACGGCGTCGTGATCGGCAACGAGCCGGGCGGCATCGTCGTGGTGCGGTTCGCCCAAGACGGCCGCGAGCGCAAGCTGATGGCCGACTACGCGCCGATCCGCCGCCGCTGAGCGGCGCCGCGAAGAGCGGTTAACCCTCCTGGTGGACCGCGGGGCCGGTGCGTAGGCTCGGCGCGGATGCGCCGGCTGGTCGCCTTCGTCTCGCTCGTCGTGTTCGTCGACACGATGTTCTACGCGGCCATCACGCCGCTGCTGCCGGAGCTGAGCGACCGCTTCGACCTCTCCAAGACCGCGGCCGGCGTCCTCGCGGCCGCCTACCCGGCCGGCACGTTCCTCGGGTCGATCCCCGGCGGCTGGATGGCGTCGCGGATCGGCACGCGGCCGACCGTGCTGTGCGGCCTCGGCATGCTCGTCGCGGCCAGCGTGACGTTCGCGTTCGCCGACAGCGTCGTGGTGCTCGACGTCGCGCGCTTCGCCCAGGGCCTCGGCGGCGCGGCGTCGTGGGCCGGCGCGTTCGGGTGGCTGATCGGCGCGGCGCCCCGCGAGCGGCGCGGCGAGATGATCGGCACCGCGCTCGCCGCCGCCGTCGGCGGCGCGCTGTTCGGGCCGGTGCTCGGCGCGGCGGCCGACGGGATCGGCCAGGCGCCGGTGTTCGGGGCTGTCGCCGCGGCCGGCGTGGCGATGATGGTGTGGGCCACGCGGATGCCCGCCGCCCAGCCCGGCGCCGCGACCTCGTTCCGGCTGCTCGTCTCCTCGCTCGGCGACCGCCGGGTCGCCGCCGGGATGTGGCTCACCACGCTCCCCAGCGTCCTGTTCGGCACGGTCACCGTGCTCGGCCCGCTGCGGCTCGACGAGCTCGGCGCCGGCACGGCCGCGATCGCCGCCGCGTTCCTCGGCGGCGCCGCGCTCGAGGCGAGCCTGGCGCCGGTCATGGGCCGCCTGTCGGACCGCCGCGGCCGGCTCGTGCCGAGCGTGATCGGCGTCGGCGCCGGAGCGGTGACGATGGCCATCCTGCCGTGGCCGTCGTCGGCCTGGGCGCTCGCGGTGCTGATCGTGCTCGCCGGCCCGGCGATCGGGATCCTCTACACGCCGGCGATGGCGATGCTCAGCGACGGCGCCGAGACGTTCGGCGTCGCCCAGGGGTTCGCGTTCGCGCTCGTCAACCTCGCGTGGGGGACCGGCCAGGCGATCGGCGACGCCGGCAGCGCGCGGCTGGCCGACGCCGCCGGCGACAAGGTGCCGTACCTGATCCTCGCGGTGATCAGCGCGGCCACGTTTGCCGTCCTGGCCCGCGAGCTCGTCCGCCGCTCGCCGGGGCGCCCGGTACCCTCACGGCCCTGATGGCGGCCGGGATCATCGACGGGAAGGCGATCGCGCAGCAGGTGCGCGCGGAGGTCGCCGAGGAGGTCGCCGCCTGGGTGCAGGCGGGCCACGACGCTCCCGGACTGGCGACCGTGCTGGTCGGCGACGATCCCGCCTCCGCGGTCTACATCGGCGGCAAGCAGAAGGCGTCGGCCGAGGTCGGCATCGAGGGGTTCGACCACCGCCTGCCCGCCGACACGCCCCACGACGACGTCGAGCGCCTGCTCGAGGAGCTCAACGAGGACCCGCGCGTGTCGGGCATCCTGCTCCAGTTGCCGACGCCGCCGCAGGTGGACGGCGGGGCGCTGACCGAGATCATCGACCCGGCGAAGGACGTCGACGGGCTGACCCCGATCTCGGCCGGGCTGCTGGCCAAGGGCCGCCCGGGCCTGCGGCCGTGCACGCCCGCGGGCGTGATGGAGCTGCTGCGCCGCCACGACGTCGCGCTCGAGGGCGCCGAGGCCGTCGTCGTCGGCCGCTCGGACCTCGTCGGCAAGCCGGTCTCGGCGCTGCTGCTGGCGGCCAACGCCACCGTGACGATGTGCCACTCGCGTACCCACGACCTCGCCGCGGTCTGCCGGCGGGCGGACGTCCTCGTCGCCGCGGTCGGCCGCCCCGAGCTCGTCAAGGGCGACTGGGTCAAGGACGGCGCCGTGGTGATCGACGTCGGCATCAACCGCACCGACGCGGGCCTGGTCGGCGACGTCGAGTTCGCCGCGGCCGCCGCCCGCGCGCGGCTGATCACGCCCGTGCCCGGCGGCGTCGGCCCGATGACGATCGCGATGCTGCTGCGCAACACGCTGCACGCCGCGCGCGCCCAGGCCGGGGAGCCCGCTTGGCGCTGAGCCTGGAACCACCGATTCTCGCGGCGTCTCGACACCGTGGCCGGCGCCCAGTGCCGATCGGCCGAGCGCCAAAGGGGCCACCCTGTGTTTGCTCGGCCAATCGGCCCTGGACGGCGCCCACGGCGCCGAGTCATCCACGATGATCGGCGGTTCCAGGCTGAGGCGCCTGCGCGCCGGCGAGTGGCTCGCGGCCGCCGGCGGAGTCGCGATGATCGTCGCGCTCGCGCTGCCGTGGTACGACGTCGGCCCCGAGACGGCCACCGGCTTCGAGGCATTCACGGTCATCGACGTGCTGCTCGTGCTGCTGGCGCTGCTCGCGCTCGCGCTGCCGTTCCTGCAGGCCACCCGCGACAGCCCGGCGCTGCCGGTCGGCGCCGCCGTGCTCACCGCGGCGTTCGGGATCATCGGGATCCTGCTGGTGCTGTTCCGGCTGATCGACGACCCGTTCAGCGGCTCGTCGCTCGCAGTCGGCGCCTGGATCGGGCTCGCGGCGGCGGTCGCGATCGAGGCAGCAGGCTGGCTCTCGCTCGACAGCGAGTACGTCACCGGCCTGCCGCCCGACATCGAGCCCGAGCTGCGCGCTACGCCCGCGCCCTGAGCGTCGGCGGCCGGGTCGCCCTGGCGGACCGTGGCGAACGCGTCCGCCACGGCCTGCAGATCCCCGCGCCGCCCGACGGACACCGGGCTCACGACGCCAGTCACGAGCGTCATCCTTCCACGTCGCCCGGCCGCGGCTTCGTAGAATCCGCGACCGATGCTCAGCCGCGACCAGGTCCTGCACGTCGCCCGGCTGGCCCGTCTGGAGCTCACGGAGGAGGAGGTCGGGCGGTTCTCGGGCGAGCTGTCGAAGGTGCTCGACCACATCGAGAAGATCTCCGAGCTCGGCGACGTCGGGGGGGTCGAGCCGACCAGCCACGTGGTGCAGGTGGAGAACGTCCTGCGCGCCGACAAGCCGCGCCCGTCGCTGCCCGTCGAGGCCGCGCTGGAGAGCGCGCCCGACCCGGCGCCCGGCGGCTTCCGCGTCCCGAGCCCGGGAGCGGGATGAGCGAGATCCTCGACCTGACGGCGGCGCAGGCCGCCGAGCGCGTGCGCGCCGGCGACCTCGACAAGGGCGAGCTGTGGCGCTTTTACCGCGACCGCGCGCTCGCCGACGACCTCAACGCGTTCACCTGGGTGTGCGAGGAGGACGAGCCGCTGGCGATCGACGCGAGCGGGCCGCTCGGCGGCGTCCCGATCGGCATCAAGGACCTGTTCTGCACCAAGGGCGTGCCGTCGCAGGCCGGCTCGAGGATCCTCGAGGGCTACACGCCGCCGTACACCGCGACGTCGGTCGAGAAGCTGATGGACGCGGGCGCGCCGGTGCTCGCCAAGACCAACCAGGACGAGTTCGCGATGGGCTCGTCGACGGAGAACTCCGGCTACGGGCCGACGCTCAACCCGTGGGACCGCGCGCGCGTGCCCGGCGGGTCGTCGGGCGGCTCGGCCGCCGCGGTCGCGGCCGGCACCGTCCCGTGGGCGATCGGCACCGACACCGGCGGCTCGATCCGGCAGCCGGCCGCGCTGTGCGGGATCGTTGGGCTCAAGCCGACCTACGGGGCGATCTCACGTTACGGGATGATCGCCTTCGCGTCGTCGCTCGACCAGGCGGGGCCGTTCACGCGCGACACGACCGACGCCGCGCTGCTGCTGGCCGCGATGGCCGGGCAGGACCACTGCGACTCGACGTCGCTCGGGCTGCCCGAGCCGGTAAGCGTGCCGACCGCCACCGACCTGAAGGGCATCCGCCTCGGCGTCCCGGAGGAGCTGACCGGCGAGGGCATCGAGCCGGGCGTGCTGGCCGCGTTCAACCAGACGCTCGACGTCGCGCGCGAGCTCGGCGCGAGCGTCGAGACGATGCACCTGCCGCACTCGCCGCACGGCCTCGCCGCCTACTACCTGATCGCGCCGGCCGAGTGCTCGAGCAACCTCGCGCGCTACGACGGCGTCCGCTACGGCCTGCGCGTCGACGGCCGCGACCTGCTGTCGATGTACACGTCGACGCGCGAGCAGGGCTTCGGCGCCGAGGTCAAGCGACGCGTCCTCATCGGCACCTACGCGCTCTCGAGCGGCTACTACGACGCCTACTACGGCCGCGCCCAGAAGGTCCGCACGCTGATCGCCCAGGACTTCACGCGCGCCTGGGAGCAGTTCGACTTCGTGGTCACGCCGACGGCGCCCGGGGTGGCGTTCGAGCTCGGGGCCAAGACCGCCGACCCGCTCGCGATGTACCTCAACGACGCCTGCACGGTCCCGATGTCACTGGCCGGCATACCGGCCATCTCGATCCCCAACGGCCTGTCCGACGGGCTGCCGGTCGGGTTCCAGCTCGCCGGCCCGGCGTTCAGCGAGAACCGCATCCTCGACGCCTCCTACGCGCTGGAGCAGGCGCTGGGATTCGACAACTCCGGAGCTCGGAAGTGACCGAGTACGAAGCCGTCATCGGCCTGGAGATCCATGTCCAGCTCAGCACGCGGACGAAGATGTTCTGCGGCTGCGAGCTGTCGTTCGGCGACCCGCCGAACACCCATACGTGCGAGGTCTGCCTCGCGTTGCCCGGCGCCCTGCCGGTGGTCAACGAGCAGGCGATCCACTACGGCCTGCTGATCGGGATGGCGCTCGGGTGCGAGCTGGCCCCGCGCTCGATCTTCCACCGCAAGAACTACTTCTATCCCGACTCGCCGAAGGGCTACCAGATCTCCCAATACGACGAGCCCCTGTGCCGCGGCGGGCGGCTGGGCGACATCCGCATCCATCGCGTGCACCTCGAGGAGGAC
>DATDKF010000156.1:0-4581 GCA_036520135.1 Solirubrobacteraceae bacterium
GGTGCTGCGCAGCATCGGTTGATGCGCGTGGCCAGCGCCACGGCGATGGCCGCGATCGCGGCCGTCGTCGCCAACCTCTTGCTGCGGGCCGCGGCGGTCGCCGTGTTCGACATCCCGCAGCCGGAGTTCGAGCCGCTGCAGGCGCGCGCGGTGGTGCTCTCGACGCTCGGCGGCGTGGCCTCCGCCGGTGTCGTCTACGCCGCGATCCTGCGGCTCGCGGGCGATCCGGCCCGCGTCTTCCTGGTCGTCGCCGCCGTCGCGCTCGTGCTGTCGCTGTGGGCGCCGCTGTCGCTCGGGCTCGCCGACCCGCCGGAGAACCCCGGCACCGACGCCGAGTCGGTGGGCACGCTGATCGCCATGCACGTCCTGGCGGCGGCGATCAGCGTGCCGGTGCTGCTCCGGATCAGCCCCCGTTGAACGGCGCCACGAAGGGGTTCATGCTGGCGTACAACCCGTCCGGGTTCGGATACCAGAGCCACACGTGCAGGGTCACGAGGTCCGGGTGCCAGAAGAAGAACGGCGACCCGTTCTGGTTCTTCGGCTTGCAGTCAGCCTCGGAGTCGGCAGTAACGAAGGTCCCGTCGTCGTAGTGGCACGCGGCCGGGAACGAGCCGTACTTGGCGCCCTTCAGCGGCGCCTTCTTCGGCTTCTTGGGGAACACCCACTCCAGCGCTCCGAGCTGGTACTTCCCGTCCCGGCGTGAATAGACGAGGATCGGCGGCTTCGTAACGTCGAACTTCGTGATGTCCGGGTTGAGGTAGTGGAGCCCCATGTTGTGCATCACCGGCGTGATCTGCTTGTAGCCCGCCGTCTTGGCGGCGTCCAGATCGAAGGCGTACTGGGCGGTCGCGATCCGTGCTCGCGCGAGCTTGCCGGCCAGTCCATGACCGGCTTTTCCCTTCGCGCCACCGTGGTGGTGCGAGGTCGTGGGAGCGCCGCTGCTCGAGGCGACGCCCCAGATGGTGAAGGCGGCCAGCGCGGCGAGGATCGCGACGCGGGCCGGAGTCTTGATGGTCATCAGGCGACGCTATGAGGCGGCGCCGTGGCGGAGCTACGGCACAACGGCCTATCTTCGGCGCGGGCCCTACCTATCTTTCAGCCGAGCAGGACGATGAGCAGGATCGCCACGATGATGAACACGCCGAGGAGCGCGTAGGCCGCGCCGGCCTGCCACTGGTTCTCCCAGTAACCCGGCTTGGCGCGGTCGCGCGTGTGGCGGCCCTCGGGCGGCTCGCCGGTCCAGTCGTCATCGTCGTCGGCCATCTACCGGATCTGCCTACCCGAGATCGCGCGCGCGACCACCAGCCGCTGGATCTCGGACGTCCCCTCGAAGATCGTGTAGATCTTCGCGTCCCGGTGCATGCGCTCGACCGGGAACTCGCGCGTGTAGCCGTTGCCGCCGAGGATCTGGATCGCCCGCTCGGTCGCCCACACCGCGACCTCGCCCGCCTTGAGCTTGGACATCGAACCCTCGGCGTTCTCGAACGGGCGGCCGCTGCGGCCCATCCACGCGGCCCGCCAGACGAGCAGCCGCGCCGCATCGATCTCCAGCTTCATGTCGGCGAGCGTGAACGCGATCGCCTGGTTGTCGATGATCGGGCGGCCGAACTGCTCGCGCTCGAGCGCGTAGTCGAGCGCGTACTCGTAGGCGGCGCGGGCGATGCCGATCGCCTGCGCGCCGACCGTCGGGCGGGTGGCCTCGAACGTCTGCATCGCCGCCTGGCGCCGCGACTCGCCGCCATCGCGGGCGCGCGCCAGGCGCTCGTCGAGCTTGTCCTTGCCGCCGAGCAGGCACGAGCCGGGGACGCGGCAGTCGTCGAGGTGGATGTCCGCCGTGTGCGACGCGCGCAGGCCGTGCTTGCGGACCTTGGCGCCCATGCTCAGGCCGGCCGTGCCGGGCGGGACGATGAACGCGGCCTGGCCGCGGGCGCCGAGCTCGCGGTCGACCGAGGCGACGATCACGTGCACGCCGGCGATCCCGCCGTTGGTCGCCCACGCCTTCTGGCCGTTGAGCACCCACTCGTCCTTCGCCTCGTCGTAGACCGCGCGCGTGCGGAGTGACGAGACGTCCGACCCGGCGTCCGGCTCGGAGACGCAGAACGCCGCCACGGCCGGCTCCTCCGGGGTGCCGAAGCACTGCGGTATCCACTCGCCGGCCTGCTCGCCGGTGCCCTGGCCGAAGATCGCCGCGACGGCGAGCGATGTGCCCATGATCGCCATGCCGATCCCCGCGTCGCCCCAGAACAGCTCCTCGTTGACGATCGGCAGCATCAGGCCGCTCTCGTCGGCGTAGAACTGCGCGAGCGCCTCGAAGCCGTAGAGGCCGATCTTCTGCGCCTCCGCGATGATCGGCCACGGCGTCTCCTCGCGCTCGTCCCACTCGGCGGCGGCCGGGCGCACGACCTGCTCGGCGAAGCCGTGCACCCAGTCCCGTATGTCGCGCTGATCCTGGTTGAGCTCGAGCGAGAACGGCGTCTGCGCGGCAGTGGCGGCTTCCATGCCGCCATGCTTTAGCAGCGCGGCGCGCTACACGCGCCGCTCGGTGGTGCCGACGGGCTCGCTGACGCGCCCGTCCTCACGACCGAAGCGCCCGTCGTGTGCGGTCGCGGTGTCGTCCTCGACGACCACGTCGCGGCGGCGACGCCCGACGCGCGGGAGCATCGCGACGATCAGCAGCGCCACGGCGGCCGCGCCCATGACGACCATCGTCGCCCGGTTGGCGGCGGCGACGCCGAACACGTCGTTGCCGTCGACGATCGCGATCACGCAGGCGGCGGCCATCACGATGCCGACGATCAGCGCCATCGTCTTGGCGCCCCAGTGGAGCGGCGCGCTGATCAGCAGGATCACGCCCGCTGCGGCGAAGCCGAGCCACGTCCAGCCGTTGCCTTCGATGCCCAGCCACGTCCCGCCGGTGACGTCGCCGTCCGGCGCGTGCGTCGTGAAATCGGTCGAGCCGAACAGCAACCCGAGGATGCCCCCGGCCAGCAGGACGGCTCCGATGATGCCCACCGGCCCCTTGGCCAGCGACACGCCCTTCGTGCGGTCCATGGTTCGCTCCTTCTAGAGGTTCGTTACCCCCATGGTTCCCGCATCGCGCCCTGCTGATGCGCGGCGTCAGGGGCGCAGGCGAACCGTGCGGTGGCTCGTGGCGCGGTTCGACAGCGCGTCGCGGGCCGTCACGTCGAAGCGCACAGTCACCTTCTTGCGCGCCTTCAGCGCCTTGACCGCCTGACGGCGAAGCTTGGCGCTGAGCCGAATCGTCAGCGTCGCCGTCTTCCCGCGGCCGAGCGTCTTCTTGACGGCACGCGTCGTGCCCGCCTTGTGGCCCTTGACCAGCAAGACACCGCGCACGCTGAGCCGACACCGCTCACTCGGGCAGCCGACCTTGAGCTTCAGCCTGCCGTCGCCGAGTCGCATCCGCTTCGCGCCCGTGAGGCGAATCTTGGGCGGGACGCCCTCGAGGATCTTCGCGGTCTCCGCGCTCTGCTGCGTGGCCGACCCGAGGTCGTTGCGTGCGGTCACGCGCAAGGCCAGCCGCTTGCCGAGGTCGGCGTCGCGCACGCGGTACTTCGCCGCGGTGGCGCCCGCGACCGGCGTACAGCCCGGCGCGCAACGCAGCCACTGGTACGCAAACGTGACCTCGTCGCCCGTCCACCCGCCGGGCGTACCGGTGAGCGTGTGGCCGGTGCGCGCGCTGCCGCTGATGGCCGGGAGCGACGTCGACGCGACGCGCCTCAGAAAGCGCGCGGTCAGTGTCGAGGTGGTGCGCGGCGCAACCGTGCGCGAGAGGCGTCGGTCGCCATCGCTCCAGCCCGCGAAGTCATAGCCCTGGCCGTTAAGGACCTGCGGCGTCGTTGTCGAGAGCGTGGCCGCCGTGCCAGCGATCAGCGTCTTTGCCACGGAGTTCCCGGGGACGCCGTTCAAGCTGATCGCGAACGGCGCCGGCGTCGCCCGCGCGGTGAAGGTCACCACGAGCGGCTGCAACTCGATGGTGGTCAGCGGGCTGCTGAAGCCGAGGGTGTCGGTCGCCTTCATGCTCACCTGCAGGCGCGAGGGGTACTCGTGCGAGGGTGCGATGAAGTCCGCGGTCGGTCCGGTGACGGTCTGCACCGGGTGCTTGTGGCAGGCGCCGTTCGGGCAGTGCAGGACCGTGAGCACCCACGTGTAGGTGAGCTGGTTCTGGTCGTCGGCATCGATGGCCGTGCCGGAGAAGCGCAGGTGGTCGCCGACCGACCACGCAGCGGGCACGCCCGTCTTCGTGATCGTCGCGTCGTGGGGAACGACGTTCCCCACACTCACGCGGGTGCTCGTGGTGTCATGGAGTCCGTTCGAGGTGACGCGCAGGCGCACGGTCGGCGCCTGCCGCCCGCCGAAGACATGGTGCACCGGGCTGCCGGTGGCGTCCCAGGTGTTGTCGCCGTTCCAGTCCCACTCGTGCGTCGCGCCCGTGCTCGGCGTCGAGCCCGACGCGTCGAACGTGAAGTCGCCGCTGCCGTTGTCGGTGACCTGGATCCTCGCCGTCGGCTGGTCGGCGGGCCGGATCTCGCGGATCTCGCCGAACGTCTGGTCGTGGAAGAC
>DATDKF010000157.1:0-18140 GCA_036520135.1 Solirubrobacteraceae bacterium
CAGCGCCGGTCACGGGCACCGTCGACGACACCACCGACGCCGTCGAGGGCGCCACCGGCGTCCAGCTTCCCACGCTCCCGTAGAAGCGGAATCGAACCGCCCCCGAGCCATGACTCGGCCGCAATCAGCGGCTAGACTTCCTTGCGCATTCGGGGCGTGGCGCAGCCTGGTAGCGCGCGCCGTTCGGGTCGGCGAGGTCCCCGGTTCAAATCCGGGCGCCCCGATTGCGCCGCTGCGTGGCACGAGCCGCGCCGCGCGCCCGGGCGAACTGCGTCTCGGTAGGGGAGCGAGGGTGCATTTCGTCGCACTCGTCCGCCCGGCAAGGCGTGCATGCGACGAAACCCACGCTGCAGGACGGTTTCGCAGCAACGATCGCGCGGCCGCGCACGATTGCCACGAAACCCACGCCACAGGACGGTTTCGCAGCACCGATGGCGCGGCCGCGCACGGTTGCGACGAAACCCACGCCGGCGTCCCCGCTCCCCTACCCAGCCGCAGTTCAGACGTCCATGCGCGCCGCCTCGAGCCGCCGCGCGACCGTCTCGCACCACTGCTCGCCGACCGACCGCACCCGCGCGACCGCCGCGCCCACGTCATACGCCACCCGCCGGTGCTCGACCGCGCCGTGCGGCTCCACGAACGCGTACGAGGCGCGGGTGTCGCCGTCGAACGGCATCCCGACCGAGCCTGGGTTGACGAGCTCGATCCCGCGCACGTCGCTCACGCGGCGGACCGGCAGGTGCGTGTGGCCGAAGATCACGCGCGCGTGGCGCACGCCGTCGAGCAGCTCCGCCTCGTCGTCGGCCGGCTCCGGGAGGAACGAGCGGACGTCGCTGGGCGGGGAGCCGTGACAGATCAGCGCATCGCGGTCGTGGGCGAGCGCGGCGATGTCGGCCATCCTGGCGACCAGGTCGTCGCCGAGCTGCGTGCGCGTGAACGCGATCGCCCCGACGCGCACGAGGTACTCCGGCGCCTCGTCGGGCGCCGCCGTCCAGCGCTCGCCGTTGCCGCGGATCCACAGCGCGTTCTCGAGCTCCTGCAGCCGCGCGACGGTCTCCGCCGGCCAGCCGCCGAACAGCGCGTAGTCGCCGCCGAGGACGAACCGGGTCGCGCCGTGCTCGAACGCGTCGTCGAGCACCGCCTCCAGCGCCGGGAGGTTGCCGTGGACGTCGTACAGGCAGGCGAGCATCCGGGCCGTGTATACCATCGCGCCACGCTCGTGATCACCGGCCCCACCCTCACGCTGCGGTACGCGGCCGCGGAGGACGCGCCGCGGCTCCTGGAGCTGGCGTCAGACCCCGCCGTCACGCAGTGGTTCTCGTGGGGGCCGTACCAGTCGCTGGATCAGCCCGAGGCGTACATCGCGGGCCTGGAGGCCAAGCGCGAGGCGGGCGAGCTGCTCGACTTCCTCATCGTCCACCCCGAGCACGGGCCGATCGGCGTCACCGGCCTGTCCGAGCTCTCGCCTCGCAACCGCCACGCCACCGTCGGCACGTGGTTCGGCCGCGAGCACTGGGGCACCGGGGCCAACCGCGAGTCGAAGGCGATGATCGCCGCGCTCGCGTTCCGGCGCCTCGGCTTCGATCGCCTGACCGCGTGGGCGAACACGCGCAACGGCCGCAGCCAGCTCGCGCTCGAGCGCGCCGGATTCCGGCGCGAGGGCGTGCTGCGGGACTGGCACCGGCACGGCGACACGCTGCACGACGTCGTCGTCTTCGGCCTCACGCGACGGGCCTGGGAGCGGTCGCCGCTGGCCGCCGTCGACGTCGCCATCGACGGCACGCCGCCGGCCGCCTTCACGCTCGCCTGACGCACCGGAAAAGAGTCTCAAGCGTTGGTGGTGTAAATCCCTGCGAGCGGGGGAACTTGGGCGTGCGGCGGAACAGTCAGGGGTCACCTTGGGAGGTTCCACGTTGCTTCGGAGTGTCCAGTCGAAGCGCCTGTCGCACTCGGCCGCGACCGCGCTCTCTGCATGCCTGCTCGTGCTCGCGCTCGCAGCGTCAGCCGAGCCGGCGGCCGCATGCCCCGGCGCGTCGGCGCGCGCGGCCAACGCGTCGCCCGCCAAGCTGCGCCCGGCGCTGCTGTGCGTGGTCAACCGCAAGCGCGCCGCGAACGGCCTGAGCGCGCTGAAGCTCGACCGCAAGATGCAGAAAGCCGCGACCCGCCACGCTCGCGACATGGTCCGCCACAACTACTTCGGTCACCAGCGCCCGGGCGGCCCCGACCTCACCGAGCGCCTGCGCCGCGTCGGCTGGCACGGCAGCACCTGGGGCGAGACGATCGCCTACGGCTGCGGATCCGCCGGCACGCCGCGCGCGACGGTGCGGATGTGGATGCACAGCCCGCCGCACCGGGCGATCATCCTCTCGGGCGACTACCGCCACGGCGGCATGGGCGTGACCGAGTCGGCGCCGTGCGGCACCGGCTCGATGTGGGTCCTAGACGTCGGCCGCAAGTAGCAGCTCGAGCTCCAGCTCGTGCGCGATCGGGATGCCGGCTGCGTCGCGCAGCGGGATCGTCGGCTTGAGCGTCCGGTGCGACTCGTTCACCGCGCCGCGCCGGAACGAGCACAGGTCCAGGCCCCAGCGCTGGTAGAAGGCGAGCGCGCGGACGTTGTCGTTGGTCGTGACGAGCCACAGCCGCCGGCAGCCGGCGGCCTCGGCGGCGCCGCGCGCGGCGTCCATGACCGCGCGGCCGGCGCCATGGCCCGGGAGCGGGCTGTGGAGCGTGACGACCTCGCATTCGCTGCCGCGCACGGCGTAGGTCAGGAGCGAGGCCCGCTGGTCGCCCAGCCAGGCGACGAAACCCGGCAGACCCGCGACCGGGATCGACTCGCCGCGCCGCACGACCACGTCGCTCCAGTGCTCGACCACGAGCGCGCCGCCGGCGGCGTCGAGCGGGCGGACGTCGATCAGCTCCGCCGCGCCTCCCACGAGAACCCGCGCACGGCGAGGACGATCCCGGCGACCGCCCACAGCGCCAGCGCGACGAGCGCGACGAGGTTGTCGCCGACCCCCTCGCCGTGCACGATCGCGCCCGACAGGCCGTCGATCAGGTGCTTGAGCGGCATGACCGCGGCGATGTCGCGCAGCACGGCCGGCGCGTTCTCCTCGTCGTAGAAGACGCCGGCCAGGATGATCATGGGCAGGAACACCGCGTTGACGTACGCGGGCGCCGATTCGGAGTTCGGGATCGCGTGCGAGAGCGCCACGCCCAGCGCGGCGAAGCAGATCACGCCGGCGGCCAGGAACACGAGCATCGCGAGCCAGTCGCCCGGCCACGGGATCCCGAAGAACATGCGCCCGGCGATCAGCACGACGCCCACCTGGAGCACGGTGTTCGTCACCGCGTTGGCGGCGATCCCTGCGAGGTACGCGGACGAGGAGAGCGGCGTGCCACGCAGCCGCTTGAGGATCCCGCGCTCGCGGAGGAACGTGAGGTTGTAGGCGAGCGAGACGAATGTCGAGGACATCACGCTCATGCCGGCGATGCCGGGCACGATCACGTTGAGGTCGGCCTGCTGGTCGGCGAACACCGCGCCGAACATCGCCAGCAGCAGCAGCGGGAGCAGGAAGCCGAAGAACGCCGCCGTCGGGTTGCGCCAGAACATCTTGCGCTCGAGCCGGTACTGGCGCCACGACGCGCCCCACCACGACGGCTGCGGCGCCGGGGAGGCGCGGCGGACCGCTTCGAGCGCGTGGTCGCTCACTCGGTCAGCTCCAGGTAGACGTCCTCGAGCGACGGCCGCGTGACGGACAGGTCCTCGAGCCGCTCGCCGCGTGCCAGCGCCGCCGCCGTCAGCTCGTGCAGCAGCGTCGTCGGGTCGTCGGTCACGTGCGCGCCGCCGCGGTAGGTCACCCGGTAGCGCGCCGCGCCCACGCCGAGCTCGCCCGGCGGGCCCTCGGCGAGGATCGCGCCGTCCTTGATGATCGCCACGCGGTCGGCCAGCGCCTGCGCCTCGTCGAGGTAGTGCGTGGTCAGCAGCACGGTCTTGCCGAGCTCGCGCAGGGAGCGCACGGTGTCCCAGGCGGCGCGGCGCGCAGCAGGGTCGAAGCCGACGGTCGGCTCGTCGAGGAACACCAGCTCCGGGTCGCCGACCAGCGCCAGCGCGAGATCGAGCCGGCGCTGCTGGCCGCCCGACAGCGTCCGGGCGCGGCGGTCGGCGGCCTCGTCGAGCCCGGCCAGCGTGATCACCTCGCCGACGTCGCGCGGCGCAGGGTACAGCGACGCCCAATAGTCGACGGTCTCGCGCACGCTCAGGTGCGGGTAGGTGCCACAGCTCTGCAGGACGATGCCGACCCGCTCGCGCAGCGCCGCCGCGCGCTCGCCGGGGTCGTGGCCGAGCACCGACACAGTGCCGGCCGACCGCGTCCGGTAGCCCTCGAGGATCTCGACGGTCGTCGTCTTGCCCGCGCCGTTGGGCCCGAGCAGCCCGAACACCTCGCCGCGGGCCACGCTGAAGTCGATGCCGCGGACCGCCTCGCGGCCGTCGTAGGCCTTGCGCAGGCCCTCGACCTCGATGGCAGCGGCTCGTGACACGCGACCATCATGGCAACCTCCCGCGCGTGATCTGCGCGTGCGTCGACATCGGCACGAACACGACCCGCGTGCTCGTGGCCGACGTGAAGGACGGGCGCCTCTCCGAGGTGCGGCAGGAGCGCGCCTTCACGCGCATCGGGATGGCGCCGGAGATCCCGCGCGAGAAGATCGGCGAGGTCGCGCGCGTAGTGGCGGAACAGGTCGCTGTGGCGCGCGATGCCGGCGCCGCCGCGGTGCGCGTGGTCGCGACCGCGGCGATCCGCGCCGCGGTCAACCGCGACGAGTTCCTCGCCGGCATGACCGTGGACGTCGAGATCCTCGACGAGGACGAGGAGGCGCGGATGGCGTTCCTGGGCGCCACCGAGACGCTCGGCGCCCCACTGGAGGGCGACGTCGCGGTCGTGGACGTCGGCGGCGGCTCGACGGAGATCGCGATCGGGACCCTCGCCGATGGGGTGCGGTGGAGCTCGTCGTTCCTCGTCGGATCGGGTGCCCTGGCCGACCGCTACCTCCGCACCGACCCCCCGTCGCTCCCGGAGCTGCGGGCCGCGCGCGACCACGCGATGGACGTGCTCGCCACCCGCGCCTTCCCGGCGGCCGACTGCGCGGTCGCCGTCGGCGGCAGCGCGGCCTCGCTGCGCACGGTGGTCGGCGACGCGCTGGACCCGCGCTCGCTCAAGCGCGCGCTCGGCGTGCTGTGCGGCGGCCCGTGCAGCGACGTCGCCGAGCGCTATTCGCTCGACGCCGACCGCGTGCGGCTGCTGCCCGCCGGCATCCTGATCCTCGACTCCGCCGCGCAGCGGCTGAGACGCCCGTTGCAGATCGGCCGCGGCGGCCTCCGCGAGGGGATTCTGCTGGACATGGCACGTAGCCTCTGACGCCCGTGGCGAAGGCCGGAGAGATCGACGTCGACCCATACGAGCCGTACGCGCTCGCGGCGGCGCGGGTCGTGCGGCAGCGAGCGCAGGAGTTGTTCGCGCACGAGGAGGGGGTGCTCGACACCTCGGACATCGAGCGGGTACACGACATGCGCGTCGCCTCGCGGCGGCTGCGGGCGGTGCTGGAGATCTTCGAGCCGTGCTTCCCGCACGGCGACTTCAAGACCGTGCTGCGCGACGTCAAGGCGCTGGCCGACGCACTCGGCGAGCGGCGCGACCCCGATGTGCACATCGACGCGATGCTGGCACTCGAGGCCGAGCTGCAGGCCGTCAACCGGCCCGGGATCGAGGCGCTGGTGGAGCGGCAGCGGCAGCGCCAGGCGCGCGGCAACGACACGCTGGCGGCCGCGCTCGAGCACATGCACGAGTGCGAGTTGGCGGCCCGCCTGGACTCGCTCTGCGACGGCGCCTTGGAGCTGATGCAGGAATGAAGGCCCGCCGGGTCAAGGGGCTCGACCCCAAGGCGCCGCTCGGCGACAACGCCGAGCGGATCGTGCGGGTGCGGCTCGACGAGCTGTGCTCGTTCATGCCCAAGGCGCAGGATCCGGACGAGGTCGTCGCGCTGCACGACATGCGGATCGCCGCCAAGCGGCTGCGCTACATCCTCGAGGTCACCGGCCCGTGCTTCGGCCCTTACGCGAGCAGCGCCGTGAAGATGGTCAAGGACCTGCAGGACCTGCTCGGTGAGATCCACGACTGCGACGTCCAGCTGCCCGAGGTCGCCGCCTTCCTGGAGGAGCTGATGGCCGCGGACGCCGCGGCGGCGGGGCCCGCGCCGAAGGATCTGACACGGACTCCGAACCGCCGGACGTACGCGGGTCTCGTGGCGCTGCAGGTCCATCTGCGGGCGCGCAGGCGTGCGCTCTTCGAGCAGTTCCTTGAGCTCTGGCGCGATTACGAACGTAAAGGTTTCGCGGCGCGACTCGCCTTCTCCGTCTCAGAACGGTCACAATCGGAGCCGTGACCGACACGAGCACCGACCGGGTCGTCGCGCCGGAGCCGGATCTCTCGTCTTCGGCGCTGTACTTCAACCGCGAGCTGTCGTGGCTCGAGTTCAACGCCCGGGTGCTCGAGCTGGCCGAGGACGACAGCGTGCCGCTGCTCGAGCGCGCCAAGTTCTGCGCGATCGTCTCCTCGAACCTCGACGAGTTCTTCATGGTCCGCGTCGCCGGCCTGCACGACCAGATCGAGGCGGGCATCGAGACCCCGCTCCAGGACGGCCGCACGCCGCGGGCGACGCTCGACGAGATCCGGCGCGTCGTCCGCGAGCACCTCGAGCGCCAGAGCCGCTGCCTGGAGCTCTCGCTGCGCCCGGCGCTCGCCGAGCACGGGATCCGGATCGTCAAGGTCGACGAGGTCGACGAGGCCGAGCGCCGCGCGCTCGGCGAGCGCTTCCGCCGCCAGATCTTCCCGGTCCTGACGCCGCTGGCTGTCGGCCTCGGGCGGCCGTTCCCGTACATCTCCAACCTGTCGCTGTCGCTCGGCGTCCTGGTGCGCGACCCGGTCACGAACGTCGAGACGTTCGCGCGCGTCAAGGTCCCGAAGGAGATGCTGCCGCGGTTCGTGCCGACCGGCGACGGCTACACCTTCGTGCCGCTCGAGGACCTGATCGCCAAACACCTTGACACGCTGTTCCCGGGCATGGAGATCGTCGACTACGACGTCTTCCGCGTCACCCGCGACGCCGACTTCACGGTGTCTGACGAGGCCGACGACCTGCTGCA
Source organism: Solirubrobacteraceae bacterium (assembly GCA_036520135.1). GTDB lineage: Bacteria > Actinomycetota > Thermoleophilia > Solirubrobacterales > Solirubrobacteraceae > DASSUW01. The sequence continues at coordinate 7,202 of DATDKF010000157.1, forward strand.
GGCGGTCGAGGACGAGCTGCGCCGGCGCCGCTTCGGCGACGTCGTGCGCGTCGAGGTCGGCGCCGGCATGAGCCCCGTCATCCGCGAGCAGATCACCGGCTCGCTCGACGTCGGCCCCGAGGACGTGTTCGACGTCCCCGGGCTGCTCGACCTGCAGGACCTGTGGGACATCGTGGGCGTGCCCGGCTACGCCGAGCTGCGCGACCCACCGTGGACGCCGGTGACCCAGCCGCGGCTGCAGGGCGACGACAACGAGACCGTCGACCTGCTGGCCGCGATGCGCCGCGGCGACATCCTGCTCCATCACCCGTACGACTCGTTCACCACCTCGGTCGAGCGCTTCGTCGAGCAGGCGGTCGCGGACCCGAACGTGCTGGCGATCAAGCAGACCGTGTACCGCACGAGCGACGACTCGCCGCTCGTGCCGTCGCTGATCCGCGCCGCCGAGCGCGGCAAGCAGGCGGTCTGCCTGGTGGAGATCAAGGCGCGCTTCGACGAGCGCGCGAACGTGCAATGGGCGCGCGCGCTCGAGGAGGCGGGCGTGCACGTGGTCTACGGCCTGCCGTCGCTCAAGACGCACGTCAAGTGCCTCCTCGTCATCCGCCGCGAGGGCGACGGTGTGCGCCACTACGTGCACGCCGGCACCGGCAATTACCACCGCAAGACCGCGCGGCTGTACACCGACTTCGGCCTGCTCACGTGCGATGAGCGGATCGGCGCTGACGTCGCCGACATGTTCAACTTCCTCACGGGCTTCGCCCGCCCGCGCGCGTACCGGCGCGTGCTCGTCGCGCCCGCGCACATGCGCGCGGGGATCCTCGAGGAGATCGAGCGGACCGTCTCCGCCCACCGCGAGGGCAAGCCGGCGCGGATCCGGCTGAAGATGAACTCGCTCGTCGACCGCGCGTGCATCCAGGCGCTCTATCGCGCCTCGCAGGCCGGTGTCCCGGTCGAGATCAACACGCGCGGCATCTGCTGCCTGCGCCCGGGCGTCCCGGGCGTGTCGGAGAACATCCGCGTCATCTCGATCGTCGGGCGCTTTCTCGAGCACTCGCGCATCTTCTCGTTCGAGCGCGACGAGGACTGCACGGTTTACATCGGCTCGGCCGACCTGATGCCGCGCAACCTCGACACGCGCGTGGAGCTGCTCACGCCGGTCCGCGACGAGACGCTGCGCGCGGAGCTGCTCGACACGCTCGACCGCTGCTTCGCCGACAACGTGAACGCCTGGGAGCTCGGCGAGGATGGCGCGTGGACGCGCCGCACGCCCGATGGCGAGCCGCACTCGGTCCAGCGCGAGCTGATGGCCGGGCACGCCGCCCGCGCCGCCGAGGCCGCCGCCACGTCCTGAAACCCGGCTACCGTGGAGGGTTCGCATGCGCGCTGCGGACCCGGTCCACAACGTCGAGCTGCGGCTCAATTACCACGGCCAGGAGTCGGTCGTGTTCGCGTTCCCGTACCGGGCCGACATCGTCGACGCCGTGCGCTCGATTCCCGGGCGCCGGTTCGACTGGCAGGCCAAGGAGTGGTGGGCGCCGCGCGCCGACGCCACCGCGCCGTACGTGAAGGGCGTGCTCGAGCGCCACGCGTCGCTGTCGGTCTCGCCCGAGGTCGAGGCGTGGCTCGCGCGGGCGGTGCGCGGCTGGGTCGGGCGCGTCACCGCCGGCAAGCTGTCGGGCGCCGGCCACTTCGCGCTCGACAAGATCTCTGGCGAGCTGCCGGAGGGCCTGGCCGCGGTCGCCGAGCACGCCGGCGGGCGGGAGTGGGTCCCGTTCTCGCGCGAGGTTGCCGACGAGCTTCTGGAGATGCCGGGCGCGCGGCTCGACCCGCGCGCGCTGCGCTGCGCGACGCGCCTGCAGGTCGGCCAGGAGCCGGCGCCGGCCACGCTGGCGCTCGTCGAGAGCGTGGGCGAGCCGCGCTTCATGCTCGACGTCAACTGGGACGCGGAGACGATCCCCGCCTTCCTCGCGCTTCCCGCGTGCGAGGCGCACGGGCGCTCGCTCCCGGTCGACCCGTACCTGCTGGAGCCGCTCGAGCACTACCTGCGGAAGTACGGCGTCGAGGTCGCCGCCAACGCGCGCGACGTGCTGGAGCGGCTGCGGCGCGAGCACGACGAGGCGATCGATGGCGTCCGCCGCTCGCGCGCGCACGACGCCGCGAAGCTGGAGATCGAGCCCGCGCTCGGCGGCGAGCTGCGGCCGTTCCAGCGCGCCGGCGTGGCCTACGCGCTCGACGCGCGGCGCTGCTTCCTCGCCGACGAGCAGGGGCTCGGCAAGACCGTGCAGGCGCTGGCCACGCTGGAGGCCGACGGCGCGTACCCGGCGATCGTCGTCTGCCCGGCGTCGCTGAAGCTGAACTGGCGCCGCGAGATCGAGCACTGGCTCCCGCACCGCTCCGTGACCGTCGTGTCCGGCACTAGCGTGGTCGCCGAGGCCGCCGACATCACGGTCATCAACTACGAGATCGTGCACGCCCACCGCGTGCGGCTGGCGGTGCGGCGCCCGGCGGCGCTCGTGCTCGACGAGTCGCACTACATCAAGAACCCGCGCGCCAAGCGCACGCAGGCCGTGCGCAGGCTCGCCGAGTCCCTGGCGCCGGACGCGCTGCGGCTGGCGCTGACCGGCACGCCGGTGATGAACCACGCCGAGGAGCTGATCGCCCAGCTGCGCGTGATCGGCCGGCTCGAGGACTTCGGCAGCGGCGCCCGCTTCGCGCGGCGCTTCCAGGGCATCGGCGCGGAGGAGCGCATCCACTGGCACCTGCGCCGCTCGTGCTTCGTCCGCCGCCTGAAGGCCGACGTGCTGCCGCAGCTCCCGGCCAAGCGCCATGTCGTGGTGCCGGTGGCGCTCGACAACGAGCGTGAGTACCGGCAGGCGGAGAAGGACGTCGTGGCCTGGCTGCGCGAGCAGCCGCTCGACCTGCGCGAGCTGGAGAGCAAGGTGGCCGCCGCGCTCCGCGCCGAGCGGCTCGCGCAGCTCAACGTGCTCAAGCGGCTCGCGGCGCGCGGCAAGTCGGGTGGGGCGCTGGCGTGGATCGACGACTTCCTGGCCTCCGACGAGCCGCTGGTCGTGTTCTGCGGCAATCGCGAGGTGCAGGAGCTGGCGATGCGGCGGTTCCCGGACGCGCTGCACATCGTCGGGTCCGACACCGTCGATCAGCGCGAGGCCGCGGTGCACGCGTTCCAGCGGCCGGACGGCCCGCAGCTGATGATCGCCTCGACGCGGATCGGCGGCCAGGGGATCACCTTGACGCGCGCGTCGAACGTCGCGTTCCTGGATCTCGAGTGGACGCCGGCGATGCACGACCAGGCCGAGGACCGCTGCCACCGGATCGGCCAGCACGACGCCGTGACCGCCTGGTACCTGCTCGCCGCCGAGACGATCGACGAGACGATGATCGAGCTGATCGCCCGCAAGCGCGGGATCGTCGGCGCGGTGACCGACGGCCGGCGCGACGAGTCCGAGGCGCTGGTCCAGGCCGTTGTCCGGGAGCTGCGCGGCGGGGTGCCGCGGCGGCGTTTGCGGGTGGCGTAGCCCTACCAAGCCGCAGGTCGCTGGTGCCCCGACCACGTGGCGAGGTTGACCAGCGTGGCCGGATCCACGTCGCCGGAGATCAGGCACGTGTGGCCGGCGCGGGTCCACTCCACGGCCGCGCGGCCGTCGATTTTCAGCAGCCGCCGGGGGCCCCCGTCGTCGAGCGCCGGGCGCGCGACGATCGTGTACGCGATCCGCTTGCCGTCGCGCTCGTAGAAGACCGTGCGCGTGGAGCGGCCGCCGATGACGTCGGCGCGCGCGCCGACCGCGCGCCACTTGTCGTAGTGCGGGAAGCTGAGCCCGTCGATCTGCTCGCGCGGAGCGGCGTCGGCGGTCTCGGGACGCAGCGCGGCGGTGATCACGTCGTCGATCCCGGGGCCGCCGCCGGCGACCATCAGCACGATCGCCGCGACCGCGGCGGCCATCGCGGCGCCGAACGCCGGCACCCACAGCCGCAGGCGCCGGCGCGCGCGGGCGCGGCCGGCCTCGAGCTCGGCGACGCGGGCACGCAGCGCGGGCGGCATCGGCACCGCGCCGGCGGTGGCGAGCAGGGCGAGCGCGGCTCGCTGCTCGCTGAGGGCTTGCGCCAGCGCAGGCTGGGCGGCGACGCGCGCCTCGAGGTCGAGGCGGCGCGCGGCGGAAAGGTTCCCGTCGGCAAAGGCGACCACGTCCGCCTCGTCCGCGGGCGGCAGTTGTGTGTCCGGCTCAGTCATATCCCCTGCCTGACAAGACGCCGGCCCCGCCACGGGTATTCCCGGGTCAGACCCCGTGTTGTCCGGTGAAACACGGGGTCTGACCCCTTTAGCGCGCGCCAGGTAGGCTCGACGCGTGGAACGCGAAGCGCTCCTGTCGGGGCTGGTACATCCCGGCGACCGCGAGCCCGCGCCGGGCTCGCTCGCCGTGGTCCAGGCGTTCGTGAACACGGTCGACCGGGAGCACGGGCCAGACCTGCTCGACGAGCCCGCGGGGCTGGAAGAGTGGCTCGACCGTCATCTGATGAGCGCGCGCGTCGCGCCCGCCGAGCTCGACCGCGCGCGCGAGGTCCGCGAGGCGCTGCGGGCGCTGCTGCTGGCCAACAACGGCGAGCCGTACGACCCGGCTGCCCAGGCGGTGCTCGAGCGTGCGTCCCGACGCGCCAGGTTGGAGCCGGCGTTCCCGCCCGACGGGGCGGCGCTGGTGCCGCGCGCCGAAGGGGTCGACGCGGCGCTCGGGCGGATCCTCGCCGCCGCCTTCGCGGCGATGCTTGACGGGAGCTGGAAGCGCCTGAAGGCGTGCCCGCGCGAGGTCTGCGGCTGGGCGTTCTACGACCGCTCGACCAATGCGAGCGCCACCTGGTGCTCGATGCGGGTGTGCGGCGGACGCGTGAAGGCGGGCGCCTACTACCGCCGCCGCCGCGCCGCCGGCCACTGAAAGATCTCGCCCAGGCCTGCGGCGAACCTGCGCGCTTTTCTAGTTTTGTGCACGTGGCCCGGGGACGACCATGGTGGGCCGCGGTACTTGCCGCTCTCGCGCTGCTGGGACCTCCTGCGGCCGTCGCGGACGCACGCAGCTCCAGCACGGCCGCGCTCCAGGTGGCGTTGCGCGCCAAGCGCGTGTACAGCGGCACCGTCGACGGCATCCGCGGCCCCGCGACGTGGGAGGGAGTGCGGCGGTTCCAGCTCCAGCGCGGGCTGACCGTCGACGGGGTCGTCGGCCCGCAAACGCGGCGGGCGCTCGGCTGGCGCGGCCGCCACCGCTTCGGCTCGCGCACGCTCGCCGGCGGCGCGCGCGGCTGGGACGTCGCGGCGCTGCAGTGGCTGCTGGCCACGCACGGCTTCCCGTCGGGCCGGTTCGACGGCCGCCTCGGCCAGCGCAGCGCGGCGGCGCTGCAGCGCTTCCAGGCCTGGGCCGGTCTCGGCGCCGACGGCCTGGCCGGCCCCGCGACGCTCGCCGCCCTGCGGCGCCCGCCGCCACGATCCGTGCTGCGCTTTGCGGCGCCGATCAGCGTCGCGCCCGGCGACCCGTTCGGACCGCGCGGCGACATGTTGCACAGCGGCATCGACTACCCCGCGGCGAGCGGGACGCCGGTCGGGGCGGCCGGCCGCGGCTGCGTCTCCTCGGCCGGCTACGACGCCGGCGGCTACGGCAACCTCGTGATCGTCCAGCACCGCGCAGGGATGACGAGCTGGTACGCGCACCTGTCGAGGATCAGCGTCCGCCCGGGGGAGTGCGTCGTGGCCGGGTCGCGGATCGGCAGGGTCGGCGCGACCGGCCACGCCACCGGCCCGCACCTGCACTTCGAGCTGCGCCTGCGCGGCGCCGCCGTCGACCCGCGGACGGGCCTCTAGCTCACCAGTGGACGCCGCGCATCAGGTACGCGAGCGCGGTCGCTTCGCCTGAGGCCTTCTCGCTCGGGTCCTTCTGGCCCTTGGCGGCGGCCGACTCCGGGAACACCTTGTAGGCCATGTGCAGGATCTGGTCGACCGCCTTCGGCGCCAGCGCGTAGGCGACTTCGCCGAACGTGCCCAGACGCGTGTTGATCTGCTTGGGCTTCGCGCGGATCGCCTCGCAGATCAGGTCGGCCGCCTCGTCCGGCGAGATCGTCGGGAACGAGTCGTAGATCTTCGTCGGCGCGATCATCGGCGTGCGCACGAGCGGCATGTGGATCGTCGTGAACGTGACGCCGTCGCCGATCATCTCCGAGCTCACAACGCGCGTCCACGCGTCGAGCGCCGACTTGGACGCGACGTAGGCCGAGAACCTCGGCGGGTTCGTCTGCACGCCGATCGAGGAGACGTTGACGATGTGGCCCGAGCCGCGCTCGGTCATGTGCGGCAGCAACCCGAGCATGAGCTTGACCGGGCTCAGGTAGTTGAGGCTGACCGTGCGCTCGAAGTCGTGGAAGCGTTCGTACGACAGCGCGACCGAGCGGCGGATCGAGCGGCCGGCGTTGTTGACGAGCATGTCGATCGCCGGGTGGTCGGACAGCATCTGGGCCACGAGCCGCTCGATCGCCTCGTAGTCGGACAGGTCGCACGGGTAGACGTAGGCGCTGCCGCCCGCCGACTCGATCTCCGCCTTGACCTCCTCGAGCTTCTCCTGCGTGCGCGCCACCAGCAGCGGGACGCCGCCCGCCGCGGCGATCTTCATCGCGGCGGCGCGGCCGATGCCGCTCGACGCGCCGGTGATCACGACGGTCTTGCCGTTGACCGCGCCCCCGAACGAGCGGTCCTTGAACAGGTCCGGGTCGAGCTGGCGCTCCCAGTAGTCCCACAGCTTGTCGGCGTAGGTTTCGAGCTTGGGCAGCTCGATGCCGGAGCCGTCGAGCGCGCGCGCCGTGTCGCGCGCGTCGAACCGCGTGCGCATCTCGGCGTTGGCGAGCGCCTCGGCCGGGATCCCGAGGTCGGCGAGGAAGCTGCGCTGGATCCCCTGCAGCGCCGGGATCTTCATCGCGTACGACAGCACGCCCTTCGGGAGCATGTCGGTCATCCGCTTGTCGACCCGCATCACGGCGTGCGGCGCGTGCGCGGCGTTCGCGAACGTGTTCAGCACGTCGCCGGATCGCGGCGGCTTGGGGTCGACGATGTGGAACGCCTGCCCGTCGAGCCCGTCGAGGTGCGCGATCTGGTCGACGGCGGCGGCCACGTAGTCGACCGGCACGAGGTTGGTGCGCCCGAACTCCAGCGAGATCAGCGGGAACCACTGCGGCAGCGCGTGCCGGAGCTTCTGGATCGCCTTGAAGAAGTAGTAGGGCCCGTCGATCTTGTCCATCTCGCCGGTCTTGGAGTTGCCGACCACCAGCGACGGACGGTAGGCGCGCCACGGTCCCTGGACGCGCTCGCGCACGAGCTTCTCGGACTCGTACTTGGTGCGGTGGTACGGGCTCGGCAGGTCCTGGCCCTCGTCGAAGTCGTCCTCGGTGAACCAGCCGTCGTAGCTGCCGGCGACCGCGATCGAGGACATGTGGTGGAAGCGCTTGGCGCCGAGCGCGTTGGCGAGATCGACGGCGTTCTGCGTGCCGCCGACGTTCAGCAGCGCGTTGGTCGTCTCGTCCGCGGTGATGTCGTAGACCGCCGCGAGGTGGAAGAAGTGGTCGACGCCGGCGAGCTGCTCGCGCGCGGCGTCGTCGAGCCCGAGCTGGGGCTGCGAGAGGTCCCCGAACACCGGCTTGATCCGCTCTGACCGGCCGCACTGGTCGAGCAGCCGCTCGAGCTTGCCGGTGGAGCCCTCGCGGACCAGGACGTAGATGTCGCCATCGCGCTCGAGCAGCCGCTCGACGAGGTGGCGGCCGATGAAGCCCGTCGCGCCGGTGACGAAGTAGGTCATGGCCGAACCCTATCCCCGTTCGGTGAACCGCCGCGCCCCCTCCAGCCCGGCCGCGAGCCGGTCGCGGCCCAGGCGCGCCTCGAGCGCCAGACCGTCGCCGATCGGGCGCCCGAGCGCGGCGTGCGCGGCCTCGCGGTCGGAGAGCATCGTCGCCTGCGGGTGGGCGGCGATCGCCTCGGCCAGCGCGAGCGCGCGGGCGACGTGCTCGCCGGCCGGGACGAGCGCGTTGACCAGGCCGATCGCGAGCGCTTCCTCCGCCTCGACCGTGCGGCCGGTGAGGATCAGGTCGAGCGCCCGGCCGAGCCCGACGACGCGCGGCAGTCGCTGCGTGCCGCCGTCGATCAGCGGGACGCCCCAGCGGCGCTCCAGGCAGCCGAAGCGCGCGCCCTCGGCGGCGACCCGCAGGTCGCACCACAGCGCGAGCTCGAGCCCGCCCGCTGCGCACCAGCCCGAGATCGCGGCGATCGCGGGCTTCTCCGGCGTGAGGCGGGAGAAGCCCATCGGCCCGGCCGGCGCGTCCGGGTCGAGCGTCTCGAGGGCCTTGAGGTCGGCGCCCGCGCAGAACGCCTCCTCGCCGGCGCCGGTCAGCACCATCACCCGCGCCTCGTCGTCGGCGGCGAAGCGCTCGTACGCCGCCAGCAGCGCCGCCGCGGTCTCACCGTCGACGGCGTTGCGCCGCTCCGGCCGGTCGATCGTGACGACGGCGGCCGTGCCGTCGCGCTCGTACCGAACCATGGGCCGCGGGCGGGGCTACCAGCCGCCGCGCATGTCGGCGCGCTGCTTACGCGCCTTGGCCGCGGCCAGGCGGCGGTCCTTGCGCTTGTCCAGACGGGTCTGGATCAGCGTCAGCACGAGGACGAGCAGCGGGAAGCCGGCGATCAGGATGAAGCCCGTGTTGGTCACGACCTTGTCGTCGGTCGGGCCGTAGAGGCCCTCGCCGCCATCGTGGCTGCCGGCGAACGCGAGGGGCGCCGACAGCGCGAACACGATCACGGTGAGCACGGCGATCCGCAACACATCCCGGAGGATACCCTCGAAGGCCCATGGCCGTGTTGATCGCCTCCGACATCGCCAAGGACATGGCAGGCGAGCCGCTCCTGCGCGGCATCTCGTTCCGGCTCGAGCGCCGGGACCGGATGACGCTGTCCGGCCGCAACGGCACCGGCAAGACCACGCTGCTGCGGATGCTGGCGGGGGAGACGTCGGTCGACGGCGGCGAGCTGAGCTTCGCCAAGGACGTCCGGATCGCGCTGCACGACCAGCGCCCACCGCGGGACCGCGACCGCACCCTGCGCGACTACGTGCTCTCGGGCGCCAAGGACCTGCTGGCGCTCGAGGAGCGGCTGGCCGAGCTCGAGCACGCGATGGCCGCCGGCGCGACCGACGGCGCGACGCTCGACGCGTACGCGCGCGCGCAGACCCGGCTCGAGCACGCCGGCGGCTACAACTGGCGCGAGGGCGTCAACGCGACGCTGCACGGCCTCGGCTTCCGCGACGAGCACCTGGACCGCAGCCTGGAGACGTTCAGCGGCGGCGAGCTGACCCGCGCCTCGCTCGCCCGCGCGCTCGCGGGCGACCCCGACCTGCTGCTGCTCGACGAGCCGACCAACCACCTCGACATCGAGTCGCTCGAATGGCTGGAGGGCCATCTCCAGAACCTCGACGCGGCGGTCGTCCTCGTCGCGCACGACCGCTGGTTCCTCGAGGCCGTCGGCACCGCCGTGCTCGAGCTCGAGGCCGGCCGCGGCCGCTTCTTCAAAGGCACCTGGCACGCCTGGCGCAAGGAGAAGGCGGCGCGCGAGCTGGCGCTCGGCCGCGCGATCGAGAAGCAGGAGGCCGAGATCGCGCGCCTCGAGCGCTTCGTCGACCGCTTCCGCGCGGGCACGCGCGCACGCCAGGCGCAGGCGCGCGTGAAGCGGCTCGAGAAGATGGAGCGCGTCACGCGTGACCCGCGCGACGGCAAGGCGCTCGGCTTCGCGTTCAAGCCGCCGGAGCGCTCCGGCCGCGTCGTCTTCGAGGTCGAGCACGGGCGGCTGGCGATCGGCGACCGCACGCTCCTGGAGGACTTCGAGCTGTGGCTCGAGCGCGGCGAGCACGTGTCGCTGATCGGCCCGAACGGCTCTGGCAAGACCACGCTCATCAACGCGCTCACCGGGCGGCGCGAGCTCGACGGCGGCAAGCTGCGGCGCGGCCACAACGTCAAGGTCGGCCTGCTGTCCCAGCACGCCGACGAGCTCGGTGCCGCCGGCGCTCGCACCGTGCTCGAGGCGACGCAGCGGAGCACCGGCCTCAAGCCGAACGAGGCGCGGTCGCTGCTCGGCCAGTTCCTGTTCAGCGGCGAGGCGGCCGAGAAGCCGCTCGACGGCCTGTCCGGCGGCGAGCGCCGGCGCCTGTCGCTGGCGATCCTCGTCCACTCGGGCGCCAACGTCCTGATCCTCGACGAGCCGACCAACCACCTCGACCTCGAGAGCCGTGAGGCGCTGGAGGGCGCGCTGCAGGCGTTCCCGGGCTCGCTGCTGCTGATCTCCCACGACCGCGCGCTGCTCGACGCCGTCGGCACCCGTACGGTCGCGGTCGAGGACCGCACGCTGCACTCGTACGTCGGCGGCTGGCCCGAGTACCTGCGCGTCCGCGAGGAGCGGCTGGAGGCGGAGAAGACGGCCAAGCGCGCCAAGCCGGCGCCGCCGCCGCGGCCCCAGCCCAGGCCCGCCGGCCCGTCGAAGAACCAGCAGCGCCGGGCGGGCGAGCTCGAGCGGGCGATCGAGGCCGCCGAGGCCGACCTGAAGGCGCTCGAGCAGGAGCTCGCCGACCCCTCGGCGTGGAACGACCCGCGCAGCGCCGCCAAGGCGACTGCGCGCCACAACGAGGCCAAGAAGGCGCTCCAGCAGCTCTACGAGGAGTGGGAGACCGTCGCCGGCTGAGGGTCAGTGGCGCCCGTTGGCGGCGCGCTTGAGCGTGATGCCCTCGAGCACGTTGGCGACGGTCTCGCACGCGTCGACCGCTGACTCCAGCGTCTCGAAGAGGTCCTTCCAGCGGATGACCATCATCGGATCGATCCCCGCCGCGAACAGCGACGCGACAGCCGCCCGCACGATGCTGTC
>DATDKF010000158.1:0-6331 GCA_036520135.1 Solirubrobacteraceae bacterium
ACTGTGGAACCGCGGCTCGGTCGTCCGGTCGTGGCTGTGCGAGCTCGCCGAGCGCGCGTTCGAGCAGGAGGGCAACGACCTCGAGGGCCTGAAGGGCCACGTCAGCGACTCCGGCGAGGGCCGCTGGACGATCATCGACGGGATCGACCTCGACGTGCCGACCCCGGTCATCACCGCGTCGCTGTACGCGCGGTTCTACTCGCGCGGCGAGGGCGATTACACGCACCGGATGCTCGCCGCTCTGCGCAACCAGTTCGGCGGCCACGCGGTGGAGCGGGCGGCCGGGGGAGGCTGATCCGATGGCCGTTGCCGCGACCGAGAACCCGCTTGTCGAGGGCCTGGAGCGCCTCCCGGTCCCGCCCACGACGCTGGCCATCTTCGGCGCCACCGGCGACCTCGCGCGCCGCAAGCTGCTGCCGGCGCTCTACAACCTCGCCCACGAGGGCGCGCTGCCCGAGCGCTTCAACCTGATCGGGGTCTCGCGCCGCGACCAGTCCGACGAGGACTTCCGCAACCAGGCGCGCGAATCGATCCAGCAGTTCTCCCGCCGGGCGCCCGACGAGCAGGTGCTCGAGGGCCTGCTCGGCCGGATGTCGTACCTCGGCATCCCGTTCGACGACACGCCGGGCTACGCGAAGCTCGGGGCGGCGATGGACGCACTCGACGCGGAGAACGGCCTCCCGCTCAACCGCGTCTACTACCTGTCGACCGCGCCGGAGTTCTTCCCCGTCATCACCGAGAACATCAAGGAAAACGGCCTCCACCGCGCCGAGCACTCCGAGGTGCGGGTGGTGATCGAGAAGCCGTTCGGCACCGACCTCGCGTCGGCGCGGTCGCTGCAGGACGTCGTCCACTCGGTGTTCCGCGAGCGCCAGGTTTTCCGCATCGACCACTACCTGGGCAAGGAGACCGTCCAGAACGTGATGGCGTTCCGGTTCGCGAACTACATGTTCGAGCCGGTCTGGAACCGCAACTACATCGACCACATCCAGATCACCGCCGCCGAGGACATCGGCATCGGCACGCGGGCGGGCTACTACGACGGCGCCGGCGCGCTGCGCGACCTCGTGCAGAACCACCTGCTCCAGCTGCTGACGCTCGTCTGCATGGAGCCGCCGGCCTCGTTCGAGGCCAACAAGGTGCGCGACGAGAAGGTCAAGGTGCTGCAGGCGATCGAGCCGCCGACGCCCGAGCAGGTGGCCGAGATGACCGTCCGCGCGCGCTACACGCGCGGGATGGTCGGCGGCGAGGAGGCGCCGGGCTACCTCGAGGAGGAGGGCGTCCCGGAGGACTCGGACACCGAGACCTACGCCGCGCTCAAGCTCGAGGTGCACAACTGGCGCTGGGCCGGGGTGCCGATCTTCCTGCGCACCGGCAAGCGGATCGCCCGCAAGGTCACCGAGATCGCGGTCCAGCTCAAGCCGGTCCCGCACATGGCGTTCGCCTCCAAGGGCTCGGTCGGCGTGCAGCCCAACCAGCTGATCCTCACCGTGCAGCCGAACGAGGGCGTCTCGCTGTCGCTCGGGGCGAAGATCCCCGGCGCGAGCATGCGGATCCGCCCGGTGAACATGGAGTTCCTCTACGGCACGTCGTTCATGTCGCAGTCGCCGGAGGCGTACGAGCGGCTGATCCTCGACGCGATGCGCGGCGACGCGACGCTGTTCACGCGCAACGACGAGGTCGACGCCCAGTGGTCGATCATCGACCCGATCCTGCAGGCGTGGGACTCCGGCAGCCCGCCGATCACCGAGTACGAGGCCGGCTCGCCCGGCCCGGCGGCGGCCGACGAGCTGATCGGCGAAGGCCGCCATTGGAGGGCCCTGTAGTGGACGAGGTCTGGTCAGAGCGCGACACGACTCCGGCCAAGATCGAGGCCGCGCTCCGCAACATCGTCGTCGAGCACCACCACTCCGACCACCCGTTCGTGCCCGCGCGGGTGCTGAACGTGGTCGTGGTGGTCGACGGCCAGTTCCGCGGCGAGATCGAGAACCGGTTCGAGCGCGTCGGCCGCTACCACCCGTCGCGGCTCGTGCTGTGCGCGGTCGACGACGGGCGCACAACGATCGATGCGTGGGCGGGCGTCGGCACCGATGACGCCGAGCCGCGGCCCGGCCACATCGCCGTCGCGCGCGAGCGCGTGGAGCTGGAGATCGGCCCGCGCCACCTGGCCAAGCTCGACACAATCGTCGACCCGCTGCTCGTCTCCGACCTCGCGACGATGGTGTGGGCGCCGCACGGGCACACGGTGGCGATCGACGCGCTGCGCCGGCTCGCGCAGATCGTGCTCGTGGACACCCAGGACGAGCCGGACGTGGCCGAGGCGCTGGCGCGCGTCGCCGAGCTCGGCAACCACGCGTACGTCGTCGACCTCGCGTGGCTGCGCTCGACGCCGTGGCGCGAGCGCGTCGCTGCCGCGTTCGACCCGCCGGCGCTGCGCAGCGCGCTCGGCGGCGTGTCCGCGGTCACGGTGCGCCACCGGCAGGACTCGCTGGCGGCGGCGCTGCTGTTCTGCGGCTGGCTGTCGTCGCGGCTCGGCTGGAAGCCCGACTCGCTGGTGCGCCGCGGCGACTCGCTGACCGGCCACGCGCGCGCCCGCCGGCAGGAGGTGGTGCTGCGGCTCGAGCTGGCCGACCAGAATGCGCCCGGCCTCGCCGGCGTGACGATCGAGACGGCGGACGGCGAGGCCGTCTCGCTCGACCGCTCGCCCGGCGGCCTGAAGGCGGTGCGCCGCGGGCGCGACGGCGCCGAGCAGACATGGACAGTGCTCGGGGCCTCGCGCGGCGAGGGCGGCATCCTCGGCGAAGGCGTTCGGCAGGCGCTGCTGCGCGATCCGACGTATGGTCCCGCCCTGGCGTGCGCCAGGGCAATGGTCACCTGATGAATATCGAGGTCCTCGACGATCCCGCCGAAGCGGTGGCGGAGCTGCTGGTGCAGGCGGAAGGCGACATCGTGGTCACCGGCGGCTCGTCGCCGCAGCGGGCCTACGAGCTCGCGGCGGAGCGTCGCGCCGATTGGAGCGGCGTGACGGTCTGGTTCACCGACGAGCGCTGCGTGCCGCCCGACCGCGACCTCTCGAACTTCGCGATGGTCGACAAGGCGCTGTTCTCGCGCGTCGAGCGGCCGCCGCGGGTCATGCGCATGGAGGGTGAGCTGGGGCCGGAGCAGGGTGCCGCGGCGTACGCGTCGGCGCTCGGCGAGAACCCGCGGTTCGACCTCGTCCTGCTCGGCCTGGGGCCGGACGCACACACGGCGTCGCTGTTTCCAAATCGGCCGGAGAAGCATGTCGAGGACCGGCTCGTGGTCGGCGTTCCGGAGGCCGGCATGGAGCCCTTTGTGCCGCGCATCTCGCTCACGTTGCCGGCGATCAACGCGGCGCGGCGGAAGGTGTTCCTCGTCACGGGGGAGAGCAAGGTCGAGGCCGTGCCGCGCGCGTTCGGGGACGCGCCGGATCCGGAGTCGCCGGCCGCCCACGTCCGGCCGGTGACGGTGTTCCTCGACCCGGCGGCGGCCGGGCGATGAGCGACCAGTTCATCGGCATCGACGTCGGCGGCACGAAGATCGCGTGCGCCACGCTGCGGGCGGGGGAGCTGAGCGAGTCGCATCTGCAGCACACGTCGCTCGACAGCCAGCAGCTGCTCGACCAGCTGATCCACGCGGTCGAGGTCGCTCGCACGCCCGAGACCCGCGCGGTGGGGATCGGCGTGCCGTCGCTGATCGAGTTCGAGACCGGGCGGATCCGCTCGAGCGTGAACATCCCGCTCAAGGACGTACCGCTGCGCCAGCTGCTCACCGACCGCCTCGGGCTGCCGGTCTACGTCGAGAACGACGCCTCGTGCGCGGCGCTCGCCGAGGCGTTCCGCGACGGCCGGATGGCGGTGCCGCACCTGGTGATGTTCACCATCGGTACCGGTGTCGGCGGCGGGCTCGTCCTCAACGGCCGCCTGTACCGCGGCGCCACCGGCACGGCTTCCGAGGTCGGCCACACGGTGATCGGGCTCGACCTCTCGGCGGGCGCGCCGCCGCACGACGGCGTGTTCCCGCAGGCCGGCTCGCTGGAGGTGCTGGCCTCCGGCACCGCGCTCGACCACCTCGCCGAGGAGGCCGCCAAGGCCGACGCCAACTCGTTCCTGGGCCGGCGACTCACGCGCGAGGGCGGCGTGACGGGCCACGACGTCGTCGACGGCGCGCGCGTGGACGACGAGGCGTCGATCCGCTGCCTGCGGATCCTCGGCGAGCGGCTCGGCATCGGGATCGCCAACGCGATCACGATGTTCGACCCGCTGGAGATCGTGATCGGCGGCGGCGTGAGCGCTGCCGGCGAGTTCCTGCTCGGTCCGGCGCGCGATACGGCGTGGAAGTACGCCGTTCCCGGCGCCGGGACGCAGTGCGAGATCCGCCTCGCCCGCCACGGGGCGCGCGCCGGTGTGCTCGGCGCGGCGCTGCTCGCGGCGCAGGAGTACGCGGCGGACACCGGTGTCGTGATGGAGGAGGCGGTGCAAGGCCGATGAAGATCGCGTGCGCGTTCGATCACGCGGGGTTCCCGCTCAAGCCGCTCGTGCTCGAGACAGTGACGGCGCTCGGGCACGAGGCGATCGACCTCGGGACCGACTCGACCGACCCGGTCGACTACCCGGACACGGCGCGCGACGGCGCCGACGCGGTGCGCGACGGGCGAGCCGACCGGGCCGTGGTCGTGTGCGGCTCGGGCGCCGGCGTCGCGGTCGCGGCGTGCAAGTTCCCGGGGATCCGGGCGACCTGCGCGCACGACACCTACACCGCGCACCAGTCGGTCGAGCACGACGACGTCAACGTCCTGTGCCTGGGCGCGCGCGTGATCGGCCCGGCGCTGGCGGCCGAGGTGATCCGCGCGTACCTGCGGGCCGAGTTCAGCGGCGAGGAGCGCCACGTGCGAAGGCTCGGGAAGATCGCGGCGATCGAGCGGGAGTTCTCCCGCTGATGGCCGATGCCGGCGATCTGCAGCACGCGTACCTGCCGATCGCCGAACACGGCCTCGTCGGCGACCTGCACACGGTCGCGCTCGTCGGCACGACCGGCACGATCGACTGGTACTGCTGCCCGGCGTTCGACTCCCCGAGCGTGTTCGGCTGCATCCTCGACGCCGACGCCGGCGGCTTCTACGCCCTGCGCCCGGAGGGCGACGATTGGAGCTCGAAGCAGCTCTACTTCCCGGACACGAACATCCTGATCACGCGCTTCTTCACGCCCGGCGGCGTCGGGGAGGTGCAGGACTTCATGCCGATCGAGCCGGTCGGGACCGCCATGCACCGGCACCGGCTTATCCGCCGCGTCGTCGTCGTACGCGGCGAGATGCGCTTCGTGATCGAGGTCCAGCCGCGGTTCGACTACGGGCAGGCCGAGCACGACGTCGAGATGCACCCCCACGGCGTGGTGTTCCGCTCGCCGGTCCTGACGCTGGCGCTCGAGGGCGCGATCGCCAAGGCAATGGGGTCCGAGCGACGGCTCGAGCGCCGCGACGGCGGCGTGCGCGCGACGTTCGACCTTGCGGCCGGGCAGTCGCAGACGTTCGTGCTCGAGCGCGTGCCCGAGGACCACATCTGCCGCCCCTATCCGGAGCACGAGACCGCCGCGACGTTCGACGCGACGGTGAACTACTGGCGGCGCTGGGTCTCGCAGTCGCGCTACAAGGGCCGCTGGCGCGAGATGCTGCAGCGGTCGGCGCTGACGCTGAAGCTGCTCACCTACGCGCCGACCGGCGCGCTGGTGGCCGCGCCGACGACCTCCCTGCCGGAGCAGCTCGGCGGTGAGCGCAACTGGGACTACCGGTACACGTGGATCCGCGACGCCGCGTTCTCGCTCTACGGGCTGCTGCGGCTCGGCTTCTCCGAGGAGGCCGCGGCGTTCATGGCCTGGCTCACCGACCGCTTCCGCGAGTCCGCCGGCCGCGGCGACGGGCCGCTGCAGATCATGTACGGCGTCGACGGCCGGGCCGACCTGGAGGAGGAGATCCTCGACCAATTCGAGGGCTACGCGGGCTCGGCGCCAGTGCGGATCGGAAACGGTGCGGCCGAACAGCTCCAGCTCGACATCTACGGCGAGCTGATCGACTCGGTCTACCTCTACAACAAGTACGGCGAGCCGATCTCCTACGACGCCTGGATGGACCTCGTGAAGGTGCTCGAGTGGCTGTGCGAGAACTGGGACCGGGCCGACGAGGGCATCTGGGAGACGCGCGGCGGGCGCCGGGACTTCACCTACGGCCGGCTCATGAGCTGGGTCGCCTTCGACCGCGCGCTGCGCCTCGCCGACGCGAACCCGTACCCGGCCCCGGTCGAGGCGTGGCGGGCCCACC
>DATDKF010000159.1:0-6753 GCA_036520135.1 Solirubrobacteraceae bacterium
ATGAGCAAGCCGTTCAAGGGCACGATCAACATCGACGATCGGGACTCGGTCCCGGACTGGGAGCCGTACCTGCAGCCGGTGGCTCCGCAGGGGGCGCCGAGCGTCCTGTACATCGTGCTGGACGACACGGGCTTCTCGGCCATGGAGCCGTGGGGTGGGCTGATCGAGACGCCGAACATCAACAGGCTGGCCGCGACGGGGCTGACGTACACGAACTGGCACACGACGGCGCTGTGTTCGCCGACCCGCTCGTCCCTGCTGACGGGACGTAACCACACGACCAACGGCATGGCGTGCATCGCGGAAGCCACCACCGGCTTCCCGAACTCGAACGGCCACATCCCGTTCGAATGCGCCACGATCGCCGAGGTGCTCGGTGAGCGCGGCTGGAACACGTACATGCTCGGGAAGTGGCACCTGGTCGCGGCCGACGAGATGAACATGGCGTCGACGAAGCGCAACTGGCCCGTGGGCCGGGGTTTCGAGCGTTACTACGGGTTCCTCGGCGGCGAGACCAACCAGTGGTATCCGGACCTGATCTACGACAACCACCCGGTTGATCAGCCGGCGACGCCGGAAGAGTGCTACCACCTTTCGACCGACCTCGCGAACCGGGCGATCGAGTTCATCAAGGACGCGAAGATGATCGCGCCCGAGAAGCCGTTCTTCATGTACTTCTGCCCGGGCGCGACGCACGCGCCCCACCACGCCCCAACGGAGTGGATCGAGAAGTACAAGGGCAAGTTCAACATGGGCTACGAGGCGTATCGCGAGCTCGTGTTCGAGCGCCAGATGCAGCTCGGGATCTTTCCCGCCGGCGCCGAGCTGTCGCCGCTCAATCCCTACGCGGAGGAGCAGAGCGTCGAGGGCAAGCCGTGGCCCGCGCTGGACGTGGTCCGTCCCTGGGACTCGCTTTCCGACGAGGAGCGGCGCCTGTTCTGCCGTATGGCGGAGGTCTACGCCGGCTTTCTCTCGCACACCGACCATGAGATCGGGCGGCTGCTGGACTTCCTCGAGGAGTCCGGGCAGCGCGAGAACACGATCGTCGTGCTGGTCTCGGACAACGGGGCCAGCGGCGAGGGCGGCCCGAATGGCTCGGTCAACGAGAACAAGTTCTTCAACGGGATCCCCGACGCGATCGAGGACAACCTGAAGTACATCGACGACCTGGGCTCACCGGCCACCTATAACCACTACCCGGTGGGTTGGGCGTGGGCGTTCAACACGCCGTTCAAGATGTGGAAGCGTTACAACTTCGAGGGCGGCGTGGCCGATCCGATGGTGATTTCCTGGCCCAAGGGGATTGCCGCCAAGGGCGAGCTCAGGCACCAGTTCCTCCACGCCACGGATGTCGTGCCGACCATCTACGACCTGCTCGGCATCGACCTGCCGGAGGTCGTCAAGGGCTACCCCCAGATCCCGCTCGAGGGCGTGAGCTTTCGGTCGACGTTCGAGAGCGACGAGGTGCCGACGCCGAAGGAGACGGGCTTCTTCTCGATGCTCGGCTCGCGGGCGATCTGGCACAAGGGATGGAAGGCGGTGAGCGTGCACCCGACGATCGCCGGCTGGGGGAACTTCGACCGCGATCGCTGGGAGCTCTACAACACCGAAGACGATCCGACCGAGAGCCACGACCTGGCCGCGGAGCACCCGACCAAGGTCCAGGAGATGATCAACCTCTGGTTCCACGCGGCCGGCCAGTACAACGGGCTCCCGCTCCTGGACAAGACCGCGGTAGAAGTCCTGGGCGATCCGAACCGACCGCAGGTTGCGCCGCTGCGGGAGCGGTACGTCTACTACCCCGACGCCGCCGAGGTGCCAGAGTCGGCGGCGGTCAACATCCGCAACCGCAGCTACAGCATCGCCGTCGAGGTCAACATCGAGTCCGAGGACCCCTCCGGCGTGCTGTTCTCCCACGGTGCGCGGTTCGGGGGTCACACGCTGTGCGCGAAAGACCGCAAGCTGAAGTACGTCTACAACTTCGTCGGCGACAACGAGCAGCGGATCGAGTCGACGAAGGAGATCCCGACGGGAAAGGTGATTCTCGGGGCATCATTCGTGCGCGAAGGCACCGGCATGCCCGCCACCGGCACGCTTTCCCTGTTCATCGACGACGAGAAGGTCGGCGAGGGCCAGATCATGACGCAGCCCGGCAACTTCTCGCTCGTCGGCGAGGGCCTGAACGTCGGACGTGACCCGGGCGAGCCCGTGACCGACGACTACCCGGGGACGAGCCCGTACGCCTTCAGCGGAGGCACCATCAAGGAGGCGATCGTCGACATCTCGGGCGAGCACTTCGTCGATCTCGAGATGGAAGCGCTCGCGATGATGAAGCGCGAGTGAGCACGGCACGGCTCGCACCGACGCGCGCGTCCGCCGCGAGCCCGGCCGATCGCGTCAATGCGCCCCGCGCAATTGCTCGGCGACAACGAGCACGGCCAGCAGCACGGTGAGCAGGGCCGACACGACCAGCCCATCGGCGCCGGCGGCGAGCGGCACGGCGGCGAGCAGCGCGACGGCGGCCACGGCCCGCGGCGCGCTCTGCGCGTGACCGAGCCTGGCGGCGCAGGCCATCAAACCGGCGAGGAAGAGCGCGGGGCCACCGAGCGTGACGAGCGCTCCCGCATCGTGCAGGTCGTCCGTCGGATGCGCGATCACGAGTTCGTCGCCGACCGCGACGAGCACAATGCCGGCGACGATCGGGAGGTGCAGGTAGGTGTAGATGTCGCGGCCGATCACGCCCCGCTCCTCGGCCGAGGCCGCGCGGATCCGCTCCAGAACCGTGCCGGCGACCTGGCCGAAGTACAGCCACCAGAGCGCCGTCGACGAGAGGAAGGCGAGCAGGAGCGCGGCGACGACGTCGACGCTCAACCCCGTGGCTGAAGCAGTCGCGCCCGCCAGCACGACGCTCTCGCCGAGCACGATGATCACAAACAGCTGGAAGCGCTCGCCGAAATGCGCGCCCTCGATCTGCCACTGGCTCATCGGCGTAGAGCCGACGGCCGGCAGCCAGTAGGAGACCAGCGGCGCCGCGAGGTCAAGCCCGAGAGCACCCAGCCACAGAACCCAGCGCAACCCTTCGGCGTCGACGATGCCGCCCGCGACCCACAGTGGCGCCGAGAGCACGCTCCAGACCAGGATCTGGCGAAAGTTCTGGTTGAACCAACCGCGCGGCGTGACCACGACGACGAACGCGTTACGCCCGATCTGCAGACCCGAGTAGCCGCACGCGAACAGCAGCGCGTGCTCACCAAACCCCTCCGGGATCGCGACCGCCATCAACAGGCTCGCCAGCATCACGAACACCAGCACGAGCCGGACCGGAACCGTGTCCGGGTCGAACCAGTTGGTCATCCAGGTGGTGTAGTTCCAGGCCCAATACAGCGCGACGAGCATGAACGCCGTCTGGGCCGAGCCCGACCAGGTGAAGTCCGCGAGCAGGTGGTGCGACAGCTGGGTGACCGCGAAGACATAGACGAGGTCGAAGAACAGCTCGAAGAAGGTCGCGCGCTGCTCGCCCTCCCCACGTGTGCGGATGATCGGCAGCTCCGGGATGATCGGGCTCGTACCGGCCGCCACCCCGCGAGCATAGGCGAGCGGTGGCGGACGGCACGCGGTGCGGTTCCGCGGGCCGTGCGCCGTGACAACAGGAAGCCGAGCAAGGCGTGGCAGACCGGATCCGCGAACTTGCAACGAACGCGGTCCGAGGTGGGTTGTCTCTCACCGGCCGTCACCGAGACGTTCGCAATCCCCTCGGCGAGCGAGCGTCTTCACCGACGTCGCGCTCACGCTCGCCTGGGACGACGCGCAGGCGTCTGGCGTGACGCCGTCGGCGCTTGCGCAAATCGCGCGAAGCGGGGAGCGAGCCGGCCATGACGTCTCAGCCAGGCTGGGCGCGTGTGAGCGGTCGCTGGACCTGCGGAGTTGTAGGCTCAGTCCATGCGCGGTGCCGTGTTCGGGTGCGCGCTGTCCGTGGCGTTCCTGGCCGCCGGTTGCGGCGGAGGCGGGGGGGCGAACCGGGTTGCCGGCCCCCAGTGGCGCACGTTGGCGCCTTCCAAACTGGCGCGGACCGAGATCGCGGCCGTGCGGGTGGGACGTTTTGTGTACGTGATGGGAGGCTTCATCCGCGCGGGCTTCTCGACGGCAGCCACGGAGCGTTACGACGTTGTGCGCGATCGCTGGACCCGCGTGGCGAACATGCCCGTAGCGCTCAACCACGCGGCCGCGGTCGCCTACCGCGGTCGGGTTTACGTGCTCGGCGGATACAGCTCCCCCACCGGTCTGGACGACGAGGTCGCGACGCTCTACGGCTACGACCCGCGCCGCGACCGCTGGCGGCGTCTACCGTCGATGCCCACGGCTCGCGGCGCGCTCGCCGTCGGTGTCATCGGCGGTCGGCTCTACGCAGCGGGCGGCGCCGGCCAGGGCGGCGTACACGCCGAGCTGGAGATCTACGACTTCAAGCACCGCCACTGGAGTCGCGGTCCGGCCATGACCGTCGCCCGCGATCACCTGGCTGGGGCCGTCGCCGGCGGACGCTTCTACGCGCTCGCCGGACGGGCGCCCGGCCACGGCAACTACGACGTCGTCGAGGCGTACAACCCGCGCACACACCAGTGGCGGACGCTGCCGCCGATGCAGAAACCGCGCGGGGGAATCGGCGCTGCGACGGTACGCGGACGCATCGTCGTCGCCGGTGGCGAGGAGTCCGCCGGCACGATCCGCGAGGTCGAGCTTTATGAGCCGCGCCGGCGCCGCTGGTCGCGGCTCCGCGACCTTCCGACGCCTCGCCACGGACTCGGCGTCGTCTCGCGGGGCCGCCGCGTCTATGTGATCGAAGGCGGCGATCACCCCGGCTTCGCATTCACGCGCATCGTCGAGGCGCTGGACGTCCCCTAGGCTCATCGGGCAGCAAGGCGTTCCAGTCGGTTGGTGCGTGCGCGCCCCGGGCCACGGGTGGCCTGGGGCGGGTCAGACCGGTCCAGGCGCTCCGCTGTACGAGCTGCCGGTCGTGGCCATCTGCTGGATCCGGTCGGGCAGGCGGTATCACCGCATTCTGTTGAGGTGCACTGAACGCCGCGTCCTTGCTTGCGCGCGATCTTGACCGCGTGTTCGAATTGAGACACCCCAGCCAGGCGTCGTTGAACCGGCATCGGAGCTCCGCGTAGCACCCGCCGTCCATCCAGGGGGAGGGGTTTCAGATGAGACGCGGTAGGCGGTCGGTATTCGCGTTCGCCGTGTGGGTTTCGCTGGCGTGCGCCAGCAGCGCCCAGGCGCAGACTCCCGAGCTGGTTGACCAGAACCTGGGGGTCCGGACCGCTGCTTCGGGCCTGACCCAGCCGGTCTCGATGGCGTTCATCGGGCCGGGCGACGCGCTCGTGCTCGAGAAGGCCAGCGGCCAGGTCAAGCGGGTCGTCAACGGAACCGTGCAGGGCGCAGTGCTCGATCTCGCTGTCAACTCGAACTCCGAGCGGGGGCTGCTCGGGATCGCGCTGCACCCGAACTTCGCCGGCAACGGCTTCGTGTACCTGTTCTGGAGCGAGAGCAACACCGGCGCGGACAGCAACAGCAGCACGACAGTGGACCTGCTCGCCAACCGGGTCGACCGGTTCCGCTGGAACGGCTCGACGCTGACCTTCGACCGCAACATCATCCGCTTCCGCTCATTCCAGCAGGACGCCGGCCAGACGGCGCGAGCGAACCACAACGGCGGCGTGCTCAGGTTCGGGTCCGACGGCAAGCTGTACGCGATCGTCGGCGACACCGGCCGCCGCGGCCAGACGCAGAACCTGGTCAACGGGCCGTTCGGCCCGGGCATCGCGGACGACCAGTTCGGCGGACCGGCGCCCGATGACGCCCACCGCACGGGCGTGATCGTGCGGCTCAACGACGACGGCACCGCGCCCACCGACAATCCGTTCTTCGCCGCCGGGGCGGCGATGGGCGGCGAGGTCGGCGCGAACGTCCAGAAACTGTTCGCCTACGGCATCCGCAACTCGTTCGGCATGGCCGTCGACCCGGTGTCGGGCGACCTGTGGGAACAGGAGAACGGCGACGACTCGTTCAGCGAGGTCAACCGCGTTGAGCCCGGCATGAACTCCGGCTGGATCCAGATCATGGGGCCGGCATCGCGCGTCGCGCAGTTCAAGGCGATCGAGACCACGATGGGCCCGACCAGCGACCCGTTCGCGCCCAACGGCTACTTCGGCCTGCAGCAGAACCGCTGGCTGCCGACCAACATCGCCGACTCGCCGCAGGAGGCGCTCTCGCGCCTGTTCATGCTCCCCGGCGCGCACTTCAGCGACCCCGAGCTGAGCTGGAAGTTCGAGCTCGGGCCTGGCGGCATGGGCTTCCTCGCCGGCCGCGCGCTCGGGCCGCAGTACGCGGGCGACCTGTTCATGGGCGGCTCACGCGACTTCCTCGAGGGCGGCCACCTGTTCCGCATCCAGCTGACCGGCAACCGGCGCAAGGTCGCGGTCGACGATCCGCGGCTCGAGGACCGCGTCGCCGACAACGTCGGCAAGTGGGAGATCACCGAGAGCGAGAGCCTGCTCTTCGGCCGCAACTTCGGGCTCGTGACCGACATCCACACCGGACCCGACGGCCACCTCTACCTCGTCTCCAACACGCACGGCGCGGTGTACGAGATCTTCCGGCGCCGGTGACCCAAGCGAACCCCCGATCTCGGCCCGCGGACATGGACGTCCTCGGGCCGTATAGCCGGACATCGACCAGCAGGCACGTCGACGACCA
>DATDKF010000160.1:0-4055 GCA_036520135.1 Solirubrobacteraceae bacterium
CTTGTCGGCCTCTCGGTAGGACGCCACGAGCAGGATCCTCGCCTCGGCCAGCGCGTCCCCCAGGTAGCGCAGTAGCAACAGCGACGGCTCGTCGCCCGCGTGCAGGTCGTCCAGCACAACGAGGATTGGGCGCTCAGACGAGGCCGCGGTCAGGAAGGCGCCCACCACGTCGAACAGGCGCAGCCGCCCTCCCTCCGGCATCACCGCGCGCGGCGTCGAGCGCGGGGCCCCGGTCGAGTTGGTGAACACGACGAGTTCCTCCAGAGCGCCGCCCAGCGCGCGGATGACCTGAAGCCAGGGCCAATACGGTGGTGCGCCGCCCTCCTCCCAGCAGTGACCCGTGACGACCCGCACCCCTCGCTCAGAGCCAACCCGGGCGAGCTCGCTCATCAGCCGGGTCTTGCCGATCCCCGGCTCACCTGTGACGAGCACCAGCGAGCCGCGACCGGACGCGGCTTCCTCGAGCGCGAACACCAGATCCGCCAGCTCCTGGACGCGACCCACGAACGGTCGCATGGAGGATCGCCCGGCGACCGCGGGCGGAGCGATCTGCTGCCCCCCTCCCCTCTGCATCGCCCAAGTGTCGACCGGACCGCGCGAGCTGTCCAGCCAACGGCGGTCGCTGCGACGAGCGGATGGAGGCCGAGTGCCGGCCCTTGATCCTCTGAGCGGCAAGCTGCGCGACTGCTTGGCGCCACGAGCGGGCGTCTCCTTGGGGGCCCAGTCCGGTTTCAGTCCGGAAACCGCGAGGTCAACCTCGCCCCGCTCCGCGACCCGGCGAGCCATGGCCCCCAGAGCCGTGAGCTTTCTCCGCAGGACGGCGTCCGAGGCAGCGGCGCGGTGCCCATCACCGGGCGCTTGTGCCGCGGCAGTCACACGGGGTCATCGCCGAAGGTGTCGCTTTCCATCGGCAAGCAGGCGCCTGCGCGCAACTGGGCTGGGCTGCTGGTTGTCGTCCGAGGCGGGCGTCGTCGGAACCTCGGCGGAGACGCTCCCTTTCATGGGAAGGGACCACTCTTCGGGCGGCGCCGAGGTTTACTTTGGCTATTTCAGAGCGCCGAGCGCGCCGGCGAAGAAGACCAGCGGGTCTTTGATGGGCGAGGTGCGCAGGTTGTCGACGCGCCCTACGACGATCCAGTGGTCGCCGGTGGGATGTTCGGCGACGATCTCACATTCGAGGGTGGCGAGGGCGTCGGTGAGCAGCGGTATGCCGCCGTGCCCGGGCTGCCAGTCGAGGCCGGCGAATCGGTCGCTGCCGGCGGGGGTCGCGCGCATTGCGAACCGCTCGTGGTGCCGGCCGAGCACGTTGACGGCGAAGCGTCGCGCGCGTCGCATGCGCGACCACGTGAGCGAGCTGCGCGCCGGGCAGAAGGAGATCAGGGGTGGCGTGAGCGAGACGGACGTGAGTGAGTTGACGATCAAGCCGGTGGGCTCGCCGTCGGGCGCCGCCGTCACGAACGCGACTCCGGTCGCGAACCTGCCGAGTGCGTCGCGGAGTGAGCGCGCGTCGGGCGCCGCCGCGGCGAGGGCTGAGGCTGGAGCCGTGTGCGTCATCTGAGCTCAGTGCAGCGTTGTCTGTTCGTCGAGGGCGGTGTGGGCGAGGTGGTCGTGGGCGCGGTTGGCGCCGAGGGGGTGCATGAAGGTGCCGGCCTTGACGTCGCGGTAGGCGCGCGCGAGTGGGCTGCGGTTGAGGTAGCCGGTGCCGCCGGAGAGGGCGAGCGCGCGGTCGACGATGCGGGCGGCGGCGTCGTTGACGAACGCCTTGGCGGCTTGGGCCTCGGCGAACAGCGCGGCGAGTTGTTCGGGGTTGCCGTCGCTGGCGGGGTTGGCGGCGTGGTGGTTGTCGATGAGCGTGGTGGCGCGTGACAGGACGGCGCGTGCGGCGGCGAGGTCGATGGTGTTGTCGGCGATCTGCATGCGCGCCAGCGCGTCGCCGTTGTTGCGGGCGGCGATGGTTTGGCGGGCGATGTGGTCGGCGGACTCGGCGATGCCGAGCGAGGCGGCGGCGTGGAAGGGCCCGGCGACGAGGTTGCGTTGCATGTAGGGCAGCGGGTCGCCGGCGCGGAAGCCGCCCCGGACACCGTGCACGGGCAGCTCGACGCCGTCGAAGGTGATCGTGTTGCTGCCCGAGGCGCGCATCCCGAGCGCGTCCCAGTCGTCGTGGATGGTGACGCCGGGCGTGTCGGTGGCGACCATCGCGTAGGCGTAGCGCTCGCCGCCCTCCTGGTCGGCGTGGGTGACGGCGACGTAGAGGTCGGTGGCGGCGGGGGCCATGGTGCAGAACGTCTTGCGCCCGTCGATTCGCCAGCCCGAGGCGGTGCGCGTGGCGGTCGTGGCCGGTCGCGTGAGGTCCTGGCCTGGCTCGCTGATGGCGGCGGCCAGCACGACGCCGTCCCTAGCGATCTGCTCGAGCGAGGCGGCAAAGGCTTGGGCGCGGCGCTGCGCGCCGGCCGCGACCGCGACCGCCCGGCGGCGCTGCATGTTGAGCACCGCGAGCAGGTGCATGCTCACGCCGATCGCGACGGAGGCGTCGCCGCGCGCCAGGCGACTTGACCCCAGGACGAGGTCGTGCGCGCAGCACACGCCGAGCCCCCCGAGCTCGACGGGCACGGGCGCTGCGAAGTAGCCGGCCGCCTTCAAGGCGTCGATGGCCTCGAACGGGTAGCTGGCGTCGCGGTCGTGCTCGGCGGCACGCGCGGCGAGCTGCTCGCGCAGCCCGTCGGCGATCGCCACCAGCCGCGCGCCGGGCTCGGTATGGGCCGTCAGCTCGATCGCCATCGCGTCAACCGGTCGCCACCTGCACGGCGACGGGCACGCCGTTGGTGACCATGTCATAGACGGCCGAACGCTGCCGCGCGCGCTCGACGACCTCGCGCAGCTTCTCGGCCGGCGCGTCGCCCGTCACCCGAAACGACACCACGATGCGCTCAAACCCGTTGCGCGGCTCGGGGTCGACGCCGAGCGCGCCGCGCACGTCCATGTCGCCGGTCAGCGTCGACTCCACGGAGGTGAGCTTGACCTTGCGCGCCGCGGCCACGTAGACGATCGACGTCGTCAGGCAGGCGGCCAGCGCGTGCAGCAGGTACTCGGCCGGGTTGGGGCCGGTGTCGGCGCCAAGCAGGATCGCCGGCTCGCCCGCATCGATCTCGAACGCCTCGCCGCGGGTGCTGTCCTCGCCGCCCGCGGCGTAGAAATCCTTGAGCGTCGAGCGGTTGTGCGCGCCGTCGACCCAGCGGTTCGTGGCGCGGAACTGGAACTTCGCCAGTTCGGGCTGATCCTTGATCAACTCCAGCGTCGCGAACATCTTCTCGGTGTCCACGCCGTTGCGGAACGTGTCTGTCACTGCGCTCACTTCGAGACCTCCTCGGGTGCACGTTGGTTGCGAGTCAGCGGCTCGGCTAACGCTTGTGGTCAACCGGTGGGCGTGAATCGCGGCGGAACGATCGTTCCGTGCGCCCTCACGAGCCGCCTCAGAGAGACCAGCTGGGTGGAGGGGCGCTGGGGGTGACGTAGGAGCAGGAGCGCCCGGTCTGGATCGAGGCCTCGAAGTGCGCCGCCAGCTCTGGGCAGTGCTTGTCGATGAGCCTGATCGCGGTCCTGATGGCCTTCGTCACGCTGATGCGCGCCCGTTCGGCGTGCGAGGAGAACGTCCGGTCGCGGCCCCGCAGCCCGACTGCGCGCGCGAGCTCCTGGGTCAGGAGGTCGAGCTCGTCCTGCAGGCGGGCGGCGCGTTCGGTGTCCCCCCAGTCGCGCGCCTGCTCGAGCTCTTCTTCGAGCTCCTCGAGCCGTCGCCCGTAGTCCTTCTTAGCCTGATCGTCGAGCAGGGGATCGAGGTCAGACGGCCACGAGGCGACAACGTCGTCCTCGGCGAGCCGCGCGCGAGCGTCGGCCCGACGCTCCGTCGCGCCGCTCACGAGCTCGAGCACGTGTATGTCGCGACCGGGGCTGGCGAGCAGCGATGCGATGTAGCGAAGCCCCTTCACGTCGCGAAGGCGGAACATCTGCCCCCCGTAGGCGATCGTCCAGAACTCCCCCTCGTGCCGGAAGACCGCATC
>DATDKF010000161.1:0-2333 GCA_036520135.1 Solirubrobacteraceae bacterium
CGGACAATCCACCGCCACCGGCAACCAGCGGCACGTCACCGTCCCCGGCGTGGGCGTCGTCTTCGCAACCGCGGGCCACTACGTCATCGTGACCGAGACGGGTGAGGTGCTCGCCTTCTCCGGTCTCGACGTTCCCCCAGGAGAGGAACTCTGCGCGGCACTTTCAGCCTGACGTGCGCGAGGTCGTACGCGCTCGCGTCAAATCGCGAAGTCAACTCGGACGGCGCCCCAGAACTTCAATACGCCCTGGCCGCCTTCGAAGCCCGGTCAGCTCCGCATGGGCAACGCGTCGTCTAGTCAGCTGCCAGGCAGCGAGCAGACTGCTGCATTGCGCGAAAGGGGAGCGGCGCGCCGCGGCGTTGACAGGCGGGCCCGTCGAGCGCCCTGATGCATGTGAGCGGCCGGGGTGGCTCCGTGCTCCGGGATGGTCAGCGCGGCAGGGTGAAGCGAAAGGCGCTTCCGCCGCCCTCTGCGGCCTCGACCCAGATGCGCCCGCCGTGGGCCTCGACGATGCGGCGGCACACCGCCAGTCCGATCCCGGCGCCGTCGGTCTCCTTGTTGGCGCGCGAGAACATGCCGAAGATCCGGCTCGCTTGGTCAGGGTCGACGCCGAGCCCGTTGTCACGCATGGTGACGACCCATTCCTGGCTGTCGGGAACGGCCGAAAGCTCGACCCGCAGGGCCGTTTCAGCGCGGAACTTCACGGCGTTGCCGAGGAGGTTCTGCAGGACTCGGCGCAGCTGCCGGGGGTCGCCCTCGACGTCCGGCAGATCGCCGATCTCAAGCGTCGCCGCTGCCCAGTCCAGGCTCGGGCGCAGATCTTCGGCAACCTCGGCCATCAGCTGGCCGAGCGCGACTGGCTCGGTGCTCAGTTCGCCAGCCCGCGCGTATACCAGTACCCCGTCGATGAGGTCGCTTGCACGCTCGGTGCTGGCCCGGAGTTGTCGCAACACGTCGGCCGGCGGCGGCTCGTCGGCACGCCGCTCAAGCAGCCTGACTAGCAGCGCGATGCCCGCAATCGGCTCGTTCAGGTCATGCGCCACCACGTCGGCGTAGCTGCGCAGCTCGGCCTCCATCCGCCGCTGCTCGGTCACGTCGGTGAGGAAGTTGACGAGCCCATCACCGAGCTTGACGGTGCGATGCTTAAAGATCCCCAGCATGTAGCCGTCGCCGAACGGCGTGTCATACGTGACCTCGTGGATCCACGGCTGTCCCGACTCGCACACCCTGACGTAGGCGTCGAAGGCACGACTACCGCGCATGCGCGGCAGGGCCTCCAGCAGCGTGTAGCGGTCCCTCGTCGCGGCCGGTAGCCGGAAGGCACTCAGGATCGAGGGGTTGCCGTAGCCGAACGTGAAGTCGACGATCTGCCCGTCGGCGTCACGGAGGGCCCATAACACCCCGACCGCCTCAGGAAAGCCGTCGAACAGGGCACGAAACCCCGCTGCGCCCTGCCCACCGAGAAGCTCCACGAGCTTCGGATCGTCTCCCCAGGGCTCCGGTTCGACGGCAGAGTCCCGCCCGGCCGACATGGGCGGCACGATACGCCCTGGGGCTGTCCGGCACTCGCTGGATCGGCCCGGACGAGGTGCCCTCGACCACCTCGTTCGTGCCCGATCCCGCCGGCGTCGGCGCTATCCGTGCGGTATCCGCACGGTGATTTTCGACTCGCTCAATCCGTCGGGCACGCGCCAGGAGATCAGGGCGGGAATGGCTGAACGATTTGGTCTCGTTGCCGGCATGAGCCGGAATGCGGGCGCCGGTGCCACCGTCTACGTGAGGGCCTGAAATGCTCACCGAGCGCGAGATCGCTCGGGATTGCGTGGCGAGGGATCGCAAACGCGCAGCGAACCCGGTGTAGGGCGCTCGCCTCGAGCGCTGCTGCATTGCGCGAATAGGAGCACTGGCTCGGCCCTGAGTTCGCGCGGGCTCCAGTCTTCTTCATCGGGCGTCACGTCGAAGCGCGCGGCGCCGCGGCGGCACGCTCGATCGCCGCACTTGCAATGCGATCGCCGAGAGCGCGAGGATTCTGGTCGAGCGAGGAGAGGAGATTGCCGTGACCGGTGTGGAATCGCGTGATTTCGATTCGCCTGATGAGACGCGGACGCCGGACAAGACGCGGGTGGATGTGGTTCGTATAGGCGCGACGACGGCCGCGCGGTTCGCGTTTGAGCCGGGGTGGCGGTGGTCGGAGTGTGTGAAGCCCGTCGCCGGCACCGAGAGCTGCCAGGCTCGCCACGTCGGGGTCGTCCACTCCGGTCGGCTGGCCGTCAAGCACGAGGACGGGACTGAGGCCGAGGTCGGTCCGGGCGAGGCGTACGTCATCGAGCCGG
>DATDKF010000162.1:0-4114 GCA_036520135.1 Solirubrobacteraceae bacterium
CCCCGCGGACTCGACGAGCTCGTCAGTCAACGGCCAGAGTGGCTGCTCCGACGAGCGGTCAACCACGCTGTGCAAGTGCGGTGCTTTGGCACGGCGGCTGAGAGCCACCCGCTCGTCGTCGCTCTCATCGGCTGCGGGCAGACGGTGCTCTCGAGCTCCGGTGTAGGCATGAGATAGGGACTTCTCCCGATGTGCCGTCGTCGTCCGTCGCGGATTGTTTGTGGCGAGCAGTCATCGCCCAGCGATGGAAGGACGCAGATGTCAGTCCAGACGACGGATTCGGAGCTCAAGGCACGCCATCGCGCGATGTGGGCGTCCGGCGACTACGCGGGGATGGTCGAGAGGTTCCTGTTGCCTGTGGGTGAGCGGCTCGTGGAGGCATGCGACATCACCGCCGGTCTGCGCGTGCTCGATGTCGCCGCGGGCACCGGGAACGCGTCCATTCCGGCGGCGGCGCGAGGTTCGAGCGTGACCGCGAGCGATCTGACGCCGGCGCTGCTTGAGGCGGGCGCCAGCCGCGCGAAGGCGCAGGGGCTGGACATCGACTGGGTCCACGCGGATGCGGAGCGCCTGCCGTTCGCCGATGCCTCGTTCGACGTCGTCATGTCGTCGATCGGCGTGATGTTCGCGCCCGACCATCAGCGCGCGGCGGACGAGCTGGTGCGGGTCTGCCGATCGGGCGGCACGATCGGGCTGCTGAGCTGGACGCCGGAGGGCATGACCGGCAAGCTGCTCGCGGCCATGAAGCCCTACGCGCCGCCCCCGCCTGCCGGCGCGCAACCTCCTCCGCTGTGGGGGAGCGAGGAGCATCTCGCTGGGCTCTTAGGCGGTCGCGTGGAGTTCGGCGTGCTCGAGCGGGACGTGCTCGAGGTCACGGTCTTCGAGCGCCCGCGCGACTACGGCGACTACTTCAAGGCGGTCTACGGACCCACGATCGCCGCTCGCGCGAACGCCGCTCGCGACGGCCGTGACGACGAGTTCGACGCCGCGCTGAACTCGTTCTGCGAGGAGTGGAACCTGGGCTCGCCTGACCGCGCCCGCTTCGAGCAGGAATTCCTCGTCGCGGTGGCCACGAAGCGCTGAGCGCGCGGCGCCCCACGCTTGAGCGCCGTAAACGGGGATGGAATACTCGCGCCAGTGGAGGCATCGACGCGAGACGCAGCGATGCGCGAGGGCAGCGGGGCGCTGGAGCGCGGGGAGTGGGCCTCCGCCCGGGCATGCTTCGCAGCGGCGCTGGAGGCGGGCGATTCGCCCGAGGCTATCGACGGCCTCGGGCTGGCGCTTTGGTACCTCGGCAGCGTGGCGGAGGGCATCGCGGCGCGCGAGCGTGCCTTCGAGGAATTCGCGCGAGCGCGCCGCTGTGACGACGCGGCACGCGTCGCGGTGTGGGTGTCGCACCAGCACATGGTCGGAGGACGCGCGTCGGCCGCGCGCGGGTGGCTCGCTCGCGCCGAGCGCCTGCTCGAGGGAATCGGTGACTGCGCCGGTCACGGATGGGTGGCGGTCGAACGCGCGCGCCACGCGGAGCACGTGAGCGAACAGGCTGCTCATGCTCGTCGGGCGATCGAGATCGCCCGCGCGACCGGAGCCGACGAGTTGGAGGTCTTCGCGCTCAGCATGCTCGGCAGAGCGGAGATGAGCGCGCATCACGAGAGCGGCATGCGTCTGCTCGAAGAGGCGATGGTCGCCGCAGCGGCGGGCCGCGTGCGCACGGTCAACGTGCTCGCCGAGGCCTACTGCAACCTGATCATCGCCTGCACGAGCGCAGGCGAATGGGAACGAGCGACCGAATGGTGCGAGATCGTGGACGAGTTCGCACGGGACTACGCCGCGACGCCCCTCCTGGGCGCCTGCCGGGCCATCCACGCCGACGTGCTGATCGCGACCGGCCACTGGTCCGAAGCCGAGAAGTCGCTGGACACGGCGCTGGCCACCCACGCACGCTACGTCCCCGAAGTGGGGGCTCCGGCGGTCGCCTCGCTGGCCGAGCTGCGAGTGCAGCAGGGCCGCCTTGCCGACGCCGAGGAGCTGCTCGCGGGCCGCGAGGAGCATCCGTCGGCACTGCGGGCCCTCGCGCTGCTGCGGATCGCCGAGCAGCGACCCGAGGTGGCCGTGGAGCTCCTGAGGCGCGGACTGCGCAGCACGGTCGACGATGCCGTGCGCGCGACGCAGCTCCTCGCTCCTCTGGTCGATGCGCGGCTCGCATGCGGTGCCCTGGAAGAGGCGCGCGAGAATGCCGAGCAGCTCGCTCAGCTCGCGCACGATTCCGGGATCCGGCTCGTCGCCGCCCGCGCCAAGCTGGCGGCGGCGCACGTCGCTCTAGCCGATGGCGCTGTAGACGAAGCCGCCGACTGCGCGCGCCAGGCGCTCGCGGCGTTCAGCATCCTGTCGATGCCGCTCGACGCGGGCGAGGCACGCCTGACGCTCGCCCAGGCGCTCGCGGGCGACTCACCCGAGGTCGCAGCCGAGGAGGCCCGCACCGCATGCGCGGCGTTCCGTGACCTCGGCGCCTCCCGGGCGATGGACCGGGCAGCGAGCATTCTGCGCGATCTCGGCGCCGGGACCGGCGGACGGCCGCGCGGAGGCGGCGATCTCACAGCTCGCGAGCGCGAGGTCCTCGAGCTGATCACCCTGGGCATGACGAACGCGCGCATCGCACAGACGCTCGTCATCAGCGAGAAGACCGCCGGCCACCACGTGAGCCGGATCCTCACGAAGCTCGGCGTGCACAACCGGACCGAGGCCGCCCTCCACGCCCGCTCAGCAGGCTGACACGCTCTTGCGCGGGCGACCGTGCGACAGAACCGGCCTTGTGAGTGTCGCTTTCGCCTGCCGGGAGCGGCCGCCAGCGCCAGCCAGCGAGTAGCGCGTTGCGCGAGGAGCGCCGGTCGGCGTTGGGTTCGCCTCGCTATTGGATCTGCCTCTGAGGAGCAGCGGTCGCCAACGGGATTGCGGAGCTAGCCGGAGAGGGGGATGTCCGCGGTGACGAGCGCGCCGCCGTCGGCCGGGCTCTCCACCCGGAGCCGGCCGCCGAGGACGGCAAGCCGGTCCGCCAGCCCAACGAGACCGCTCCCGTCAGGCCGGGCGCCTCCGATGCCGTCGTCGCGCACCTGGACCCGGAGGGTGCGGTCCTCGACGTGCGCCGTGACCGCGGCGCGTTGGGCGCGAGCGTGTTTGGCGATGTTGGTGAGCGCCTCGGCGACGACGAAGTAGGCGGTCGCCTCGACGGCGGCAGCGAGCCGGCCCACCGACACACCGTTGTCGACCGGAACCGGCATCCGCGAGGCCAGCGCATCCACTCCGGCGCGTAGCCCACCCCCGGTGAGGACCGCTGGGAGGATGCCGTGCGCGAGCTCGCGCAGCTCGGCCGTCGCCTGCTCGGCGTGGTCGAGTGCCTCGGTCAGCAGGGCGGGGGCATCCGCGTCCTCGTTCTGGAAGGCGCGGCGCGCCAGCTTGAGCGTGATGATCGTGTGGACGAGCCGCTGCTGCGCGCCGTCGTGCAGATCGCGAACCACGCGCCGGCGCTCGTCGTCGGTCGCCGCCACGATCCGTGCCCGCGACGCCGCCAGTTCCTCCCGCGCTTCGGTGTTCGAGATCGCCGTCGCGACCAGCTCCGTGAAGGCGGCGATCCTCGACTCCGTGTCCCCCGGGAGCGGCCGGTCGCCCTTCGAGGAGACGATCATCACGCCCCAGAGGCGCCGGTCGACGACGATCGGGGCGCCCACCGACGAACGGAGACCAAGCTCCCGGGCCAGTGCGGCCGCAGGGCCAGCCGCATTCTCGTAGCTGTGCATCCGCGTGGGGTGCCCGGTCCGCAACACGATCCCGACGATGCTCTCGCCTTCGGTGTTGACTCGTGTGCCGACCGGTTTGTGGTCTCCGGCGGGACTCCAGGCGGCGACGCCGGTCGCCGTGCCGTCGAGCTCGTATCGCGCCATGTGCGTCGCGTCGACACAAAGAAGCAGGCCGACCTCACGCGCGACCGCCGCAAACACCTCCGGCGGCGGGACGCCTTCGGCGACCAGCGTAGCCACGCGGCGCAGCGCAGCCTGCTCGTCCGCGAGCCGGGCAAGCTCCTGCCGGCTCGCGCTGTTCGAGATCGTCGTGGCGACCA
>DATDKF010000163.1:0-34364 GCA_036520135.1 Solirubrobacteraceae bacterium
AACCAGCTCCAGAACCTCTGGCGCGAGGAGAACGCCGACCGCGGCTATCGCGAGGTGCAGACGCCGATCCTCTATGACGTCAGCCTCTGGAAGCAGTCGGGCCACTGGGACGTCTACCGCGACCACATGTACTTCACCCAGGACCAGGAGGGCCGGCAGATGGGCCTCAAGCCCATGAACTGCCCGGCCCACGTGCAGCTGTTCAAGGACGAGCGGCGCTCGTACCGCGACCTCCCGATCCGCTACTCCGAGGCCGGGCTCGTACACCGGCACGAGCCGAGCGGCACGCTCCACGGCCTGCTGCGCGTCCGCCACATCACGCAGGACGACGCCCACATCTTCTGCACCGAGGAGCAGGTTCCCGAGGAGATCCAGCGCTGCCTGGACTTCGGCTTCGCGATCTACGACACGTTCGGCTTCGAGCCCCGGCTGGAGCTCTCGACCCGGCCGGAGAAGCGCGTCGGCACCGAGGAGATGTGGGACCGCGCCGAGGCGGGGCTCGAGAAGGCGCTCGTCGACAAGGGCCTGAAGTACGACCTCAACCCGGGCGACGGCGCGTTCTACGGCCCGAAGATCGACCTGCACATGACCGACTCGATCGGCCGCGCGTGGCAGCTCGGCACCGTCCAGCTCGACTACTACATGCCCGAGCGGTTCGAGCTGACCTACACCGGCGCCGACAACGCCGACCACCGGCCGGTGATGATCCACCGCGCGCTGATGGGGAGCTTCGAGCGCTTCATGGGGATCCTCATCGAGCACTACGCCGGCGAGTTCCCGCTCTGGCTCGCGCCCGTCCAGGCGACCGTCCTGCCGCTCGCCGACCGGCACGTCGACTACGCGCGCGAAGTGCACGCGGCGCTGGCCGCCGCCGAGCTGCGTGCGGACCTCGACGACCGCACCGAGTCGGTCGGCCGCAAGATCCGCGAGGCCGAGCTGCGCAAGATCCCGTACATGCTCGTGGTCGGCGATCGCGAGGCCGAGCAGCGCGCCGTCGCGCTGCGGCGGCACCGGGAGGGCGATCAGGGCACGGTCCCGCTTACTGAGGCGGTTGAGCGGCTCGTCGCTGAGGCGAGCGAGCGCCACTAGCGCCCTGGTCCAGCAGCCCGCGGACCGCGCGCAGCAGCGAGAGCTGGTCGAACGGCTTCTCGAGGAACGCGCTGCCGGGCGGGAGCTTGCCGCGCCCGCGGACCGTCTCGGCCGTGTAGCCGGAGACGAACAGCGTGCGCACGCCGGGCCGCAGCGGCTGCATGCGCCGCGCCAGCTCAGGGCCCGACATGTCGGGCATGATCACGTCGGTCACGAGGACGTCGATCCGCTCGTCGCTCTCGGCTGCGCGCTCGAGCGCGGCGTGCGGGCCGTCGGTCGTCAGCACCTTGTAGCCGTGCGTCGTGAGCACGTACTCGATCAGGTGGCGGACGCCCTCCTCGTCCTCGCACAGCAGGATCGCCTCGCCGCCGCCGAGCGGCTCGGCGTCGGCGGCCGGGCCGGCGGGTTGGACACCGGCGGTGCGGTCGGTGGCGGGGAGGTAGACCTTGAAGCTCGTGCCGAGGTCGGGCTCGGAGTAGACGTGCACGCGGCCGCCGGTCTGGCTGACGATCCCGTGCACGGTCGCCAGCCCGAGGCCGGTCCCCTGGCCGATCTCCTTGGTCGTGAAGAACGGCTCGAAGACGTGCTCCATCGTCTCGCGGCTCATGCCGACGCCGGTGTCGGTGACCGCGAGGCAGACATCGTCGCCGACCGGGCGCGTCTCGATCGTCAGCGTGCCGCCGGTCGGCATCGCGTCGCGCCCGTTGACCGCGAGGTTCACGACCACCTGCTCGAGCTGCGAGCGGTCGGCAAGCACCGACGGCAGCTGCCGGTCGGCCAGCACCGCGATCTCGATGTCCTCGCCGATCAGCCGCCGCAGCATCGGCAGCAGGCCGGCGACCACCTCGCCGAGGTCAAGCGGCACGGGGTCCATGACCTGCTGGCGCGAGAACGCGAGCAGCTGGCGGGTGAGCTGGGTCGCGCGCTCGGCGGCGCGCTCGACCTCGCTCAGCTCGTTGGCGCCGGGCCCGGCGCCGATCCGCCGGCGGGCGATCTCGCTGTAGCCGCCGATGACGGTCAGCAGGTTGTTGAAGTCGTGCGCGACGCCGCCGGCGAGCTGGCCGACCGCCTCCATCTTCTGCGCCTGCCGCAGCTGGTCCTCGAGCACGCGGCGCTCGGTCACGTCGCGCAGCACGAACAGGTGGCGGCCGGGCAGGAACTCCGGCCGCGCGCGCACCTCGAGCACGCGGCGGCGGCCGTCCTGCTCGCCCTCCCAGACGTGCTCGAGCATGCCCTGGGCGATCCGCTCCTCGGTGAGGAAGCCCTGCCAGTCGGCCTCCGCGCGCTCGGTGCCGATCAGGTCGTCGAGCCGCGCGCCGAGCAGCTTCTCGCGCGGGCGCCCGTAGAACCGGCAGGCCGCGTCGTTGACGGACAGGAAGCGGCGGTCGGAGTCGAACACGACGATCACGTCCATCGTCGCGTCGAGGATCGCCTGCAGTTCTTCGTGAACCCCTGCCACGCCTCGAGACACCGTAGCTATACTGCCTCACGTTGAATACGCGTTCCGACTCAGCGCCGCGCACTTCTTGACGCGCCGCCAACAGCACTAGTGCCGGTCCCCAGACGTTTCGACCGGCAGCCGCCTGAGCGCGACCCCACCCGGATCAACGAGCGCATCCGCGTCCCCGAGGTCCGGCTCATCGACGAGAATGGCCAGCAGGTGGGGATCATGCGCACCCAGGACGCCCTGCGAATGGCGCAGGACCGCGACCTCGACCTCGTCGAGGTGGCGCCCGACGCCAAGCCGCCGGTGACCCGGATCCTGGACTACTCGAAGTACAAGTACGAGCAGAACCAGAAGCAGAAGGCCGCCCGCAAGCACCAGCAGCAGATCAACGTCCGCGAGATCAAGTTCCGGCCGAAGATCGCCCAGCACGACTACGACACCAAGAAGGGCCACGTCGAGCGCTTCCTCAAGGGGCGCGACAAGGTCAAGGTGACGATCATGTTCCGCGGGCGCGAGATGGCCCACCCCGAGCGCGGCGAGATGATCCTCAACCGCCTCGCCGAGGACCTGGGAGATCTCGCGGTCGTCGAGCAGCGCCCCCAGCAGGACGGCCGCAACATGACGATGATGCTCGCGCCGCAGAAGGCGTCGGCGAGCGACAAGCCCGCCGCCGCCTCGGGTTAGAACCGCTTCAAGAGGATCGTGAAGAACAGCCGCCGCAGCGGCGGGACGGCGGCTGCCAGTGGGGCGAGGAGGCCGAAGAACGGGCCGCGGCCGCGCGGGAGGCGGAGCTCGCGCGCTCGCAGTCGGCCGCGCTTCTCGCGATCGATGCCCCACTTCCAGGGCGGCGGCTTGTAGCCGTCGGGCTTGCCGAGCTTGCCCTTGCGGCTCGCCTCGCTCAGCCAGCGCGGGACGGCGTCGAAGACGATCGCGCTTCCGCGGAAGCGCTCCGCGCACGCGGCCAGCAGCTTCTCGACGTCGCCGAACTCGAAGTACATGAGCAGGCCCTGGGCCGTGATGAGCACCCCGCGCGAGGCGTCGACGTCGTCCATCCAGGCCTCGTCGAGCGCCGAGGCCGCGACCACGGACTGCCGGTCGCCGCGGGGCAGCAGCCGCTCGCGCACCGCGATCGCCTCCGGCAGGTCGACCGTCACCCACCGCACGCGCCCGTTGTCGACGCGCCAGAACTGCGTTTCGAGCCCCTCGCCGAGTGCGACGACGGTGCCGTCGGGATTCGCGGCGAGGAAACGCCGCACCTCGGCGTCGAACCGCCGCACCCGCAGCGCCTGCCACTGCGACAGGCCGCCCTCACCGCTCCCGAACCGCTCGGCGAACGGGTAGTCGATCGCGTCGACGAGCGCGACCGCCTTCGGATCGTCCAGCACCGCGTCCGGCCGCCGCGCCTCGACCGCCCGGTGGTACAGCGTCCACAGCAACGTCTCCGGCACGCCTCCCAGCTGAACCTTCACCAGCCCGACGGTACCGAGGGCCCTGTCAGGCGTGGATGTCGGGCAGCCACCGCAGCCGGCGGGGCAGGTACCAGTTGCGGTCGCCGAGCAGCTGCATCGCCGCCGGGACGAGGACGAGGCGGACGATCGTGGCGTCGAGCAGCAGGGCGACCGCGACGCCGAAACCCATCTGCTGGAACATGACCAGCTCGCCGCGGGCGAAGCCGCTGAACACCGCGACGATGATCAGCGCGGCGCCGGTGATGATGCGGCCCGTCGAGGCGACGCCGTGGATGATCGCCGCCGTGTTGTCGCCGGTCTCGCGGTAGCTCTCGCGGATGCGGCTGAGCAGGAAGACGTGGTAGTCCATCGAGAGACCGAAGAGCACCGCGAACAGGAACAGCGGCACCCAGGACTCGATCGTGTCGACCTGCGGGAAGCCGAAGAGCTCGTTGCCGACTCCGCGCTGGAAGACGAGCACGAGCACCCCGTAGGCCGCGCCCACCGAGAGCAGGTTGACCGCGACCGCCTTGGCGGCGACGACGAGCGAGCGGAACGCGACCGTGAGCAGGACGAAGCTGAGCCCGAGGACGAACGCGAACACGATCGGCAGCCAGTGGCTCATGGTGTCGGCCTCGTCGATCGACTCCGCAGTGTCGCCGCCCACGAGCACCTCGGACCCACGGCCGGGGAACGCCGCCGGTATGACGTCGCGACGCAGCTCGCGGACGGCGTCGACGGCCTGATCACCCATCGGATCGCCCGCGACCGGGATCGTCAGCCGGGTCAGGTCGCCCGCGCGGTTCGTCTCGGTCACCGGCCGACCGAAGCGCTCGCTGCCGGCGAGCTGCGACGTGAGGCGATCGATCCCCTCGGACACGGCCCGCGAGCCCGCCTCGCCGCCGACGACGACCTCGACCGGTTCCGTCGTCTCGCCCGGGAACGCGGCATTGAGGGCGAGATAGCCCTGCTTGGCGGCGAGGCGATCGGGCAGCGTCTCGACGCCGGCCTGACCGGAGCGCAGCCCGAGCACCGGCAGGGCGAGCGCGAGCAGCACGACGGTGGAGAGCACGAGGCCGGCGAGCGGATGCCGCGTCACGGTCTCGACCAGGCGGGCCCAGACACGGCTTCCCGGCCGCCGAACGATCGGGATGCGCAGCGCGTCGACGCGATCCCCGAGCAGGGCGAGCAGGGCAGGGAGCAGCGTCAGCGCGGCGGCCACCGACGCGAGCGCGGCCGCGATCGCGCCGACGGCGAGGCTGCGCATGATCGTGCTCGGGACCATCAGCAGCCCGAGCATCGCGAGCGTGAAGGCGATCCCGCTGAACAGCACCGCACGGCTGGCCGTGGCCCCGGCGGCCGCGATCGCATCGGCTACCGACGCGCCGCCCGTCCGCTCCTCGCGGAAGCGCGAGACGATGAACAGCGAATAGTCGATCCCGAGCGCCAGGCCCATGCCGGTGAGCATGTTGGTGGCGAACACCGACAGGGCGAACGCCTGCCCGACGAGCGCCGTGAGCGCGAGCGCGACGGTGATGGAGAAGACCGCGAGCAGCAGCGGCACGAGGCCCGCCACCACGGAGCCGAACACGAGCAGCAGGACGATCAGCGCCGCCGGCAGCCCGAAGCCGAGCTCGCCGTTGCGCAGATCGTCGCCCGCCAGCGTGGAGAAGTCGGCGTCGAGCGTCTCCTCGCCGGTGATCGCGACCGCGAATCCGCCCTCGCCGTCGGCGCGCCGCACGGCCGCGACGATGCCGTCGATGGCGTCCTCGGCGTTGCGGCCGAGCGCGACGAGGAGGCCCGCCGCGTGGCCGTCGCGGGAGATCAGCCGCCGCTCGCCCGTGCTGTAGAAGCTGGCGACCCGGACCGCGCCGGCGCGTTCGAGCTCGCCGGCGAGACTCCGGACCCGCCGCGCGAAGCGCGGCTCGGTCACGCGCGCCGTGGCCGAGCGCACGATCACGACCTCGCTGGCATCCGGCGTCGCGGATCGGGCCTCGGCGACGAGGCGCTGGGCTGCGAGCCGGTCGGCGCGCCGTGACTCGGTGTTGCTCGTGATCGTCTCGTCGCCCGACAGCGCGTCGCCGAGGAACGCCGCGGTCAGCGCGATCGACGCCGCCAGCGCGACCGCCCACCCGGCGAGCGTGAGCCGGGGGCGCCCGCTGCTCCAGATCGCCAGCCGTCGCGTCACGTCGGCGAGGGTAGGGTGCCCGCGCCCGCCGCGCATCGGGCCACGGGACCGTCGTGCCGTCCGACCCTGGTCGGAGACCGGTGCGACCGCGGGACTATGCGCCGGGGCT
This sequence comes from Solirubrobacteraceae bacterium, assembly GCA_036520135.1. Lineage (GTDB taxonomy): Bacteria > Actinomycetota > Thermoleophilia > Solirubrobacterales > Solirubrobacteraceae > DASSUW01. Next base: position 6,282 of record DATDKF010000163.1, read on the forward strand.
GACCACGCCGTGGTCGTAGGCGAAGACGATCGCAGCCGCCCGATCGCGCGCTCCGAGCTTGGTGAAGATGCTGCCCACGTGCGTCTTGACCGTCGCCTCGGCGAGGTGCAGGGCCGCGGCGATCTCGGCGTTCGTGGCACCGCGCGCCATCAGTCGCAGCACGTCGTGCTCGCGATCGGTGAGCCGGTCCAGTCGGGTGGCGTCGCGCGTGGCGGGCGCGACCACGCGGCGGTACCGGTCCAGGACGCGCGGCGCCACCGCCGGGTCGAACCAGGCGGCGCCGCCGCTGACCGCCCGCACCGCCGCGATCACGTCCTCGGCCGCGCTGTCCTTGAGCACGAAGCCGGCCGCGCCGGCCTCGATCGCCCCCCACAGCACCTCGTCCTCCCCGAACGTCGTGAGCACGAGCACGGGAGGCGGGTCGGCGGTCTTGCGCAGCTCGGTGATCGCGCCGATGCCGTCGAGCCGCGGCATGCGGATGTCCATCAGAATCACGTCCGGCCGCAGCGCCGGCAGCTCCTCCACCGCCGCCCGGCCGTCGGCGCATTCGGCGATCACCGAGAAGCCGTCGGCCGGCGAGAGGATCCGCGCCAGCCCGGCACGCACGATCGGCTGGTCGTCGACGAGCGCAACGCTGATCACCGGCGCTCCTCGGCGTCCAGCGGCAGCCGGCACCTCACCCGCCAGCCCTCGGCGGTCGGTCCGGCCACGAGATCGCCGCCCAGCGCCACCGCCCGCTCGCGCATCCCGAGCAGGCCGTAGCGTGAGCGGCCGGGATCGGCGGTCGGGCCGGCAACCGGTCCGGTCGTCTCGGCGCCCAGCCGCACCAGCCCGTCGGTGATCTCGATCGCCAGCACCGTCTGCGCACGAGGTGCGTGCCGCGCCGCATTCGCGAGCGCTTCCTGGGCGATGCGGTACAGCGCGACGCCGACGCCCTCCGGGAGCCGCGTCAGGTCCGCCGGCATGCGCGACTCGACGGCGAGCCCGCCGGCCCTGGCCTCGTCGACGAGCACGGGGATCTCCGCGGCGGACGGGACCGGCGGGGCGACGCCGGTCTCGTCGTCGCTGCGCAGCAGCGCGACCGTGCGGCGGAGCTCCTGCATGCTGCGCCGGCCGACCTCCTCGGCAGACCGCAGCGCCTCCTCGGCGCCTGCGGGATCGCGGCGCAGGACGTGGCGGGCGCTCGTCACCTGCAGCATGACGGCCGCCAATCCGTGGCCGACGAAGTCGTGCACGTCACGAGCGATGCGCTGCCGCTCGGCGTGGAGCGCCTGCCGGGCGAGCTCGCGCCGGCTGGCGTCCAGCTCGATCGTCAACCGCGTCTGATGCTCGAGCGCCCGGCCGATGATCCACGAGAACGCGATGCCCATGATCCAGATGCCGACCGAGAGGTCGGGCGGATCCTGCACGAGGTTCGCCGCCACCGGCGCCAGCACCGCCGGCGTGCCCAGCAGCGCGGCCTCGGCCGTCGTCGGCGCCCACCGCCCGATGACGAACGCGAGCAGGCACGCCTGGAAGAGCAGCGGCTCGAAGTCCCCCGCACGTTGCGCCGCCACGACGGGGACGAGCACCGCGAGGCACAGCGCCGGCAGCGGCACGCGGGGCAGGTAGGCCCACACGGCGAAGGCGACGACCCCGACCCCGGCGAGCACGATGTCGGTCACGGACCCCCAGTCCGTGACAGCGGCCACCACCGCCGCGATCAGCGCGAACGCCGGCATCAACGCACGCAGGTGCGGGGCCTGCGACAACCCCCGGACCGGACTGCCGGACACACCACGACGGTACAGCGCGGGCGCTCAGGTGCTCGGGCCCGAGCTCGGCGGCGCTCGCCGCTCCCGTCGCCGGTGTCGAGCCGCTCAGCGCGCTACATCCGCAGCTGAACAGCGTCCACAGCAGCGTCTCCGGCGCGCCTCCCAACTCGACCTGCATCGTGTCGACGGTTAGCCTGCGACCGTGCCGCCCGGCGAGCCGTTTGTTATCCAGGTGCCCGACGCGGTCCTGGACGACCTCCGCGCGCGCCTGCGCCGTACCCGCTGGCCGAAGCCGTCGCCCGAGCCCAGCTGGGAGCAGGGCGTCGAGCTCGAGTACCTGCACGACCTGCTCGACTACTGGGCCGATGGATTCGACTGGCGCGCGCAGGAGGAACGCCTGAACGCGTTCGCCCACTTCCGCGCGCGGGTCGACGGCGTCGACATCCACTACGTCCACGAGCGCGCGCGCGGCGGCCACGGGATCCCGCTGATCCTCACCCATGGTTGGCCGAGCTCGTTCGTCGAGCACCTGCAGATCGCCCCACTGCTGGCCGACTCGTTCGACGTCGTGATCCCGTCGCTGCCCGGCTACGGCTTCTCGAAGCGCCCCGCCCGCGCGACGACCCGCGACACGGCGCGGCTGTGGCACGCGCTTATGCGCGGCCTCGGGTATGAGCACTACGCCGCCCAGGGCGGCGACTTCGGCGCGAGCGTGACGACGTACATGGCGCTCGACGACCCCGCGCCGCTGCTTGCGATCCATCTCCACCAGATCGACGACACGCCCTATACGGGCCCGGGATCGCGTCCGCTGTCGGATGCCGAGCGCGAGTACCGCGAGAAGGTCGCGCACTGGGACGCCACCGAGCGCGGCTACAGCGCGATCCAGTCCACCAAGCCGCAGACCGTCGCCTATGCGCTCAACGACTCGCCCGCGGGCCTCGCCGCCTGGATCGTCGAGAAGTGGCGCTCGTGGAGCGGCTCGTTGGAGCGCATCGACCGCGACGTCCTGCTCACGAACCTCACGATCTACTGGGCGACCCAGACGATCGGCGGCTCGATGCGCGACTACTACGACGAACGCTGGCACGGCTCGACGATCGGGCCCGACGACTTCGTCGCCGTCCCCACCGCGGTCGCGCTGTTCGCGAACGAGCACGTCTCGGAGGGCACGCCTCCGCGCGAGTGGGCCGAGCGGCTGTACGACATCCGCCGCTGGACGGTGATGCCGCGGGGCGGGCACTTCGCCCCGGCCGAGGAGCCGGAGGCGCTCGCCCGTGACATCGAGGCGTTCTTCCGCGACCTCCTCTAGCGCCGCAGCCGCTCGAGCCGTTCACGTGGTCCGCGATGGTGGCCGCCGTCGGATGTAGTCCTTGTGGTCATCTGCCATGACCAAGCTCCCTCATGAGGGAAGTCGCTCAGCGGAGATGGTCCCGGCCGAGCTCGGAGGCGGACGCCGCCCCCGTCGCCCACACCGCGACGCGCAGCTGGCGGATGAGCGTGGCCGCGGTCTCGGTCGCCGCGTCGGCCCGGGCGGCGAGCAGGAACGGGCGGGCCAGGCCGGCGGCGGTCGCGCCGAGCGCGAGCGCCTTGGCGGCGTCGACGCCGTCGCGCAGCCCGCCGGACGCCACCAGCGGAAGGTCGGGGGCGGCGGCGTGCGCCTCGGCCAGCGCGGCCGCGGTGGGGACGCCCCAGTCGGCGAACGCGGCGCCGACCTCGGCGGCGCGCTCGTCGCGGCCGCCCTCGACGAGCGCCCAGTTCGTGCCGCCGGCGCCGGCGACGTCGATCGCCGCCACGCCCGCGTCGCGCAGCAGCGCGACGTCGGCGGCGTCCATCCCGAAGCCGACCTCCTTGACCATCACCGGCAGCGGCGCCAGGTGCGCGGCGACCGCGGCGATCCCCGCGACGACGCCCGCGAACCGCGGCTCGCCCTCCGGCTGCACCGCCTCCTGGATCGCGTTGAGATGGACCGTCAGCCCGTCGGCGTCGAGCAGCTCGACCAGCCGCTCGGCCCGGGCGGGCGCGTCGTCGAGCCGGATCTGCGCCGCGCCGAGGTTGCCGAGCAGTAGCGGCGGGCGGTCGGCGCTGCGGTAGGTCGGCAGCAGCGACGGGTCCTCGAGCAGCGCCCGGCCGGAGCCGAGTACGACCGCGAGCCCGTGTTCGCACGCGGCGCGCGCGAGCCGCGCGTTGATGACGCCGGCCTCCTCGATCCCGCCGGTCATCGCCGACACCACCAGCGGCGCCCCCAGCCGCGCGCCGAGCAGCGCCGTCTCGAGCGGCACGTCGGCGAGGTCGCGCTCCGGCAGCGCCCGGTGGCGCAGCCGCACGCCCTCCAGGCCGGTGCCGCCCGCGTGCGCCACGCCCGGGCCGGACGCGATGCGCAGGTGGTCGGCCTTGCGGCCGACCGTCGTCATCGCGCCGCCAGGGCGCCGACGCCCAGGTGTCGCAGGATCAGGTCGTGCACGTCGGTCGCCGCCACGTCGCCGTCGCCCAGCAGCTCCGGCGAGCGCGTCATCAGCAGCGGCCCCTTCGACGGGTCGTCCGGGATCCGCCCGTGCGAGCCGCGCACCAGCGACGCGTCCGTCGGGATCACGTCGAGCAGCGTGCGGAAGCCGAGCTTCTTGCGGATCAGGCGCGAGCCGATCGCCAGCGGCGGCACGCGGATCGCCGGGTCGAGGAACAGCTCGACCGGGTCGTAGCCGGGCTTGCGGTGGATATCGACCGTGCGCGCGTAGTCAGGCGCCTTGGCGTCGTCCTCCCAGTAGTAGTACGTGAACCAGGAGTCCGGCTCGGCGATCAGCACGAGCTCGCCGGAGCGCTCGTGGTCGAGCCCGTACTCGCGCTTGCCGGCCTCGTCGAGCACCTCGCCGACCCCCGGGACGCCATCGAACAGCGTCCGCACCTCGGCCACGCGCGCCGGGTCGCGCACGTACACGTGCGCGATCTGGTGGTCGGCCATCGCGAACGCCTCGGAGCCGCCGATGTCGATCACCTCGCGCCCCAGCTCCATCCGGTAGGCAACCAGCCCGGCCGACCGCAGGATCCGGTTCGGGTGCACCGGCCGCGAGACCGGGACGATCCCGTACTCGGACAGCACGATCACGCGCGCGCCGCGGCCCTCGTAGAAGTCGATCAGGTCGCCCGCCACCGCGTCCAGCTCACCGAGCGTCCCGCGGATCTCCGGGAGCGCCGGGCCCTTCTTCTGCAGGTCGTAGTCGAGGTGGGGGAGGTAGACGAGCGACAGCGTCGGGTTGAACTGCGCGTCCACCAGCTTGGCCGCCGCGGCGATCCACTTCGTCGAGTCGATCGACGCCGCCGGCCCCCAGAACTTGAACAGCGGGAACTGGCCGAGCTCGGCCTGCAGCCGGTCGCGCAGGTCGCCGGGCTTCGTGTAGCAGTCGGGGATCTTGCGGCCGTCGGCGGGGTACATCGGCCGCGGCGTCACCGTGACGTCGGCCGACGAGTACATCGCGAACCACCAGCAGAGGTTCGCGCACGTGACACCAGGCGCGGCCTCCCACACCTTCGGCGCCTGCACGAGCCGGTTCGACTGCTGCCACAGCCGCACCTCCATCGTGTCCCGGAACAGCCAGCCGTTGCCGACCGCGCCGTGCCCGCTCGGCGGCAGGCCGGTGAGGTAGGTGCTCTGGACGGCGGCGGTGACCGCGGGCGTGACGCCGCCGAGCGGCACCATCGCGCCGCCGTCGGCGAACGACTTCAGCCGCGGCGTCGCGTCTCCCAGCAGCTCCGGGGTCATCGCGACGGTGCACAGGACGACGGTCTTCTCAGGCATGTCGGTGTTTCCTCCGTTGGGCCCGCGGAGGGAACACTACGTCCCCGCGATCTTGGTCTGGAGAGCGATCGTGACAGCGAGCGCGGCCAGGCACACCGCCCCGGCCACGGCGCTGCCGCCGGCGCCGGCGACGACCAGCGCGTCGTAGATGGCGATCCCGGCGATCAGGCTCACGACGCCCGCGCCGATCCGGTGGCGGGCGAGCACGAGCCACAGCGCGTGGCCGACCCACACCAGGAACGCCACGATCAGGAGCGCGACGGCGGCGTCGGGCAGCTCCTTCGCCCAGTAGACGGCCGGTGCGAGCACGGCGATGACCGGCCAGCGCGCCGCGAGCCCGCCGCGCTCGGCCTTGGCCACCTGCGTGAGCCCGACGACGTACACGAGCAGCATCGCCGCCGCGCCCCACAGCTCCTCGTTGAGCGCGCCCGCGATCGCCAGGCCGGCGACGACGTAGACCATCGCGCGGCAGGCGGCCATCAGCAGCGGCGAGATCGCGTTGCCCTTGTGCCAGGCGTCGTAGAGCACGATCAGCCCGATCAGCCCGAGCCCGGCGAGCGCCGGCTCCCAGCCCTCGAGCAGCAGCAGGATCTCGCCGAGCACGAACAGTGCGACGGTCGCCGCCGACGCCGCCCGGACCGAGACCTGGCCCGACGGCAGCGGGCGCTCGGGCCGCTCGCGGCGGTCGACGCCGACGTCCATCACGTCATTGAGCAGCATCCCGGCCGTGTAGAACAGCGCGATCGCGACCGCCACGACGGCGACCGGCCCGGCCGCGACGGCGGGCGACACCAGCACCGCGCCGGCGACTGTGTCCGACACCGTGGTCGGCGTGTTCGACACGCGCGCCATGCGCAGCCATGCGCTAGCGGATGACATCCAGCACCCACTCGTACTCGCGCGCGATCGAGTCCACCGACGACGCCTTGAGGTCGGCCGGCAGCACGTCCCACGTGTAGGTCTCGATCTCCAGGTGCCGCGTGTCGACCCGCTCGATGCAGCGCCGCAGATGGTCCTGGGTCGACTCGAGCGCCCCGTAGCGCTCGACGAAGATCGGCACGTGGAAGTGCACGCGCCACTCCTCGCCGCCGCCGTTGCCGTTCAGCGCCTCGGGGAGGTCGGGCCAGGACTGCAGCGTCCCGTCGGCGCTGCGCTGGGTCACCTGGTGCAGGTAGATCGGGTCGGCGAACCGCTCGAGCTCCGCGCGCGCGACGACCGGGAGGCGCAGCGCCGCCGACAGCTGCGCCTTGCCGACTCGGATCCCGGCGGCGTCGAGCGCGTCGAGCGCCTCGTCGGGCTCCTCGAAGGCGACGGCCGCGTGGCAGGCGTCGAAGCAGACCGTCGCATCGAGCTGATCGGGCCACCAGCGGATGAGCTCCTCGACCGTCGCCAGCGCGCCGTCGGCCTCCGGCTCGATCGCCAGCGCGATCCGCGTCCCCCGCAGCTCGTCGCCCACCCGCACGATGTTGCGCGTGGCGAGCGCCCAGCCGTGGTCGTCAAGCCATGGCTTGTACGACAGCGGGTTCGTGGAGATCGTGCCGTCGACGCCGTCCGGCAGCAGCGCCGCCAGGATCTCCGCCAGCCGCAGCGTGTAGGCGACGCGCTCCTCGCTCCGCCAGTCCGGCGCGTGGACGTCGGCCTTGACCGGCTGGCCGTGGAACGTCCCGTGCGGGAAGCCGTTGATCGTGAAGACGTACAGGCCCTCGCGGTCGAGCCACCCGCGGAAGTCCGCCAGCTGGTCGCCTTCCAGCAGCTCTGCGCTCTCGGCGCCCGACAGCCGCAGCCCGATCCCGAACGGCGCGTCCGGCGACAGCCGTGCCTTCAGCGCCGGCGCGTGCGCGCGCAGCGAGTCGAGCACGGCCTCCCAGCCGACGGCCGGATGGATGTTCGTGCAGTAGGTCAGGTGGAGGCCGTCGCCGACCTCCATCAGACCGCCACTGCGCCCTCGCGGTCCGGCAGCCGGAACTTCGGCGACTGGCCGAGGAACTCGATCGGGTTCTCGTAGACGACCTTGTGGATCAGCGAGTCCGGGTGCCCGCGCCTGCGCATCTCCATGATGAACTCGGGCACGGCCAGCGGCCGGCTCTCGCCCCAGTCGCACGCCGCGGCCACGCAGATCCGCTCCGGACCGCGGATCTCGATCACGTCGACCGCGCGCGCGGGGGAGACCTTGGTGATCGGGTACAGGGTCAGGCCGGTCCAGAACCCGTTGTCGAGGATCATGTCGACGGTGTGCTCCTCCGCGTGGTCGACCATCACGCGGTGGGGCTCGATCCGCTGGTCGGCGACCAGCGTCTCGACGATCGCCTTCGTGCCCTTCCACTTGTCCTCGAGGTGCGGCGTGTGAATGTGGATGAGCTGCTCGTGCTCCATCGCGAGGTCGACGTGGTCCTCGAAGCCGGCGAGCTCGTTGCGAGTGACGCGGTTGAGCCCGATCTCCCCGATCCCGAGCACGTTCGGGTACTCGAGGTAGCGCGGGATGACCTCGAGCACCTTGCGGGTCAGCTCGCGGTCCTCCGCCTCCTTCGGGTTCAGGCACATCCACGTGAAGTGGGCGATCCCGTACGTGGCGGCGCGCTTGGGCTCGAAGTCGACGAGCCGGTTGAAGTAGTCGATGAACGCTTCGACGCCGGGGCGGTCGTAGCCAGCCCAAAACGCCGGCTCGGTCACGGCGACGCAGCCGCTCATCGCCATCGCGCGATAGTCGTCGGTGGTGCGGGACACCATGTGGGCGTGGAGGTCGATGTACTCCATGGCTAGGCCTCCGGGTCGTAGGCGCCCTTGGCGCTCTTCTGGTCCAGCTCGTCCAGCAGCTCGCTGCGGGGGTCGCTGAAGATCATCTGCACGCGCTGCACGCGCTGGCCGTCGCCGTCGACGAGGCAGGCCAGCGCCTCGCGGATCGACCGCAGGCGGAAGTCGTTGTCGGCGTCGATCTCGCGGGCGCGGTCGAGGCGGTCCAGGAAGGCCGCCAGCTCGAGCACCTGGACACGGTGCTCCATGAAGTACTCGGCGATCAGCTCCCGCTGGGTCAGCGGGCTAGTGCCGGTGTGGGCTCCCATCCTTCTCGATCTCCTCCCTCGATGCGGCGCCTCAGGAGATCGGAGGCCTCCAGGAGCACCGCCTCATCCAGCTCGTGCACTTCGAAGCCCGAGCCGATGCGCTCGAGCAGCATGACCGTGAGCCGCCCCCCGAGGTGCTCGCGGAACTCCTCCAGGCCGGCCAGCACCGCCGGGCGCCCCGCGCTGCCCGGCGTCGCCATGTCGGCGTGCCAGATCGGCAGCTCGACGGTCTCGAACAGCTCGATGATCCGCCGCCAGTCGGCGTGCCGCAGGCTGCCGGTGAGATAGCTGTACGTCGAGTCCAGGGCGATGCCGACAGCGACGGCCTCGCCGTGGCGCAGCTCGTTGTGCGAGAGCTGCTCGAGCTTGTGCGCCGCCCAGTGGCCGAAGTCCAGCGGGCGCGACGACCCGAGCTCGAACGGGTCGCCGCTCGTGGCGATGTGGTCGAGGTGCAGCTCGGCGCTGCGGTGGACCATGTGCGCCATCGCCGGCAGCGAGCGGTCGCACAGGTCGTGCGCGTGATCCTCGATCCACTCGAAGAACGGCGCGTCCTTGAGCAGCGCGACCTTGACGGCCTCCGAGATCCCGGCGCGCCAGTCGCGGTCCTGCAGCGTGAGCAGCAGGTCGAAGTCGTTGAGGACTGCGTGCGGCGGAGCGAACGAGCCGACGAAGTTCTTCTTGCCGAACGCATTGATGCCGTTCTTGACGCCGACCGCCGAGTCGTCCTGCGAGAGCACGGTCGTCGGGACGCGGATCAGCCGCACGCCGCGATGGGCGGTGGCGGCCGCGTAGCCGACCGCGTCGAGCACCGCGCCGCCGCCGATCGCGACCACGTAGGAATGGCGGTCGACGCTGTGGACGTCGATCGCCGCGCGGATATGGCTCACCGGGCCGGGCTCGTTCTTGATCGCCTCGCCGCCGGGGACGACGAGCGGCGCCGCGGGCAGGTCCAGCACGCCCGCGTGCGCGGCGCAATAGCGCCGCACATCGCCGACCAGCGCCGGGTGTGCCTCGGCCACGCCCTCGTCGACCACCACGAGCAGCCGCGCGCGGCCGGCGGTCTGCACGACGTCGCGCAGCGTCGGGTTGTCCAGGGCGAACAGCGCGCGCGTGAACAGGACGGGGTAGCGGAACGTGACCACCACCTCCTGGTCGATCCCCGCGAGCGCCTGTGGCGCAATCCCGTCCTGATCGAGCCCCATCCCGATTCGGAGTGTACCCGGGATTCGCCTAATCTCGGCGGAACTTCGCATACTCTTGATCGAAAGTCGCAGGCCGTAGCATCGCCCTGTTATGGGGGTTTCCCGTCGCGGCCTTTTCACTCTCGATTTCCTCGCCGGCGGTCGCGAGAGCGTGGACTACGAGGCCGCGACCGCCCGGGTCGTCGCCGGCTGGGACGCCGACGGGCACGAGGCCTGGCAGCGGGCGCTCGAGCCGGTCGCGCTCGAGCTCGTCGAGGCCGCCGGGGTGCAGCGCGGCCAGGACGTGCTGGCCGCGGCGGCCGGCGACGGCAACGTCGCGGCGGCGGCGCTGGCGGCGGGCGCGGTCGTCGAGGCGAGCGACCTGTCGGGCCCGATGGTCGCGCGCGGGCGCGAGCGCGTCCCGCGCGCGAGCTGGCTGCGGGCCGACGTCCAGGAGCTGCCGTATCCCGAAGCGATGTTCGATGCGGCGCTCTCGAGCTTCGGCGCGGTGCTGGCGCCGCGCGCCAAGCGCACCGCGCGCGAGCTCGCGCGCGTGACCAAGCCCGGCGGCGTCGTCGGCCTCACCGCGTGGACGCCCGAGAGCCTGCCGGGCCGCGCGGAGAACCTGGTGGCGCGGCCGGACGGCGTGCGCTCGCCGACGGACTGGGGGATCGAGGCGATCGCCCGCGCGCGGTTCGAATCCTTGCTCGAGGACGTGGTGATCCAGACCCGCACGATCGTGCTCACGTTCGCCGCCGAGGAGGAGCTGCTCGCGGCGCTGCTGCGGCCGCACGGGCTCGGCGACGCGCCAGCGCTGCGCGGGTGTGGGGCCTCGGTCGCGGCGCGGTATCTGCTCGTGCGCGGGCGGCGCCCCCGTTGAAGTGCGGCTGGGTAGGGGAGCGGCGAGATCGGCTGCGGCGAGGGCGCCTGGCGAGTTGACCTTCATAGAGGAGGTCAAGTCGCCAGGGACCGACCACACGGCCGGAATCCTCGCTCCCCTACCCAGCCGTAGTTGACGTCGCCGGGGGCGGAGCGGCGCTCTATACTGCGCGCTCGCATGCCCAAGATGAAGTCGCATTCGGGCGCGAAGAAGCGCTTCAAGAAGACCGGGACCGGCAAGCTCCAGGGTCGGCACGCGTTCTCGAGCCACTACTTCGAGAAGAAGTCGCCGAAGCGCAAGCGCGCCTGGGGGCTGGATCGCACCATCTCTAAGGCCGACCGCAAGACGGTGACCAAGCTGCTGGGAGGCAACGGGCGATGACCCGCGTCAAGCGCTCCGTCCACGCCCGCAAGAAGCGCCGCGCCGTCCTCGAGCGCGCGAAGGGCTTCCGCGGCGAGGCGCACTCGTCGTACAAGCGCGCCAAGGAAGCGGTCATGAAGGCCGACTCCTACGCGTACCGCGACCGCCGCAACCGCAAGCGCGACTTCCGCCGCCTGTGGATCACCCGCATCAACGCCGCCGCGCGCCAGAACGGCATGAACTACGCGACGTTCATGCACGGCCTCAAGCTCGCCGGCATCGAGCTGGACCGCAAGGTGCTGGCCGACATCGCCGTGCGCGACCCCGAGACCTTCCGCCGATTCGCCGAGAGCGCCCGCGAGGCGTCGGCGGCCTGAGTCCGCGGACACCCCCTCAACCGGGCGCCCCTCCCTTCGGAGCGGCGCCCTTCGTGTTTTAAGTGACCATCACCAGCCCGCACAACGACCAGCTCAAGGAGATCCGCAAGCTCGCGGGCCGCAAGTGGCGCGACAAGCTGCGCGAGTTCGTCGCCGAGGGCGAGGATCTGCTCGAGGCCGCCGACGCGGCCGGCTGGGAACCGCTGACGCGGCTGGTCGCCGCGGGCTCGGGGCTCGCCGGTGAGGAGGTCGCGCCGCACCTGCTCGCCCAGGTCTCGCACCTCGGCTCCGGCACGCGCGCGCTCGCGGTCTACGGCCAGCGCTGGGCGCCCGCCCCGGTCGGGCCACTGTGCCTGGCGCTGTGGGGCGTCAACGATCCCGGCAACGTCGGCACCGTGCTGCGCGGCGCGCTCGCGTTCGGCGCCGGCAGCGTCGTGCTCGGGCCGGGGACCGCCGACCCGTACGGACCGAAGGCCGTGCGGGCGTCGATGGGCGCGCTTTTCGAGGTGCCCGTGGCCCGGGTCCGCGCGGTCCGCGAGCTGCCGGGCCGCACGATCGCGCTGGTCGCCCACGGCGGCGCGCCGCTCACCGCGCCCGACGGCGACGTCACGATCGTCGTCGGCGCCGAGCGCGCGGGGCTGCCCGACGACGTGGTCGCGGCGTGCGACGACGTGGCGACGATCCCGGTGGCCGCTGAGTCCCTGAACGCCGCGATGGCGGCAACCGTCGCCCTGTACGAGTGCAACCGTAGGATGGCCGCCCGATGAACGAGAGGATCAGCGAGCTGCGGGCCGCCGGGGAGGCGGCGATCGCCGACGCGCCCGGCACGGCGGAGCTCGAGGACGTGCGGGTGCGGTTCCTGGGCCGCAAGGCCGAGCTGCCGAACCTGCTGCGCGGCGTCGCCCAGCTCCCGCCCGAGGAGCGCGGGACGGTCGGCCGCGCCGCCAACGAGGCGCGCAAGGCGCTCGAGGCGGCGATCGAGGCGCGCGCCGCCGAGCTCGAGGCCGCGGAGCTCGACGCCCGGCTCGCCGCCGACGTCGTCGACGTCACGCTGCCCGGCTCGCCCGCCGTCGCCCCCGGCCGCATCCATCTGCTGACCGCCGCGCGGCGCGAGATCGAGGACATATTCCTCGGGCTCGGCTTCCGCGTCATCGAGGGCCCCGAGACGGAGCTCGTCTACTACAACTTCGACGCGCTCAACTTCGACGAGACGCACCCGTCGCGGCAGGCGACCGACACGTTCTACATCTCCGACGACGTGCTGCTGCGCGTGCACACGTCGCCGATGCAGACGCGCGCGATGGAGCTTCATCCGCCGCCGCTCTACGTCGTGATCCCGGGCCGCACGTACCGCCGCGACAACGACGCCACGCACTCGCCGCAGTTCCAGCAGGTCGAGGGCCTGGCCGTCGACGAGGACGTCACGCTCGGCGACCTCCAGGGCACGCTGCTGGCGTTCGCCCAGGCGTACTTCGGTGAGGAGCGGCGTGTGCGCCTGCGCCCGCACTTCTTCCCGTTCACCGAGCCGAGCGTCGAGTGCGACGTCTCGTGCTTCAACTGCACCGACGGCTTCCTGAAGGACGGCTCGCGCTGCCCGTTGTGCAAGGGCGAGGGCTGGATCGAGATCCTCGGCGCCGGCGAGGTCGACCCGAACGTGTTCGAGTACGTGCGCGAGCACGGCTACGACCCCGAGCGCCACCAGGGCTTCGCGTTCGGGCTGGGCATCGAGCGCGTCGCCATGCTCAAGCACGGCGTCAAGGACCTGCGCCTGTTCTACGACAACGACCTGCGGTTCCTGGAGCAGTTCGGATGAGGGTCCCGCGCTTCTGGCTGCACGACTACTGCGATCCCGGCATCGGGCTCGCCGAGCTCGAGCACCGGCTGACCATGACCGGCACCAAGGTCGAGGCGCTGCACACGCACGGCGTGACTGCGCTGGAGCACTTCTTCGTCGGGCGCGTGCTGACCGCCGAGCGGCACCCGGACGCCGACCGGCTGACCGTCTGCACGGTCGACGTCGGCATGGGCGACGAGCGAACGATCGTCTGCGGCGCGCCGAACGTCGCCGCCGGCCAGATCGTCGCGGTCGCCGAGCCCGGCGCCGTGATGCCGGACGGCACGAGGCTCAAGCGCGCCAAGCTTCGCGGCGTCGAGTCCGCGGGGATGATCCTGGCCGAGGACGAGGTCGCGATCGGCCCCGACCACGACGGGATCATGGTGCTCGACCCCGAGCTGCAACCGGGCACGCCGCTGGCCGACGTGCTGCCGATCGCCAGCGACGTGCTCGAGCTCGAGATCACGCCCAACCGGCCCGACTGCCTGAGCATCTACGGCGTCGCGCGCGAGGTGCACGCCGCCACGGGCGCCCCGCTCACGCCGCCGCCGTGGACCGACGACCCCGGCGGGCCGGGCGCCGTTCCCGGCGTCACGGTCGAGGTCCAGGACGCCGAGCTGTGCCCGCGCTTCACCGCCCGGCTCTACGAGGACGTGAAGATCGGCCCGTCGCCGGAGTGGCTGAAGGCGCGGCTGACCGCCGCGGGCATGCGGCCGATCAACAACGTCGTCGACATCACGAACTTCGTGATGCTCGCGACCGGCCAGCCGATGCACGCGTTCGACCACGACCTCGTCGGCGGCGGCCGGCTGGTCGTGCGGCGGGCGCTGGACGGCGAGACGATGACCACTCTCGACGACGTCGAGCGCACGCTCGACGCCGACATGGTGATCATCTGCGACGACGACGGCCCGACGTCGATCGCCGGCATCATGGGCGGCGAGCGCAGCGAGGTGCGCGAGACCACCACGCGCGTTCTCATGGAGGCCGCCAACTGGAACGGCCCGAACATCCAGCGCTCGTCGACGCGTCTCGGCCTGCGCTCGGAGGCGTCGGGACGCTTCGAGAAGCAGCTGCAGCCCGAGCAGGCGATGGACGGCCAGGCGCTGGCGGCGATCCTGATGACCGAGCTCGCCGGCGCGCGGATCGCCGGCGGCACGATCGACGTCGGCGGGCCCGGACCGGATCCGGTGACGCTGCGGCTGCGCGACGAGCGCGTCACCAGGCTGCTCGGCACCGAGATCCCGCGCGCGGACGGCGCCGAGATCCTGCGGCGGCTCGAGTTCGGCGTCGCCGACGCCGATGACGGCCTCGACGTCACCGTCCCGGCGTTCCGGCGCGGCGACGTGACGCGCGAGGTCGACCTCGTCGAGGAGGTGGCGCGGCTGTGGGGACTCGAGAAGCTCCCGGCCACGCTGCCGTCGCGACGCGGCGCCACCGGCGTCCTGTCGCCCGAGCAGCGGCTGCGCCGCCGCGCGGAGGACGCGCTCGCGGGCGCCGGGCTGTCGGAGGTCGCGGGCTGGGTGTTCGCCGCGCCCGACCTCGTCGACCGCCTGCGGATCCCCGCGGCAGACCCGCGCCACGGCGCCGTCGTGCTGCGCAACCCGATGTCGGAGGACATGTCGGTGATGCGCACCACGCTGCTGGGATCGCTGCTCGACGTCGCGCGGCGCAACCGCTCGCGCGGTATGCCGGACGTGCGGCTGTTCGAACTCGGCGCGGTGTTCCTCGATCAGCAGCGGTCCGGCACGCCCACGGCCGCCGAGCAGCGCAGCGAGCCGCTGCCCGAGGAGCTCCAGCACGTGGCGGCGCTGCTCGCCGGCCCCGTGCGCCCGCCGTCGTGGCGGGAGAGCGAGCCGCCGCAGGCCGACTTCTTCGCCGTCAAGGCGGTGCTCGCGGCCCTGCTCGACTTCCTGCGCGTGCCGTGGAGCGTCGAGCGCGCCCGCGAGCCGTTTCTGCACCCGGGCCGCTCGGCCGCGGTGCTGATCGACGGCACGCCCGCGGGCTGGCTCGGCGAGATCCACCCGGCGGTCGCGCGCGCGTGGGACCTCGACGGCGCCGCCGGCTTCGAGGTCGACTTCGATCGGCTCGCGGCCGCGGCCGAGCACACGCCGGCGTACCAGGACCTGACGTCGTTCCCGGCGGTGCTGCAGGACCGCGCGTGGTGGTTCGCGCCCGACGTCCCCGCGGCGGATGTCGTCGCCACCGTCCGCGAGGCCGGCGGCCCGCTGCTGCGCGCCGCCGAGATCTTCGACGTCTATCCCGCCGAGGGCCGCGTGTCCCTCGCGCTGCGCCTGCGCTTCCGCGCCGACGACCGCACGCTCACCGACGAGGAGGTCGCGCAGCGGCGCGAGAAGATCGATGCCGCCGTGGCCGAGCGCCTCGGAGGCGAGCCGCGTGGGTGAGCGGGTCGCGGTCCTGGGCGCGGCGGGCTACGCGGGCGCGGTGGCGAGCGCGCTGCTGCACCGCCATCCGCGCTTCGAGCTGGCGTTCGTCACCGCGCGGTCGGACGCCGGCGCGCGGCTCGACGCCGTGCACCCGCGCACGCGCGTACCGCTCGTGCTCGAGGCGTACGACGCGGACCGTCACGCCGACGTCGACGCCGCGGTCGTCGCGTACCCGCACGGCGCCGCTGCGCCGGTGGTCGCCGAGCTGTGCGAGCGCGGCGTGCGCGTGGTCGACCTGTCGGCCGACTTCCGCCTGCACGACCGCAGCGTCTACGAGGACTGGTACGGCGAGCACGGCGCGCCGGCGCTGATCGGCGACGCGGTCTACGGGCTGCCGGAGCTGCACCGGGCCGAGATCGCGGGCGCCGACCTGGTCGCCAACCCCGGCTGCTACCCGACGGCGGCGATCCTCGCGCTGGCGCCGCTCGCGCGCGCCGGGCTGCTCGGCGACGTCGTGATCGACGCCAAGTCCGGCGTGAGCGGCGCCGGCCGCGAGCCGAGCGCGAGCAAGCACTTCGTCGCGGTGGACGAGACGGTCACGCCGTACAAGGTCGGCCGCCACCGCCACACGCCGGAGATCGAGCAGGAGCTGGGCGACGGCGTGCGCGTGACGTTCACGCCGCATCTGGTGCCGCTCGCGTATGGGGAGCTCGTGTCCTGCTACGTCACGCCCACGCGCGAGGAGGACGTCGCCGGGCTGTACGAGGCCGCCTACGCCGACGAGCCGTGGGTGGAGGTGGTGGACGGGCCGCCGGGGATGCAGGAGGTGCGAGAGACCAACTACTGCCGGATCTCCGTGCACTCCGACGACCGGACCGGCCGGCTGATCGTCTTCGCGACGATCGACAACCTGTGGAAGGGGACGTCGTCGCAGGCCGTCCAGAACCTGAACCTGATGTTCGGGCGCGACGAGGGGGAGGGGCTGTGAAGTCGCGCTGGATCGAGGTCCCCGAGCATGTGAGCGAGGTCGACGGCGGGCTGCCGGCCGGCTTCCGCGCGGCGGGCGTCGCGTGCGGCCTCAAGCCGTCCGGCGGGCGCGACCTCGGGCTGCTCGTGAGCGATGCCCCCGAGACCGTCAGCGCGGCGCGTTTCACGCGCTCGGGCGTGCTCGCCGCGCCGGTGCTGCTCACGCAGGAGCGCTGCCGGATCGCGGCGATCCGCGCCGTGGTCGCGAACTCCGGCAACGCCAACGCCGCCACCGGCCGCCGCGGGCTCGAGGATGCGGCGCGGATGCAGGGCGCCGGGGCGATGGTCGCGGGCGTGCGCGAGGACCAGGTCGCGGTCGCGTCGACCGGCATGATCGGCGTGCACCTGGACACCGAGAAGGTCATCCGCGGCATCTCCGACGCGCGGCGCGAGCTGTCGCCGGCGGGGGACGATCTGTTCGGCGAGGCGATCCGCACCACGGACCGCTTCGCCAAGAGCGCCTCGCTGGAGGTGCGGCTGCCATCCGGCACCGTGCGGCTGTGCGCGCAGGCCAAGGGCGCCGGGATGATCTCGCCGGCGTTCGCGACGATGCTGTGCTTCGTCGAGACCGACGCGGCGCTCGAGCCCGAGACCGCCGACCTGCTGCTCGGCGTCTGCGTCAAGCGCTCGTTCGACCGCATCTCCGTCGACGGGCAGCTCTCCACCAACGACACGGCGATCCTGATGGCGTCGGGCGCCGGCGGCGTCCGCGTCGCGCCGGAGTCCGAGGACGAGCTGCGCTTCGGCGAGGCGCTCGACATGCTGCTGCGGCGGCTCGCGCTGCTGATGGTGCGCGACGGCGAGGGCGCGAAGCGCGTCGCGCGGGTCGTCGTCCACGGCGGGCACGAGCCGACGGTCGCGCGCGCCGCGCGGGCGGTCGCCGACTCGCCGCTCGTCAAGTCCGCGCTGCACGGCGGCGACCCCAACTGGGGCCGGATCGCGCAGGCGGTCGGGGCGGCGCTCCACGACAGCGCGCCGCTGCCGCTGGACATCTGGATCGAGGACGTCCACGTGTGTCGTGCCGGGGCGGCCGTGCCGTACGACGAGCGGGCACTGGCACGCGCGGTGGCGGGCGACGAGGTCGAGTACACGGTCGGCCTCCCCGGCGAGGGCGCCGAGGCCGAGGTGTTCTTCTCCGACCTCTCGCACGACTACGTGACGCTCAACGCGGAGTACACGACGTGATGCGCGACGTCGGCACCCTGCTCGAGGCGCTCCCCTACATCCGGGAGTTCCACGGCCGCACGGTGGTGATCAAGTACGGCGGCGCGGCGATGAACGACCCGGCGCTGCGCGAGGACTTCGCGCGCGACGTCGTGCTCCTCAAGTACGTCGGGATGAACCCGATCGTCGTCCACGGCGGGGGGCCGGAGATCACGCGCTACATGGAACGGCTCGACCTGCCGGTGGAGTTCGTCGGCGGCCTGCGCGTGAGCGACGAGGCGACGGTCGAGATCGCGAAGATGGTGCTCGTCGGCAAAGTCAACAAGGACATCGTGCAGCGGATCAACCGCCACGGGCAGCCGGGCGTCGGGCTGTCCGGCGACGACGGGCAGCTGTTCCGCGTGTCGACCATGGAGGGGCCGGGCGGCGAGGACATCGGCTTCGTCGGGCGGATCGAGCGGGTCAACGCCGGGGTCATCGAGCACATCGCCGAGGACTACATCCCGGTCATCGCGTCCGTGGGGGCCGACCGCGAGGGGCGCTCGCACAACGTCAACGCCGACGAGGCCGCCGCCGCGGTGGCGCGCGCCGTCGGCGCCTACAAGATCATGTTCCTCACGGACGTGCCGGGCTGGCTGCGCGACCCGTCCGATCCGTCGTCGGTGATCTCCGAGACCGGCGCCGACGAGGTCGAGGCCGCCCTGGACGCGGTGGCGGGCGGGATGCGGCCGAAGCTGCAGGCGTGTCTGGACGCGATCCACGGCGGCGTGAGCCACGCCCACATCGTCGACGGCCGCGTCCCGCACTCCGTGCTGCTGGAGCTGTTCACCGACGCCGGCCAGGGAACCAAGATCCGGCCCGCCTCGTGACCGCGCTCGCTCCGACGTACGCGCGCTACCCGGTCGAGTTCGCGTCCGGCTCGGGCTGCGTGCTGGTGGACTCCGACGGGGCCGAGTACCTCGACTTCCTGGCCGGCATCTCGGTCTGCAACACCGGGCACTGCCACCCGCACGTGGTCGCCGCGATCCAGGAGCAGGCAGGGCGGCTCATGCACGTGAGCAACCTGTACTGGAACGCGCCGATGACGCGGCTGGCGTCGCGGCTGACCGAGAGCTCGCTCGGCGGCGTCGTGTTCTTCACCAACAGCGGGGCGGAGGCCAACGAGGCCGCGATCAAGCTCGTGCGCAAGGCGCGACCGCGCGGCGACGTGGTGGTCTTCCACGGCGCGTTCCACGGCCGCACGTACGGGGCGCTGTCGGCGACGCCGCAGGAGTCCAAGCAGGCGCCGTTCGCGCCGCTGGTGCCGGGCTTCCGGCCGATCGCGCCGACCGTGGACGCGGTGCGGGCTGCGGTGGATCCGGGGACGGCGGCGGTGCTGATGGAGCCGGTGCTGGGCGAGTCCGGCGTGCATCCGATGCCGGTCGAGCTGCTGCGGGCGGCGCGCGAGGCGTGCGACGCCGTCGGCGCCGCGCTGGTGTTCGACGAGGTGCAGACCGGCATGGGGCGGACGGGGACGCTGTGGGCGTACGAGCAGTCGGGCGTGGTGCCGGATGCGATGACGGTGGCCAAGTCGCTCGGCGGCGGGGTGCCGATCGGCGCGCTGGTGATCGGGCCGTCGCTGGCCGACGTGTTCGCGCCGGGCGATCACGGGTCGACGTTCGCCGGCGGGCCGCTGGCCTGCGCGGCGGCCAACGCGGCGTTCGACGTGCTGGAGGATCCGGAGCTGCTGGCGCGCGTGCGCGAGCTCGGCGAGCGGCTGGCTGAAGGGCTGCGCGAGCTGCCGTCGGTGACCGCGGTGCGCGGGGTCGGGCTGATGGTCGCCTGCGACGTGTCAGGCGACGCGCCGGAGCTCGCCCAGCGGGCACTGCTCGAGGAGCGGCTGGTGATCAACGCGACCGGCCCGCGGACGCTGCGGTTCCTGCCGCCGCTCGTGGTGAGCGAGGCGCAGATCGACGACGCGCTCGCCCGCCTTGCGCGCCTGTTTGTCGAATAGTTGGCTAGGGCGGGTTTGCCGAACGCGTCTTCCGGTAATCCGGTGCAGTGTGAGGAAGTGGGCTGTGCTGCTCGTGGCGGGAGCGATCGTCGCGCTGGCGGCACCTACCGCCGCGCCGGGGCAGCTGCCGCCCGTGCCGACCGTCGTTCCGGTGCCGACCGTGGTGCCGGTGCCGACCGTTCCGCCGGTCCCGACCGTCGTCCCCGTGCCGACCGTGCCCTCGGTGCCGGCGCCGCCCCCGGTCGTCCCGAACCCGCCGTCGGTCCCTGATGTGCCGTCGGTGCCAGGCGTGACGGACGGCGGTGGCGGTGGCGGTGGTGGCGGCTCCGGCGGTGGTGGCGGCTCTGGCGGTGGTGGTGGCGGATCCGGCGGTGGTGGCGGCGGAGCGGCCCAGCCGTCCGGCGGCGGTGGCGGCGGCTCGGCCTCGAGCGGCGGCAGCGGTGCCGGCGCGACCTCGTCCTCGCCCGGCCGCGCGCGCGGCAGCCGCGGCGCGCGGGCGCGGGCGTCCGGCCGCAACCCGGCGCGGCGCCACTGGCGCACAGAGCGCCGCCTGCGCCGCACCGTCACGCGCCTCAGCGGCTGCCTCGACCAGCTGTCGACCGTGCAGGAGCGCGTGCTCGTCCTGCGGGCCGGCGTCGGCGCCGCGCGGCCGCACTCGCGCCGCGGCGTGGCCCGGGCGCTCGACCTGCGCGTGCAGCGCGTCCGCCACATCGAGCGGCGCGCGATCCGTGAGGCCCGCGCCCTGGCGCGCGCCGCCGGCTGCGGCGGCAGCGGGGGCGGCACGACCGCGACCGCCGGTGGCGCCGGCGGTGGTGGCGTGGGTGGCGGCGGCGGGACCAGCGGGCTGATCGCGCCGCCGAGCGCGCCGGCCGGCGCGGGCGGCGGAGCGTCCGCCGACGGCGGGAACGGCGGCGCCCAGGACCAGGGCGCGGTCGAGAGCGAGGCCGAGGTCAACCTCCCGCCGACGGTCGACCCCCGCGGCGGGACTCGCGCGGAGCCGAGCGGGCTCTCGCTGGCGATCGGGATCGCGCTGATCGTGCTCGCCCTCTTCGCCGGCTTCGCGACGCCGCACCTGCGGGCGCGCCTCAGATCCGGCTGACGTGCTTCACTGGCAGTGATGGACGTCCGCGATGCCCTCACGAGCCTCGACCTCCCTCGCGGAGAGGGCTACTACGAGAATTCGATCCCCTGCGAGGAGGACTCGCGGATCGCGCGCGTCCTGAAGGCGTTCAGCGACGCCGAGCCGTCCTGGCAGGCCGCGTTCCGCGAGGGGGTCGACGCCGACCGGGCCGACCTGCTGTGCGCGTGGAGCGAGCGCGTGGCTGCGCTGGCGGTCCGGCTCGACAGCGCGCGCCCGCTCGTGCTGGGGCTTGTCGGGCTCAGCGTCGCCGACGAGGCGGGGGAGGGCGAGGCGCTGCTCGTGTCCCCGCTCCATCGCCGCAGCGCCGAGAAGCTCGACGTCGACGCGGACCGCCTGTTCGACGAGGCCGCCGGCCTCACGGACCTGATCGGCGCCCGCTGGCTGCGCGACGCCCGCGACTCCGGCGACGAGGTCGAGGACGCGGGGTACGTCGAGCACCAGGACGAGGACGGCTTCCGCTACCTGCGGGCCGCCGGCGTCACGCGTCGCGGCCACTAGCTTCTACGCTTGCTCGCCGATGAGCGAGCCGCGCGATCCCAAGACACATACCGAGGTCCACCGCGTCGCCGACCCGGAGTCGACGCGGGTGGCGACGTACCTCGCCCAGCCCGGCGAGGTGGGCCGGGTCCTGCTCCTGTACTCCGGCGGCCTCGACACGAGCGTGATGCTCAAGTGGATCCAGGACGAGTACGAGGCCGAGGTGGTGGCGCTGACCGTCAACCTTGGGCAGCCGGGTGAGGACTACGAGGTCGTGCGCGGCAAGGCGCTGCAGCTCGGCGCGCTCGACTGCCATGTGGTCGACGCGCGCGAGGAGTTCGCTCGCGAGTACGTGCTCCCGGCGATCCAGGCGAACGCCGACTACGGCGACGGCTACCCGCTGTTCACCGCGCTCGGGCGGCCGCTGATCGCCAAGCTCGCCGTCGAGTACGCGCGCAAGACGGGCTGCGACACGATCGCCCACGGCTGCACGGGCAAGGGCAACGACCAGGTGCGGATCGAGGGCACGATCGCGACGCTGGCGCCGGAGCTGAAGGTGATCGCGCCGGTGCGCTCGTGGCGGATGGGGCGGGACGAGGAGATCGCGTACGCGCGCAAGCACGGGATTCCGGTCAAGGGCGGGGTGGAGACGGCGCCGTACTCGATCGACGACAACCTGTGGGGCCGCTCGTCCGAGGGCCGCTGGATCGAGGACCTCACGCACGCGCCGGACGACGACGTCTTCCAGCTCGTGACCCGCCCGGAGCTCGCTCCCGACGAGCCCGGGGTCGTGACCGTCGGGTTCGAGGCCGGCGTGCCGGTCGCGCTCAACGGGGACCGGATGGAGCTGGTGCCGCTGCTCGACGCCGCGGCGACGCTGGGCATGACGCACGGGGTCGGGATCGTCGACCACATCGAGGACCGGATCGTCGGCCTGAAGGTCCGCGATATCTACGAGGTCCCCGCGGCGGCGATCCTGCTGACCGCCCACCGCGAGCTCGAGCGGCTGTGCGGCACGATCCACCAGAACCAGTTCAAGCCGGGGCTCGACCAGAAGTGGGCGTACCTGGTCTACGCGGGCCTGTGGTGGGAGCCGCTGCGGACCGACATCGAGGCCTACATCCGGCACGTCAACGAGCGCGTGACGGGGACGATCGGGCTCAAGCTGTTCAAGGGCTCGGTCCGTGTCGTGACGCGCGAGAGCCCGAACGCGGTCTACGACGCGCAGCTGGCCACGTTCGCCGAGTCCGGCGGCCTGTTCTCCCAGCAGGCGTCCCCTGGCTTCATCGAGATCTGGTCGCTGCAGTCCCGCATGGCTCACAGATTGCGGAACGGGTAAAACTCGGCTCATGCTCTACCGACTCCTAGGCATGCTGGTGTGGAACGGCGGCAAGGTCCTCCTGAAGCAGAAGTACGGGTGGACCTACATGCCGAAGCCGGTCTTCGCCGGCATCGTCCTGACACTCGTGGGCGCCGCCGTGCTGCTGGCCACGCGCCACAACGGCTCCGACGGATAGCGCGCCCGGCGCGCATCGCATCCCCCTGGCGGGGGTGAAACGGCCGAAACTGCGGGCGGTGCTGCACGAACGCCGGTGGGTCTGGGACGATGCGCGACGGCGTGGCCGAGTCCTCTTCCGCGATCCCCACTCTGCCCGGCCTGGCGGTCGAGACGGTCGAGTGGCTGCCGTCGGGCGCCGAGAGCGGCCTCGTGCGGGTGCGCGGGCGCTGGACCGACGAGTCGGCGCGCCAGACCGAGCTGCCCGTGCTGGCGCTGCGGGCGGGAGGGACGGAGCAGCGTTTCGAGTCGCTGCCCGACGCGCGGTTCTCGCGCGACCCGTCGTCGTGGCGCGGGACCTATCTCGTCCCGGCCGCGCTCGTCGCCGGCGAGCCCGAGGCGCTGTGGCTCGAGTGGGCCAGCGGTGCGCGGTCCGGCCTGCCGGCGCTGGCGCGCGGGCTCGAGCCACCGCCCGTCGCGCCGCGCGGGCCGGCTGAGGAGCCCGAGGAGCCCGGCGGCGAGGTCATCGACCGCGCCGTGCTCGCCGAGCGCCGCGCCCGCCGCGCCGAGGCGGCCGAGCGCCGCCAGGCGCGGGTCGCCGCCGAGGCGCTGAAGGCGGTCGAGGTCCTCGAGCTGCGCTCCGCCGAGCTCGAGCGCCGCCTCGAGGAGGCGATCGCCGAGCGCGACGCCCTGGCCGCCCGCGAGAGCGACGCCGACGAGCGCCGGGGCGCCCTGACCGCCGCGCTCGCCTCGGCGGCGGAGCTGCGGTCGCGCTCGCGCGAGTGGCAGCTCCACCTGCGTACCAGCGAGGTCACGCGCGCCGGCGACGCCGTCCGCCTCGCCGTCCTCGAGGCCGAGCGCGCCACCACCGCCCCGGCGCTGCGCGCCGCGCTGGACGAGGCGAACGAGGCCGCCGTGGCCGCCCGCGCGGCGATCGCGGAGTCCGACGCCCGCTTCGATCAGACCCGCGAGGCGTGGGACCGCCGCCGTACCGAGCTCGAGGAGCAGCTGTCGCAGGTCCGCACGGACCTCGACCGCGCCCGCGCGCTCGAATCCGAGCTGAACGCCGCCGAGGGGCGCGCCGACGAGGCCGAGTCCCGCCTCCGGGTCGAGATGGTCGCCCGCACGACGCTCGAGGACGAGCTCGACCGCGAGCGAGCCCCCCGCGCCGCCGCGATCGCCGACCTCGAGGCCGCGCGCGCCGACGCCGCCGAAGCCGACGACCTCCGAGCCGAGCTCCACGCCGTCCGCGCCGAGGCCACCGCCGCCACCGGCCTCGCCGCCGAGCTCGGGGCCGCCCGCACCGAAGCGGCGGCGGCACGAGACGACGCGGCCGCCGCGCGCGAGGAATCGGCAGCGGCGCGCGATGAGATCGCCGCGGCTCGTGACGAGGCGACAGCGGCGCGCGATGAGCTGGCCGCCGCGCGCGACGAGGCGGCGGCGGCGCGTGACGAGGCGACACCGGCGCGCGATTCGCTGGCCGCCGCGCGCGACGAGGCGGCGGCGGCTCGTGACGAGGCGACAGCGGCGCGCGATGCGCTGGCCGCCGCGGGCGACGAGGCGGCGGCGGCGCGCGCCGAGGCCGCAGCGGCGCGCGGCGAGGCCGACGCGGGCCGGACGGCCGTCGACGAGCTTCGCGCGGACCTCGCGGCCGCGCGCGCAGCGATGATGGCGGGGCGCGGCGCGCTCGACGACCTGCGGACCGAGCTGGCGGCCGAGCGGGCCGCTCGGCGCGCGGCGGAGGAGTCGCTCCGCGAGACCGACGCGCTGCACGCGCGGATCGCCGAGCTCGAGGCGAGCGGGCGCGACCACCTCGAGCGCCTCGCGCGCGAGCAGTCAGCGGCGGCCGCGGCGCGCGAGCCGTCCCCCGAGGCCGCGCGGCTCGTCGCCGACCTCGACGCCGCCGCCGAGGCGCTCCGCAACCGCCCCGCCGCCGAACCGGTCGCGCCGGACGCCGACGCGGCCGTCGAGCCGGTCGCGCCGGACGAGGCCGCCGTCGAACCGCCCGCGCCGGACGCGGACGCGGCCGTCGAGCCCGTCGCGCCGGGCGAGGCCGGCGTCGAACCGGCCGCGCCGGACGAGGCCGCCGTCGAACCGGCCGCGGCGGACGAGGCCGCCGTCGAACCGCCCGCGCCGGACGCCGGCGCCGCCGAGCCGGTCGCGCCAGATGCCGACGCCGCGGTCGAGGGGGCGTCGTGGCCCGAGGCGACCGCGCCGGTCGCGGCGGCCGCGGAGCCCGTCGTGGAGCGGTCCGAGGCTCCCGCGGTCGAGTCGTGGGCGGCGGCCGTGCCGGCGGCTGAGCCCGTGGCGCCGGATGCCGAGCCGGCCGTCGAGTGGGCGGCGCCGGCCGGCGAGCCCGCGGCGCCAGACGCCGAGCCGGCCGTCGAATGGGCCGAACACGTCGACGCCGCGCGGGGCGAGGTCGTACCCGGCGTCGAGCCGCGTCGCGACGGCAAGCCGGACGCCGACGTGGAATGGGCGCCGCCCAATTTCGCGGGCGACGCCGTCGAGGTCGAGCCCCCGGCGCCCGACGCGGAGCCGTACGTCGAATGGACGCCACCCCAACCTCCAGCCGGCGCCGGACCGGCGCCCAAGGAACCGCCGCCCGCCCCCGCGCCGGGCGCGCTGTGGTCGTCGTCACGCGTCGTCGCGGCGCCCGCCGAGACCACTCCGGTGCCGGACGTCGCGCCGGTGCCCGCCGGTCCGAAGGTCATCCCCGCCGCGAAGCCGCCGGCGCGCGGGCTGATGATCGGGACCCATCGGCGCGACTACCCGCTGCTGCGCGGCGCGATCGTCAAGCTCGCCCACGACGACCCGGCCCTCGCCGGCCGGCTGCTCGCGGCGCTGCTCCCCGCCCAGGGAGCGGCGATCGAGGGGCCGCTGGGCTACGACCTCACGATCGCCGGCTTCGGCACCTACGGGATCGCGATCGCGGCCGGGCGGGCGACGGTCGTCACGCTTGGCGCCCCCCGCGGCCGGCCCGACGCCGAGTTCCACCTCACCGCCGACCCGCTGATCCTGGCCGAGCTGCTGGCGGGCGTCGATCACCGGATCGGCCGCTTCTTCGGCCCGGTGCGCGTGCGCGGCCGCAAGCGGCGCGTGAAGGCCCTCGCACCGCTCCAGACGAGCACCGCCACGCTCACGGACGCGGCTCGCGCCGGCGCCGCGCTCGACCCAGAGCTCGTCTACCGCGCCTTCGCCTACGCGGTCCACCCGAGCTGGACCCGCGGGCACACGTTCACGGTTGCCCAGCACGTCGAGGGCGACCGGCCCGAGACGTGGTACCTGACCGCGAACGGCGGCGCGGGCCTGACCGCCTCCAAGACCCCGCCGGACCCGCCCCCGGTGGCCACCGTGGAGATGTCCCGCGACACGTTCGCGAAGCTTCTGCGCGAAGAGTTCGTGCCGCCCGGGCAGCGTCCGTGCATCCGCGGCGATCGCTCTGCCGTCGCGCTCATGCACGTCTGGACTCAGCGCGCACGCGCCAACGGCTGACGAGAGGTCAGACCCCGGACGTGACGGCGCGGGCGAGGACCTCGCCGCGCGCGAGGTGGTCGTACAGCGTGGAGGACGCCTCGGCGAGGTGGCCGCCGCGGATGACCTCGACGAGGTGCTGGTGGTCGGCCACGAGCGCCGGCATGTCGTCGGCCGCTCGGTCGGCCACCGAGAGGATCAGCCGCAGCTCCATCACCGCGGCCTGGGCGGACCGCGTCAGCCGCCGCGAGCCCGCGGCGGCCACGATCGCCAGGTGGAACGCCATGTCGGCCTCGACCACGGCGCGGCCGTCGTCGGCGATCGCCGCCTCGCCCATGCGCTCCACGGCCGCGGAGAGCCAGCTGACGTCCACGGGCCGCCGCCGCAGCATGGCCTCAAGACCCGCGGTCTCGTACACGCGCCGCGCCACGTAGAGGTCGCGCAGCTCGTCCTGCGTGATCCGCGGCACCTCGACGCCCCGGTGCAGGGAGTGCACGACCAGCCCGTCGCGCTCCAGCTCGCGCAGCGCCGTCCGCACCACGTGGGCGTCGGCGCCGACGCGGTCGGCGACGTCGCCCACCGGCAGCCGTGTGCCCGGTGGCAACATCCCCGAGAGGAGCGCGTCACGCAGCTCCTCCGCGACGGTGCTTGCGGCGGTCGTCCGCCGAATCGACTGGACGCTCATTGGTCGGCCACCCTTCCAACCATCGTTCGACGTTAGTCGCGCACGCTCCGGGGAGTCAACCCTCGGATCGTCCGACGGAGTTCGTAGGGTTGTCGGCCCGTGTCCGCACCCGGTTGCGCCCACCTCCACGTCCACTCCGAGTACTCGCTGCTCGACGGCGCGTGCAAGATCGACAAGCTCGCCGAGCGGGCCGCGAGCTTCGGCCAGCCCGCGCTCGGGCTCACCGACCACGGCGTGATGAACGGGGCCGTCGAGCTCTACAAGGCCACCCGGAAGCAGGGCATCAAGCCGATCGTCGGGCTCGAGGCCTACTTCGTCGACGACCGCCACAGCCGCGAGCCGAAGATCGAGCGCAACCACCTCACGCTGCTGGCCGAGACCGGCGAGGGGCTCAAGAACCTGGTCAAGCTCTCCAGCGTCGGCTTCCTGGAGGGCCTGCACCGCGGCAGGCCGGGGGTCGACCTCGAGCTGCTCGAGCGCCACGCCGACGGCGTGATCTGTCTCACGGGCTGCCTCGCGTCGCGCTCCAGCCAGCGGATCGTCCAGGGCAAGGCCGCGCAGGCGCGTGCCCACCTCGACGAGCTCGTCCAGGTGTTCGGGCCCGAGGACGTCTACTTCGAGGTCCAGCGCAACGGGCTCGCTGAGCAGGAGCAGGTCAACGAGGCGATCACGCGGTTCGCGCACGAGATGGGGCGCCCGCTCGTCGCGACCGCCGACGTTCACTACCTGCGCCGGGAGGACTATCACCACCATGCGGCGCTGCTGTGCGTGCAGACGAAATCGACGCTCGCGCAGCCGAAGATGAGCTTCGAGACGAACGAGTTCTTCCTCAAGTCCACCGAGGAGATGGCGGACTCGTTCGCCGCGATGCCCGGCGCCGTCGCCGCGACGCTGGAGATCGCCGACCGCTGCAACGTCGAGATCGAGCTCGGCAAGCAGCTGATCCCGCGCTTCGACTGCCCGGACGGCAAGTCCGAGAAGGAGTACCTGCGCGAGCTCGTCG